>CAUUEA010000007.1:0-55909 GCA_963544145.1 uncultured Veillonella sp.
CGCGGATAAAGTGCATGCCAGAATCTTTGAAAGCTTCTTCTACTTCGTCGCCTTCATTTTTACGCATTAAACCATGGTCAACGAAGATACAAGTCAATTGATCGCCTACCGCTTTAGAGATTAACGCTGCTGCTACAGAGCTGTCTACACCGCCAGACAATGCCAATAATACTTTACCATCGCCTACAGTATTGCGAATTTCTTCGATAGCCGTTTTCGCATAGTTTGCCATTGTCCATTGGCCTGTACATCCACATACTTCATACAAGAAGTTATGCAACATTTCTTTGCCGTGTTCTGTGTGCAACACTTCTGCATGATATTGCATAGCGTACAAACGGCGCTCTTCATTTTGCATAGCTGCTACAGGGCAATCTTTTGTATGTGCTACAATTTTGAAACCTTCTGGCACTTTTGCCACATAATCTACATGGCTCATCCATACGATTTCTTCTGTTGAAAGTCCTTTAAATAGTGGTGAGGACACGTCTACTTGAGTTGGTGTTTTACCAAATTCACGTGTTTCCGCAGACGTTACATGACCACCCAATGTATGTACCATAAATTGCATACCATAACACATACCCAACACTGGAATGCCAAGTTCAAATACTTCCGCTTCCATTTTTGGAGCATTCTCTTCGTATACGCTAGCAGGACCACCTGTAAAGATGATACCTTTTGGCTGTAATTCTTTAATTTTTGCTAATGCCTTATTGTACGGATATACCTCACAATACACATTATTTTCACGTACACGACGCGCGATCAGTTGGTTATATTGACCACCAAAGTCAACGACAACAACCATCTCTTTTTGTTCCATTCTGTCCTCCCACAAACTTCTGTTTATAACTTCAATATATAAACACTATATATTAAATATTATACCTTATGCATCAAGTTTTGACTAGAATCGGAAGTCCCGTTCTCCCTCTTCCATTTGCGCAATATAGGCTTTTGATTTTTCTTTTACCAAATCATTCTTAATGGAGTCTAATTGCACGTCAATCACAGATGCACCCACAGCTTTTGTGTCCTCATCTGCATAATCTAGTAAATATTCTTTCAATGTCATCAACGCATTTGGTTGGCAACAGTTGGAAATTTGTCCGCTCTTGGCAAGTGCCATGAATCGGTCACCTGTACGACCTTCACGATAACAAGCTGTACAGAAGCTAGGCACATAGCCTAATTGTAATAACCATTCCACGATTTCATCCAAGGAACGGCGATCGCTCGTATCAAATTGCGCTGAGTTTTCCTCTTCTGGTTCTTCCTCTACATAGCCACCAACGGATGTGCGAGATCCCCCTGAGATTTGGGAAATACCCAAGGCTAACCCACGTTCACGCATGGATTGACTTTCACGAGTAGACATAATCATACCTGCATACGGTGCAGATACGCGAATCAAGGCTACAATTTTCTCGAAAATATCATCTGGTACAGCATTACTGAAATCATCTACATCGATATCATCAGCTGGGCAAATACGAGGCACACTAATAGTATGTGGACCTACACCAAACTTCGCTTCTAAATGTTCTGCATGCATCAACAAGCCTACAAAGTCATATTTATAGTGCTCCAATCCATAAAGAACACCAATGCCCACGTCGTCGATGCCTGCCTCCATAGCACGGTCCATAGCCGTTGTATGGTATGCATAATCGCTCTTAGGTCCCGTTGGGTGAAGAGCCTCATAGTTTTCTTTATTATATGTTTCTTGGAACAATGTGTATGTACCAATGCCTGCTTCATGCAATTTACGGTAATCTTCCACCTCACAAGCGGCGATATTCACATTGACACGACGAATTTCTCCATTATCTTTTTTGATGGAGTAAATCGTATCAATACATTCCAAGATATATTCCAACGGATTTTCCAACGGATGTTCACCAGATTCAATAACAATCCGTTTATGACCCATTGCTTCTAGCGCCATCACTTCTTCACGGACTTGATCTTGGTTCAATTTTTTGCGAGTGATAGTCTTATTTTTTGCATGGTATGGGCAATAGACACAACCATTGATACAATAATTAGATAAATACAAAGGAGCAAATAGCACAATACGATTACCATAAATCGCTTGTTTGATTTCTTTTGCTAAGGCAAATAATTTCTCCTTATATTCTGACAATGGACATTCTAACAATACCATTGCCTCACGGTGATTCAATCCTACACGAGTTTTTGCCTTTTCTAATATGGCATCCAATAAAGGACGATTTTCCTTGTTCTCTTCTGCATATTGTAATGTGGCTAGAATCTCTTCGTGATTAATAAATTCTTCCGCCTTGGAAGAGTGTACATCATACATAGTAAACTCCTTTTCTACTGACTTAGTAGATCTATGATAGCCTACATCTTTCTAGGCTTTGTCCTAACATAAGCGCTATACCGATTTTATTAGATATAGTCTTTCTTTTATTATACTCCACTTATGAATCAATGTATATAAAATTAGTGTGCATTATGAAAGCAAATACTAATACTATGTATGCATAAACAGAAATATACATCTATTCATTTGTTCATTTTGAAAGTTTCCTTCTTTATGCAAACAAAAAAGGTCACTAGATACTGCTATCTAGCGACCTCTCATATGTGTTATGATTAAGCTTCTACAGGGTATACAGAAACTTTACGATTATAACGACCAGCACGTTCAAATGCTACACGGCCAGGAACCAATGCAAACAAAGTATCATCTTTGCCGATACCTACGTTAGCGCCTGGATGGAAATGTGTACCACGTTGACGAACTAGAATGTTACCACTTTTTACAGTAGAACCATCATGGCATTTAACTCCAAGACGTTTGGACTCGGAATCACGACCATTTTTTGTACTGGAAGCACCTTTCTTAGATGCGAATAGTTGTAATTGGATATTGAATAACATGTAGTTCACCTCCTATTGTTCACTCACTCTAACAAAATCACTATATTGATTGGCTACATTCTTGATACCAAGAAGCATCGTTTCTAATATAGTTTGTCCACTCTCAGTAATAGGTTCTGAAAGCAGGATATGTAACTCACCATCTTCTATTTGGTACTCCATGGATTGCTTAGCCACCTCATGAAGCCCTAAGATCGATGTCTGTGAAAGCATGGATATGGCCGCACATACAATATCTTCTCCGTAGGGACCTGCCTCGGCATGCCCTCGAAAATGACATTCTATGATTTGTCCTAATGCATTGCGTTTCACATCAATGTGAGTCATGATACTTACGCCTCGATTTTTTCGATGCGAACTTTAGTGAATGGTTGGCGATGGCCTTGACGACGACGATAGTTGGATTTCGCTTTGTATTTGAAAACCAAGATCTTTTTCGCTTTACCATGTTCAAGTACTGTACCAGTAACTTTTGCACCGTCCACAAGTGGTGTACCAACTTTAACGTCACCGTCTTTAACTACAGTTACAACTTCGTCAAAAGAAACAGTTCCTTCAGCTGCTACATCCAATTTTTCAATAGTGATTACATCGCCTTCGGAAACGCGATATTGTTTACCACCAGTTTTAATAATTGCGTACATTATGACACCTCCTTGTATTCGTACTCGCTGAATGCGGTTATCTAGCCGAAGCCAGATATTACTGACCTCTTCATGCGGCTTGCAATAGTTGGGCGTACCCAAACTACGACTCAATTATTATACATGACAAGCAATGGTCATGTCAATGACAGAGGGCTAATTTTTTCTATCTACTTGGTTGTGCAAATCGGTCATAGCACACAAGTGCTATCACGGCGCACACCACCATCGTTATCCCCATAGGAATCGCCGTATGAGAACCTCCAATCCCTACGATAGGTGACACAATACCAGCAGACATCATAGAGAAAAAGCCCAATAAAGCAGACGCACTACCTGCCAAATGTCCATAATCCGCCATGGCCATCGAGAAACTAGCAGCCCCGAATAGAGATACGGTGCCTACAGTAAAGAATAAAATCGTAGTGACCACTAAAAACGGCAGATGCAGTACCATTGCACCTAAGAACAAAGCAGATCCTAGGAAGAGTACTGTTAAACTGCCTTGTAATAATTGGTAATCCTTAATGACATTACTCAGGCGAGAACTAATCATGCTGAATAGAATAATGCCACAGCTATTGATACCAAATATGTAACTAAATTGTTGCGCATCGAGACCAAAGATATTTTGGTACACAAAGGAAGAGCCGCTAATGTAACAGAAAAAGGCACCAAAGGCAAAGCATTGAATACCACATTGTCCTAAAAAAGCTTTATCTTGTAGCAAGATTTTGTAATTCTTAATCGCCTCTTGAACTCCGCCTGCTACCCGTTGTTCTTTTGGTAAACTTTCACGGAACAAGACAGACCCTATGAGCAAGATTAGGGAAAATCCTGCGAGCACCACGAAAATGAATCGCCATGTTTCATACATTAAAATTTGCCCACCCAATAATGGAGCGATAACAGGCGCCAATCCATTAACCATCATCAAGGATGCCAATAACTTAATCAAAGCCGGTCCCGATGCATAGTCACGAGCAATGGCCTTAGAAATCACCACACCAAAGGAGCCCGTCACACCTTGTAGGAAACGACCCAACAAGAGCACTTCAATATTCGGCGCATAGGCACATAATATGGTGGCTACCACGCAAAGTAGATTCCCTATAATGAGCGGTTTTTTACGACCTAGCACATCGCTGATAGGACCTGCAAACAGTTGTCCCACTGCAATACCGATCGTCATAATACCGATGGTCATTTGAATGTTAGATGCAGATGTATCCAGTTCTCTAGGCATAATCGGCAAGGCCGGCAAATACATATCTGTAGCCAATGGCGTTACTGCTGTGAGCAATCCTAACAATATAATTAAGAATAATGAAATCGACTTACTTTCCTTCATGTGTTTCCTTTCTAACAATCTCTGCATTGCGAAGTAATACTTTTTTCCCTCGCCAAGCCCATGCCTTGTGACCGTACTTCGCTTTAAATTCTTTATTCGTCATTCCCTCTAGTTCATCCACCTCAATATAGGGTTCAACGGCTTGAAACTCTGGGATAGGTGTCATTGGGATGCCCTGATTATGAGGGCACACCTCTTGACATACATCACACCCAAAAATGAGGGGCGTCTTTCCGATAATGTTCACTTCTGCCTCTGAAAGTTCCCCTTTACACTGGGTGAGGTAACTTTTACAAGTACGGTAATCTAAATGGTCCCCTTGTAAAGCCTTGCCAGGACAAGCACGCAAACAAGCCCCACATTGGAGGCAGCTTTCACTAAGAGGCTTGGAAGGCGGTAACTCCAAGGTCGTCATGATGGTACCAATCACCGTATAGGAACCCCATGTAGGGTTGATAAATGTTTGGTTCCACCCATAAAAGCCCAAGCCTGCCAAGTATGCCATATAACGATCTGCTAAAGGAGACGTATCACAGTGAACCTCGTACATCTCCTCAGGATACCGCTCACGCAAGACCGCTACCAACCGTTCCAAATATTGACGTACCACAATATGGTAATCATCACCCCAACAATACCTAGCTACATTCGTAACTCCTTCCCTAGGCACATAATAGGGGAACAAACAGACAATGGCAGACCGTGGTGAACGCATCGTCGCAGACCCTTGCAGCCGCTCCTCAATAGTACCATTCGTAAACGGACAAGGATAAGGCGTATCCAAATGCACCGACGCCTCCATCGGCAACGGCCAAGGCGCCACACCTACCTCCGGAATATTCAGTTCATTCGCTAATTGTTTAAGTTCTAATCGTGTCATAAACTTATTATACTATACATTTCCGAGTCTTATACATAAGCAGACACTCATGTATTATACCAATTAAGAACAGAACCTATGCAACCTAGGAAACCAAGGTGCGTTTATAAGTTTCCCTTTATCCCCGCCGAAGAGCGCCACCTATTCCTGAACAAGCATAACAAACTATTCCCTAAGGAACGCCGTTAAGCGTAGTAGCCTTTGTGGCGTCCCCTTACTAGCTAAATTACATAAACCCAAGAAGACCGTAACATACCCCTGAACAAACATAACCACTGTATAGTTTGAGAAGGGGTGTGTTACGGTCTTCCCTTTATCTTATTCAGTTACGAACGCTACAAGGCTGCATAGCATCACAAGAGACGTGTTGACGGAATCCCCTAAAAGTTTTATCCTAATACATATTACGATTTAATAACTTACTTTTACATTTAAAAAAAATAGGAGGATTACTATGTCTATAGAACTACGCAAAGTTGCCATCATCGGCACCGGCCATGTGGGCTCCCACGTGGCATTTTCCCTTGCTACACAAGGCGAGGTTGACCAATTATACATGGTGGACATCGACAAAGATAAAGCCATCGCCCAAGCCACCGATATCAACGATGCTGTAAGTTACTTACCACATCGTGTAGAAGCTATCGCTTGTGAACCTGAAGATATCGGAGAGTGCGATATTCTCGTCATTTCTGCTGGCCCACTCCCATCCCCCGAACAAGATCGACTAGATACACTAGGCTCCACCGTAGAAGTATTACGTGAATTTCTTCCTCGTGTGAAAGCCTCTGGTTTCAGCGGTTTCATCGTGAGCATTTCCAACCCGGCTGACGTGGTAGCGGCTTATGTACAAGAATACTTGGACTACCCAAAACATAAAATCATTTCTTCCGGCACATCCTTAGACTCGGCGCGCCTACAACGATTAGTAGCCGAACAAATCCACGTACACCGTCGCTCTTTATCTTGCTACGCCATGGGCGAACACGGTGGCAGCGCTATGGTCCCTTGGTCCCACGTCACCGTATCTGGCAAACCATTGAAAGAACTGCAACAAGAACTTCCTCACCGCTTCCCAACATTTGACGAAAGCGCTGTAGTAGAACAAATGAAATACGGTGGCTACCTAGTCCTTATTGGAAAAAGCTCCACAGAATTTGGTATCGCTGCATCCGTTACAGAAATCATCCGTGCTTATTTCCACGACGAACAAAAAGTATTACCGCTTTCCTGCAAACTAGAAGGCGAATACGGCGAGCACAACGTCTTTGCCTCCGTCCCTGCCATCATCGGCAAAAACGGTATCGAAGAAATCTTAGAGTTACACCTAACTTCAGAAGAACAAGAAGCCTTTCATAACTCTTGCGAACGTATCCGAGAATACATCAAACTAGCGCACACCCTATAAACTGAGCCGCGCCGTTGCGAGTAGTAGCCTTCTGGCGTTTCTTACTAACTAAATTACCGAAACACAAGAAGAGCACGATGTGCTCCGAACAAACACCACAAACTACCCACTGAGAAACGCAGTTATGCGTAGTAGCCTTGTGGCGCCTCTTATTACCTAAATTACACAAACACAAGAAGACCGTAACATACCCCTGAACAAACATAACCACTGTATAGTTTGAGAAGGGGTGTGTTACGGTCTTCCCTTTTTCCTATTTAGTTAAACCGCCACAGGCTACATAGCGGAACTACTTAGCGAACCACTTGTTGTAAATTTTTTGATACGTTCCATCTTCACGCATTGCTTTCAAAGCTTCGTTAACTTTGTCACGTAATGCGGTGTTAGATTTATTGAATCCTAATACGGTTGGAGGTGCAGGTGTGCCTTCTCCTACCAATTTTAGATCTTTATCCGCACCTTGTTTCAAATAATACATAGCTACAGCTTGATCGATGATAGCGCCATCAATTGTACCTGCTTGTAATGCCATAAAGATATTACTATTGGAATCCATTTCTTTTACATCTGTACCAGGGATTGCTTTTGCCATTTCCACAGGCACTGTACCAATTTGAACACCTACACGTTTGTTAGCAAGGTCATCCATTTTTTTGATATCTGTATTGTCTTTACGAACAACAGTGATGAAACCACCTTCTTTGAAATATGGCTCAGAGAATGTTAGTGCTTTTTCACGTTCTGGTGTAGAATTGATGCCCGCTGCGATCATGTCGATATTGCCAGATTGTGTAGCTGGAATCAACGCATCGAATCCCATACTTACAAACTCTAGCTTTAAGCCTAAACGTTTTGCTACTTCTTCACTTAAATCTACATCGAAGCCAATGTATTTATTCGTATTTTCTTCTGCAAATTCAAATGGAGGGAATGTTGTTTCAGAACCAACTTTCAACACTCCTGCTGTTTGCGTTAATTGCACTTCTTTTTTATCGCTACCACAACCAGCTAGTAAACCTACACTAAGAACAGCTGTACATAGGATAAGACCTAGTTTTTTCATACTAATCATAATTACCTCCCACAATATATTCACTACTTATGATTATTTATACATAATTATACCATACAATTATTAAATAGCAAGTATTTTTTTATAAAATTCCTATACATAAGTATATCTATTATTTCTATCTTTCTTTGTAAAAAAAGAATACTAATCAGCACTCAAATATAAAACAGAGGAAAGTTGAAAATCATCAACTTTCCTCCATCTATAAGTTAACATGTGAGACTATAACCAACTGCCCCGAAATTTATGTCGGTTACAGTTCTCAACTATGGCAACACCTATGTATTATGAACTCTTCATATTATAAGAAATCTTTAATTTTATCTCGTTTACCACGATTACGCAGCTTCGTTAACGCTTTTCCTTCAATTTGACGAATCCGTTCCCGTGTTACATTAAAGAATTGGCCTACTTCCTCCAATGTACGTGGTTTACCATCTTTCAAACCAAACCGTAATTCTAGCACTTGTTGCTCTCGATCTGTTAAGCAGCTAAATACTTCCACAATTTGTTCACGTAACAAGATAAAGCTAGCTGCATCATCTGGAGCTACTGCATCTTTATCTTCTAAGAAGTCCCCTAAATGGGAGTCTTCTTCTTCTCCAATTGGGGTTTCCAAAGAGACTGGCTCTTGGGAAATTTTTTGAATTTCGCGAACACGTTCTACCGTAATCCCCATACCTGCCGCAATTTCTTCTGGGCTTGGTTCACGGCCTAAATCTTGCAATAACTGGCGTTGAATACGCACTAATTTATTAATCGTTTCTACCATATGTACAGGAATACGGATCGTTCTAGCTTGGTCAGCAATAGCTCTCGTAATAGCTTGACGAATCCACCATGTAGCATAAGTAGAAAATTTATATCCTTTTGTATAATCGAATTTATCAACCGCTTTGATAAGACCTAAGTTACCTTCTTGAATCAAATCCAAAAACAACATGCCACGGCCCACATAGCGTTTTGCAATACTAACTACAAGACGCAAGTTCGCATCAATCAATTTTTGTTTCGCACTATTGCCTAAGCGTACTTCTTTGTAGCTAGCACCTTCTGCATTTCCTGCCTCAATTTGTTGTGCCAATATGATTTCTTCATCACCAGATAACAATGGAACACGACCGATTTCTTTCAAATACATGCGCACCGGGTCATCGATATTCATCCCTTCAGGAATAGACAAGTCAAGATTGATCTCTTTTTCCTCCTCATCATCTTCCTCAGTGATGTCGATGTCACTGCTTAAATGTTCCACATCTACATCAACTTCCACTTCAAGGTCTTTATCCATCAACTCATCATCATGAATCGGCAGTTCATTATCTGAATCGTGCTCGCCCTCTTGAATTACTTCAATATTTAAATTATTAAACACTGCATACATGCTATCCAGTTGTTCTGCGGTTACTTCCATTTGCTCTGAAAGTGCATCAGAAATTTGTTTTGACGTAATGACACCGTCCCGCTTTGCCTCTTCTAATAAAACCGCTATAATCTCTTGCACTTGCGATTGTTTCTTCTTTGCCACTGTGCTCTTCCTTTCACTACATCAAGACCACTGTTTAATCAATTCCTGTAAATCCTGACACATTCGTAATTCTTCTATAAACCTAGGATTATTAGCACGACTCAATTGGTCTGCTAATCGACTATGCTCCTTATATTGATTGCGAAGAGATTTTAATCGCACACTCCGAATTAAAGTGTGCAACAACTCCTCATTCATTTCTCGGTCAATCAAAACCGACCATTTGCCAAACATATGCCAAGATTCAGCATCTAATGATTCCTCTAAGAGGACATCCGACAAACCTTCACCATTAGCTACCAGATTGCCCAACTTTTCATAATAGGCGCGATACATAGGATGCGTAAAATCTTCCACACCTATATACTGGCTCACCAAGGTATATATATCCGTATCCTTACCTACCCAGTACAGCAATTCTTCTTCATCTGTGAAAGTCTCTTTAGGCACGTTCACGGCCTGTTCTTTTAATTCTATGTTTCCTTGTCGAAGAAACTGTCTAAAGTAAGTAATAATAGCACTCACATCTAACCACAAAGGTAACGCCAAAGCCTTTAAATATTCATCACGTTGTACTTGTCTTTCATGTCCTGCAATGAAAGGAAATATATCTGCCAAAACAGCCCGTTTCCCTTCCACTGAATTAGTATCGTGACGGCTCAAGCTTTCATTTAATAAGAACTCAAAATCTCTTGGCGATGTATCCACCAACTCTTGCCACGCTTGCGGTCCATGGTTCTTAATAAAATCATCTGGATCCTTTCCATCAGGCATAGATACTACCTTAACAGAAAATTCCGTATTTTGCAATAACTCGATGGCACGTTTAGCTGCCGTGCGACCCGCCCCATCCATATCATAGGCAAGAACCACTTCCTCTGCCTGACGCATCAATAGCCGACCGTGGTCTTTCGTATAGGCAGTGCCTAGCGATGCTACTACATTCGTAATGCCTACATTATGACAACTCAGTACATCCATATAACCCTCAACGAGAACGGCCTGTTTCTTCTCACGAATTGTGCGGTACGATTGATAAAAAGCAAACAGTAGATGTCCTTTATTAAATATTTCCGTTTCTGGGGAGTTCAAATATTTCGGATTGCTGTCGTCAAGAACACGACCTCCGAAACCTAAAACACGCCCCTTTCCATCCATGATAGGAAACATCACACGTTTTCTAAAATAATCGTATATCTTACCTTGTTCATTTTTACGGCACAATCCCAATTCTAGCAATACATTAGGGTCTACACCTCGGCCTGTAAATGCACTGTATAGCTTATCCCATCCATCTGGAGCAAACCCTAAGCGGAACTTAGTAATAGTCTCCATGGATAGGCCCCGTTTTAACAAATAGTCTAAACCTTCTTTTCCCAACTCTGTTTTTACTAAACAATTATGAAAGAAATTTGTAGCTAGTTCATTCACTTCATACATAGCTTCCAAGCGAGCCATACGTTTTCGTTCTGATGATGATACAGTTCGTTCTGGCAAAGCAATATTAGCACGATTGGCTAATCTCTCTATAGCTTCTGGAAAAGTTAAATTATCATACTTCATCAAGAAACTGATGACATTCCCCGATTCTCGACAACCAAAGCAATAAAAAAAGCCCTTGTCAGCGGTCACACTAAAGGAAGGCGTCTTTTCATTATGAAATGGACAACAACCCCAATAGTTTTTCCCTTTCTTCTTCAATGGAATATGCTCAGAAATGACAGATACAATATCATTGGCATTTTTGACTTGTTCAATTATATCATCATTGAAAAACTTGCTCATGTCACTCTCCTAAGCTATGTACAACATTGTATACATCAAACTATAACGTCTATGTATACGTTCTCTATCTATACTATTCTACATAAACTAAAAAACTCCTACTTGGAAATACTTTCTTTTTCTTCACACTATATATGCAATTCATATATAGTGTGAAAAAAAAGAAGTTAGAGCAGCCAAAGGCTGCTCCAACCACTTATGTAGACTATTTTTTCGCGTAATCTACGACTCGTGTTTCACGAATAACCACAACTTTAATCTGTCCTGGATATTCTAATTCATTTTCGATTCGTTTAATGATGTCACGTACCAATAAGTTCGCTTCCACATCATCCACTTTATCTGGTTTTACCATAACGCGAATCTCTCGACCTGCTTGGATAGCAAAGCATTTTTCAACGCCTTCAAAAGATTCTGCGATTTCTTCCAACTTAGATAATCGTTTTAAATAATTTTCTAATGTTTCGCGTCTAGCACCTGGTCGTGCTGCAGAAATAGCATCTGCTGCTGCCACCAGTACAGCTTCTACAGATTTAAACTCTTCATCACCATGATGAGCACCAATACAATTTTGTACCAATGCGCTTTCATGATATTTTTTGGCAAGATCTACGCCAATTTCCACGTGAGATCCTTCGATTTCATGTGTTAAGGCTTTGCCCAAATCATGTAATAAACCGCCTCGTTTAGCCAGTACAACATCGCAGCCTAATTCCGCTGCCATCATACCTGCCAAATGAGATACTTCCACAGAATGTTTTAATACATTCTGTCCATAACTAGTACGATATTTTAGTCTACCTAAAATACGAATCACTTCTGGATGTAAGCCATGTACATCCGCTTCAAAAGTAGCTTGCTCGCCCGCCTCTTTTATAGTTGTTTCCACCTCACGGCGTGCTTTTTCAACCATTTCCTCGATACGAGCTGGATGAATACGTCCATCTACAATGAGTTTTTCTAAGGCAATTCGTGCCACTTCACGACGAATTGGATCAAATCCGGATAAAATAACTGCTTCTGGTGTATCATCAATGATTAAGTCGATACCCGTCAACGTTTCTAAGGCACGAATATTACGGCCTTCACGACCGATAATACGGCCTTTCATTTCATCATTTGGCAATGTCACAACAGATACTGTAGATTCTGCTACATGGTCAGCTGCACATCGTTGAATGGCCATAGAGATAATTTCTCTAGCATTCTTTTCCGCCTCTTCTTTTGCTTGTTGCTCAAGATCTTTAAGCATCACAGCAGTGTCGTGACGAATCTCTTGTTCTACTTTTGTCAATAAAATTTGTTTTGCTTCCTCAAAGGTTAAGCTAGAAATGCGTTCTAACTCTTCCATTTGTTGTTGATGCAATACTTCGATTTTTTCTTCCGCTTTTTCTAGATTGCGTTCCTTGTGGTGCAAGGACTCCTCTTTGCGTTCAATACTGTCTAGTTTTTTGTCTAATTGCTCTTCTTTTTGTAAAATTCGTCGTTCAAGACGTTGTAATTCATTACGTCTATCGCGATTTTCTTTATCTACATCAGCACGCAATTTATGAATTTCTTCTTTTGCTTCCAATAACGCTTCTTTTTTCTTAGACTCCGCTAAGCGTTCTCCATCAGCAACAATACGTGCAGCTTCTGTTTCCGCTTTGTTTAGCTTACCTTCTGCAATATTGCGACGCAATAAATAGCCTACTCCAAGACCAATTAATACCATGACTACGGCAATAATGCTGTATTCTAAAATCGTGTTCACCTCCCACTTGCATAAAAAAAGGAGAAGTCGATACATCCGCTTCCCCGGTTTCTCGCCTACTTTGCTTTTAAATTTTATTTTGCTTATTATTAAGGCTATTTTAATTTTAGTTCATACACCGTGGAATGTCAAGACAAAGCCCCTACTCTAAGTAGGGGCCCCATTCATAACAGATAGATTGTATTGTACTCACAGCAAATCCACGATTCTTCAATAAATAAATTATTTTTTTCTTACTAAACTTATCTTCTTCGCCCTCTTCGATGGCCGCTAACCGCTCTTCATCCGAAATGTGAAACCGTTGTTCTAACAACTTCACCGCTACCGACCATTCATCATAGTCATCTAACACATACGATACAGTAAGGCCTCGTTCAC
Source organism: uncultured Veillonella sp. (assembly GCA_963544145.1). Classification (GTDB taxonomy): domain Bacteria; phylum Bacillota; class Negativicutes; order Veillonellales; family Veillonellaceae; genus F0422. The sequence continues at coordinate 13,713 of CAUUEA010000007.1, forward strand.
GCATTTTTTCACGAATATAATAGGTACTATACTTTTCTGCCTCCATATAGGCACGCAAAGCTTCTTCTGACAATTCTTCATCATCTAAATACGATAAGGATACAAGTTTTTCTTCTACCTCGTGTATGAGTTCACTGGGTACAGACCGTTGCGACAATTTACGCCTTAGCTCTAGAGTGCTTAAGGACCGTGGCCCTAATAAACGTAAAGCTTGTTCCATTGCTGATGCAAAGGTCCACTCCTGATCTTTCGATGTACGAAATGCCATTATTCCATATCCGCTGCTTCAGCAGTCGCTACGTCATCTACTTCTTCATCATGACCAAGTACATTCAATGGTTCTGCTGCTAATGTATCACGAATGATGGAATCAATTTCTTGAGCAATTTGAGGATTTTCCTTCAAGAATACTTTAGCTGCTTCTTTACCTTGCCCCATACGCTCTCCATTATAGGAATACCAAGCGCCAGATTTTTTGATAACTTCAATATTCGCACCAATATCAATCAATGTACCTTCGTAGGAAACACCTTCCCCAAACATCAAATCAAATTCGGCTACTTTGAATGGAGGGGCTACTTTATTTTTCACAACTTTTACTTTTGTACGATTACCTACATGTTCTTTAGCAGATGTCAAAGCTTCCCCTTTGCGTACATCCAAACGGATCGTAGAGTAGAATTTTAAGGCACGACCACCTGTAGTTGTTTCTGGGTTACCAAACATAACGCCCACTTTTTCACGCAATTGGTTAATAAAGATAATAACCGTTCTAGTTTTACTGATGGAGCTTGTTAATTTACGTAATGCTTTACTCATCAAACGTGCATGTACGCCTACGTGAGCATCTGTCATTTCACCGTCAATCTCTACTTTAGGTGTCAAGGCCGCTACAGAGTCCACAACGATTAAATCTACTGCACCGGAGCGAACCAAAGCCTCTGTAATCTCCAAGCCTTGTTCACCATTATCTGGTTGAGAAATTAGCAAGCTATTGATATCTACGCCTAATTTTTTTGCATACACAGGGTCCAACGCATGTTCTGCATCGATGAAGGCAACCACGCCGCCATTCCGTTGTGCTTCCGCTGCTGCATGTAAAGCCACTGTAGTTTTACCAGAAGATTCCGGACCATAGATTTCAATAATACGACCTCGTGGGAATCCACCTACACCAACTGCCAAGTCCAAGGCCAACACACCTGTAGAAATGACTTCAATGTTCATTTTATCAGCCGCTTCGCCCATGCGCATGATTGCGCCTTGACCAAAGTCCTTTTCAATTTGTTTTAAAGCCCCTTCTAAGGCTCTCATACGGTCTTCTTGAGATCCGCTTTTCATATCAATTGCTGCTTCTTTTGCTTTATCCTTTGCCATTGTTCTACCTTTCTATTAATTCTTTATATACATATTGAATCGCTCGTTCCGCTACACTTTTACGGATGCTATCACGATCCCCTATAAATATCTCTTTATATACAGTAATCCCACGTGGTGTACCAATACCGATATACACAAGACCTACTGGCTTTTCTTGACTGCCACCGCCAGGACCGGCTATCCCTGTAGTCGCAATGGCATAGTCTGTTTTCAATACACGAAATATACCTTTTACCATTTCTGTAGCCGTTCCTTCACTAACAGCACCATGTGTTGCCAATGTCTCTGATGATACGCCTAGCACTTGTTCTTTCACCGTATTCGCATAGGAAATGATACCACCTTGGTAATATCCACTGCTACCACCTAAGTCAGTCAATGTTTTGCCTACTAGACCGCCTGTGCAAGATTCAGCAGTTCCTATGGTAATGCCTCTTTCTAGTGCCACCTTGTGAAAGTCTTCCAACACCGATGTATCTAAGCTACGGATATTTTCTAAACGTTCTAAGAGGATAGCCCTCCATGGGCCTAATTTTCCCTGACAGTCTGCTTTTGACTCACCTTTGGCAGTTAAGCGAATTTCAATATATCCTCGTTTAATCAGTAGTGCTATCGTTGGGTTCTGTTGATTCTGGATGAGGTCTTGCAATAGAGTTTCCAATTGCATTTCACGATATCCATATACTGCATACCGTTCAGAATAAATCATCCCTTGATTTCCAAATCGTTGTGTTAAAAAAGGGCTAACACTTTCTATAAAAGTTCCTTGTAATTCAGATGGTGGACCAGGTAATAAAATATATATTGTCCTATCCTGTTCTACTACCACTGCTGGTGCTACACCTACAGGATTATGTAGTACCTTCGCCCCTTCTGGTAAATACCGATCTCGGTCAGATTCATAAGGCTTCACACGACCTTGTTTCTCATAAAAAGAATCTACCTCACGACCTGCTTCTTCATGAAACACCAAGGGTAATCCAAGTGCATCTGCCAAAGATTTACGAGTAATATCTCCTTGGGTAGCTCCTAAGCCACCAGAGCTTATCACAATATCTGCTCGCTCTCCTGCTCGTTGAAATACTTCTTTCATACGGTCAGGATTGTCACCTACCGTCGTTTGGTATGACACAGAATAGCCACGATTGTTCAGTTCTTCGCTAAGCCATTTTACATTTGTATTGACAATATGTCCTAGTAATAATTCCGATCCTGTAGAGATTAATTCTACGATCATGCTATCACCATCCTATACAGTTTCTACGACCACGTCATAAGCGAAACCTTGTGATACTTTTACAGTCACAATATCGCCTTCAGACAATCCTGTTACATCTTCTACATACATGTTACCATCTACATCTGGAGCCTGCATTTGCAAACGACCACGAGCCAAGAATTTACCTGGTTCCACTTCATCAATAGCTTCAATTAAACCTTGATGGATGGTACCCTCTAAGTCACGATTATGCTCCTCTGAAACTTGAGCTTGAATAGCCATTAATGTATGGTACCGTTCTTCTTTCACTTCCTCTGGAATTTGATCATCCATCACCCCTGCTGGTGTTCCATCCTCTTGGGAATACGTAAACACGCCCATATGGTCAAATCGGATATCTTTTACAAAGTCCGCTAATTCTTGGAACTGTTCTTCTGTTTCCCCAGGGAACCCCACGATTAGGGATGTACGCAGTGTAATATGCTCACTGCGGTTGCGAATTTTATGCAACAAGGTCACAATATTTTCTCGTGTATCCTTACGATTCATACGTTGTAACACAGTATTGTTAATATGCTGTAGTGGCATATCGATATATTTGCACACCTTTGGTTCTGTCATGATGGTTTCTAGCAATTCATCAGAGAAATGCTTAGGATACAAATACAACATACGGATCCATTCGATGCCTTCAATCTTCGCCAATCGTTTCAATAACTCTGAAAGCAACGGCGTACCATTATTCAAATCAGCTCCATAGTACGTAGTATCTTGCGCAATTAGTACTACTTCTTTCACGCCTGCTTCTGCTAGCTGTTGCACTTCTCGCTCAATAGACTCCATAGAGCGACTGCGATAAGCGCCACGTACCTTTGGAATGATACAGAAGGTACAGCCATTATTGCATCCTTCAGAAATTTTTACATACCCGCTGTAGTCAGGTGTGGTCATTATACGTGGCATACCTTCATCATACATATTTGTCATGCTATCCATGATGCAAATACGTTTCCCTTGTTGAATGGCCTCCACAGCTTCCATAATGCGATTCCAAGATCCTGTACCAATTAAGGCATCAATCTCTGGAATTTCTGTAAACAATTCTTCTTGATACTGCTGACTTAAACAGCCTGCTACGATAAGGCCTTTACAGTCCCCATATTGCTTATATTGACCAGCCTCTAATATGGTATTGATTGATTCTTCTTTCGCTTTCTCGATAAACGTGCAGGTATTAATAATAATAATTTCTGCTTTTTCTAGCTCTTCTGTAATTTCATAGCCATTATCTTGTAAAGCCCCTAGCATCACCTCTGTATCCACCAAATTCTTGGCGCAACCTAAACTAATATAACCTAACAACTTACTCATGGTGTATCCTTTCTAAAACGCACTTGTCGTATCCATTCTTGTAATATTTTATCTTGCTCTTCTTTCACAATCCCTGCATTCCATAACACAAGGTGATTACCTTGACGGTCTTTCTGGGATTCCACCGTCTCTATGGTCGGCAAATAATACCTATCTGCCTCTTTCAATACAGCTTGTACCCGTTCTGAAAGTAGCCAACTCACAAAGGCTTCACTTTCACCGACATTAGTGGATCCTTTTAAAATCCCTGCGCCCATCATATCATAAGGAGTACCCTCCCTAGGGTATAGAATGGTCAAAGGATATTTATGAACCTCATACAATTTGGCATCCGAATAATGTCCTACACTGACTTGTACATCTCCGATAGCCGCCATACGCACGGAAGATGGCAAGGCTTTGGCATACTGCACAATTCGTGGCCGCAAACTATCAAAATAGGAGATAGCACCATCTAGACCATAGATAGCACCAAAACTATGTAATAATGTAGTCGACGATGCATCTGCTACAAAGTCAGTGATTGCTATACGCCAGGGGCCTGTATAAGCTAAGGAAAACCAAGTATTTACATATTTTCCCTGACTGCTATAAAAGGTATCATGTAAGGCTAAGACATAGGGATCATACCATATTCCTACCCATTGTTCATCAGGACCGTGGAATACTGTATCTACCGCATGGGTTAAGGTCACTGGTAATCTACGAAAGGCTCCATGCTCAACTCCTTCACTGAGATTGGGTTTGGTAGAAATCACCAGATCCCCTTGTTGCTCTGCTTCTGGCAAAGCTAACCGTGTACCCATTTGGTTCTGCGGTATGGGGATTACATGGACTCTTACTTGTGCTTCTTTTTCGTAAGCTTGTCCTATAGCCGTCATGACTTCTAGATCTCCATCTGTATAGATAGTAATTTCTGCCCTTGTAGAAAGTACACGTTGATCCACTTGCTCTTGTTTCATATCATTGAGCCATAAGCCTACACTGAACATACCTATTACTACTAGTACATACACCATGAGCAATCGCAACCGTTTCATAGATTCACCTCCTTTACCTATTAGAGATACCTAACCAAAATTCCTTTTTTTCATTCCTTTATTTTTTCGATTTCCTATACCAATTTTAGAACCACTATTTGTACGTTCTTCCCCTTGCATAGGTCCTTTTCCTCTACTTGCTAATTTGACTCCACCTTTAGCAGAAGTTCTACTACTGTCAGATTTTGATGCATTTCGTTTTATATTGCGTGGAGGAATTAAACATAAAGGCCCAAATCCAATTAAATCCCTACGATTCGCTTTAATTAAGGCTTCCTTAACTAGTTCATAATTTTCTTCTCGTTTATATTGCATCAAAGCCCGTTGCATAGCTTTATCTCTACCTTTTTTAGCCACATACACGGGCTCACCTGTAAGCGGGTTAATTCCTGTGTAATACATAGCAGTCGATAAGCTACCCGGAGTAGGAATAAAATCTTGTACCTGTTCTGGAGCCATATTTTGATCTCGTAAAAACTCTGCTAGTTCAATCGCATCTTCTAAGGTACAGCCTGGATGAGAACTCATAAAATAAGGCACCAAAAATTGTTGTTTACCTAATTTGCGATTCGCCTCATCAAACCAAGATTTAAACTTCAAGAAGTAGCTTTTATTCGCTTTCCCCATGATTATTGTGACATGCTCAGACACATGTTCAGGGGCAACTTTTAATTGTCCACTCACATGGTGCTCGCACAATTCACGAACGAAATCTTTGTTGTTGTCGTCCAGTACATAGTCATAGCGTAAACCAGACCGAACGAACACTTTTTTTACGCCTTTTACCTTACGTACTTTTCGCAAAATGCTCACATAGTCATCATGATTCGTATTTAACTGAGGACATGCTTTGGGCGCAGCACATGTTTTCCCCTTACAAGCGCCTACTTTCAGCTGTTTATCGCAAGCAACATGACGGAAGTTTGCCGTAGGACCTCCCACATCGTGGATATAACCTTTAAATCCATCCATGGTGGTCATACGGTGAGCCTCATCTAAAATCGACTGATGACTACGATTTTGAATAATTCGTCCTTGATGGCTTGTAATCGCACAGAAGGAGCAACTGCCAAAACAACCACGATGGCTAGTAATACTAAACTGCACTTCTGCTAAGGCAGGTACTCCGCCAGCCGCATCATACATAGGATGCCATTTTCTAGTATAGGGCAAACTATAAACATGATCCATTTCTTCCTGTGTTAATGGTAAGGCTGGGCTATTCTGTATAATATACCGATTGCCATGCCCTTGCGCCACTGTTTTTCCATAGTATGGATCTTGCTCGTCAAATTGTATCTTAAAAGCTTTGGCAAAGACGTCTTTGTCTGCTGATATGGCTTCATAGGATGGACATTCAATGGCATTCTCTGGTACTGTGTTGGCAATATAACAAATTCCCTTTATGTCAGGCAATCGTTTTTGTAATTGATCTTTATCTAGAGCCTCAGCAATTTCACGAATTTGTTTTTCTCCCATACCATAGATGAGGACATCTGCTTTGCTATCCATCATAATAGATCGGCGCACCGTGTCTGACCAATAGTCATAATGCGCAAATCTACGCAAACTAGCTTCAATACCACCAATGACAACAGGTACTCCCTTGAAGGCCTCTCGCATACGATTGGCATACACCACCGTAGCTCGGTCTGGGCGCCTCCCAGGTTCGCCACCTGGAGAATACCCATCATCACGGCGATGTTTCTTGGCTGCCGTAAATTTATTGAGCATACTATCTAAATTGCCTGCTGTCACTAAGGACGCCAAGCGAGGTTTTCCCAGGACCTTAAAGGCATTTACATCATTCCAGTCTGGCTGGGCTATGATGCCCACTCGATATCCATAGGACTCTAATAACCTACCAATCACAGTGGGCGCAAAAGAAGGATGGTCCACATAGGCATCTCCGCTGATAATGACAAAATCAAGTTCAGCCCACCCTCGTTCGTCCATTTCTGCTTTTGTAGTAATTAAATATTGTTCTTTCATAGTATTCCTTATACTGTATTACACGAAAAATAGCCAACCTAAAAACAGAATAATCAGCAATAAAATCCCACCTACTACAACTCGTTCTATCATCATCGTTTTTTGTCGTTTTGCCTTACGACTTTCATAAGTTAACCGCTGTTTTGGTGCCTCAATCAATTCCTGCTCTCGAAAAGTATCATTCTTATCTTGTTCTTTTGACACCATTCTGCGTTTGGGAATCGTCAAGGATTCACCCATTCTATTTTTGAAGGTATCCACCAAGCGACGACTATCTAAGCCCAAAAGTTCACTATAATTTTTGATGAACCCTTTGGTGTACACACTTCCTGGAATACGATTAAACTCATCATGCTCCAAGGCATGTAGGTAAGCTACTTTTATATGTAATACATCTTCAATTTGTTCTAATGTTAAACCGCGTCGTTGACGCTCACGTCTAAGTTCTTCGCCAATCGATGCCATAGAACCTCCTATACATATAGGTGCCATCTACATAACGCAAATGGCACACTACACTAATCTACTGTAAAATTTGGGAAATATAATTCTCGGATTTGATCTTCTCCCATTAAAATATCGCGACCTTTGCTACTATTCGTAGGTGGTCCAATAATTTTCATATCTTGCATAGTATCGATTAAACGACCGGCTCTAGAAAAACCGACTCGCAATCTACGTTGCAAAATAGAAGCTGATGCACTACGTTGTTCCAGAACAATTTGTACAGCTCGTTCCAACAATTCATCTTGTTCCTCATCACTGCTGATGGTATCAGAACTTTCAGCACCTTTATCTGTTTCTGCCATCATCACTTCATCGTATTCTGGCTGCCCCTGTCCTTTTACAAAAGCAATCAATTCTTCCACCTCTTCATCAGAAATGAAAGCCCCTTGAATACGAATCGGTTTATTCGCTCCAATTGGATTGAATAACATATCACCACGACCTAAGAGGCGTTCTGCTCCTGCTTGGTCCAGAATGGTGCGAGAGTCAATTTGCGTAGCCACTGTGAAAGCAATACGGCTCGGCACATTCGCTTTAATTTTACCTGTAATGACATCCACTGATGGACGTTGCGTTGCCAATACCATATGAATCCCTGCGGCACGTGCTTTCGCCGCTAACCGGTCAATAGATTCTTCCACATCTGGGTTAGTCATCATCAAATCAGCTAACTCATCGATAATAATCAAAATAAGAGGCATAGATTTTGTCGGATTTTGTTTATTATAACTAGCCACATTACGCACACCTGCGGTAGCCAATGTCATATACCGTGCATCCATTTCCCGAACTGCCCACCGTAATACGGCAGCTGCCTTATTCATATCTGTTACCACTGGTAACATCAAATGAGGAATACCGTTATACACGGATAACTCTACCATTTTAGGGTCTACTAAAATCAACTTAACTTCATCCGGCTTACGGCTAAACAAAATACTGGAAATCAATGTATTAACACATACCGATTTACCAGAACCTGTAGAACCTGCCACCAATAAATGAGGCATTTTAGCCAAGTCCGTTATCACTGGCATATCCGCAATATCTTTACCAAGGCCTACGGGAATACCTCCACTAGCTTGCTGAAACTCTTCACAATCCAACACATCTCGCAAATGAACAGCGGACACATTTTTATTAGGAATTTCAATGCCTACTGCAGATTTTCCGGGAATCGGTGCTTCCATACGAATATCCACGGCGGCTAAGCTCATTTTCAAGTCATCTTGTAAACCCATAATACGGCTTACTTTTGTCCCTTTCGCAGGCTCTAATTCATAACGTGTCACCGTTGGCCCTTGGGTGGCATTCACCACCTTCGCTGTAATGCCAAAGTTATCTAATGTTTCTTCTAATAAAACTGCATTGTGAGCTACTTCTTCGCTAGTAACAGGGTTTGATTTTCCCTGTGAAAGCATCGTTAATGGTGGATATTGGTAAGGCTTTTCTATTGTTCTAGGGCGAGCCACACCATCCGTATTCACCGCTACTGCTGCTGTATCTTCTTTCGTAGTTTCAATAGTAGGTACTTCTACTAAAGGTTCTACATAGCTTGTAGTTTGCAAAAACGATGGAGGAGTGATAGGTTCTAACTCCTTAGACGCCTCCATCGCCTGAGATTCTTCATCTACGTCTGTAGTATATATCTCTCCTGATGTATCCGGCAAAGACGCACCCTCTGTAATTTCTTCTGTATTATCTACCATAGGAGAAACTACGACTGATTCTATATCAGAAGTACTAGTCACTACTTCATCTTCACGAATCTGAGGTTCAGGAATATATTCCTCTTCATCCTCATAGATGTCAGGAACCGGTGGTTCCATTGTTTCATCCCTATTAAGCTCTATCGCTTCTGGATGCACTCTTTCCTCTGTAGCGACTACATCGGGTTCCAATTCTATTTCCGCAGATAGTTCCTCTGTTTTAGGATATCTTGTGTCTTTTTCACGATCATAAGCTTTACGACGTTCTTCTCGCCATTCCTCTTGCCACTCATGTACTTGTTCTCGGATGGCACTGGCTGTTTCTGTTGCTTTTTCTTGTGCTATTTCGAGACCCACACTCGCTTTATCTTTTGCCTTATGCAAACCTTCACGTAGCGACAATTTCGTAATACCTAGTACACAGACAATGCCCATAATAGCGGATAGTAAAATACCACCGATATCTCCTACTAAATTCCTAAATAGAGAGCCTAATAGACCACCAACTACACCACCATTCTCTGCCAGTGTTGTAGTACTTAATTCCTCACCGTTAGGTACTTTCCACAATACCAGTTGCACTAATACAACAAATAGCAAGCCTGTATATAGCAAGCCTTTTCTTGTAATCTTTGCTAAAGAGCCTCTATATAGCCAGCACCAGCCATTATACAGGACCCATATAGCAACAATCCAGCCACCTAAGCCAAAACCATAGGAAAAAATGCCACCAATGATACTGCCCCATATACCAGTGTCCACTCCTGCCATACCTATAAGAGCCAATATAGCAAAGCCCATAAGAATTAGGCCCTTAATCTCACTCCGAATACCTTTCGTCTGTGTCTTGGTATGTTTCTTTGTATCTGCTTTACTTTCCTTTAAGGGAGTAGATCGTTTCGATTGTACCTTTTGCCCTCCTCGTGAGGACTTACCTTTCTTTTCCTCTGCCATCTTCAACTCCAAAATTCCGTTTCTATCATATACCTTAGCACTTTATTATACCATTTCCACTTATGAAAGTATATCGAATATCTTCAACGTTTGCGTTCTTCCCAGTCTTTCACAAGTTCACGTTCATGGCCACGTTCCAAAGGGTTATAAAACCGCTCATCTACCAAAGGATCTGGTAAATATTGTTGCTCCACATACCCATTAGGATAGTCCTGTGCATAGCGATAGCCAACTCCATGTCCCAATTGTTTTGCCCCTCCATAATGGGCATCTCGTAAATGCTTCGGCACTTCTCCTTGCTCCTTATGGCGTACCGCGTGGATAGCTACATCAATCCCTACATAAGCACTATTACTTTTAGGCGCCAAGGCTACATATAGGGCGGCCTCAGATAGTATAATGCGAGCCTCAGGCAGGCCCACCATATGCGCTGCTTGCGCCGCTGCATTAGCCACGACGAGCGCCTGTGGATCTGCCAGCCCGATATCTTCTGCTGCACAAATGATAATACGCCTTGCAATAAACACAGGATCCTCTCCTGCCTCAATCATACGAGCTAAATAATATAAGACCGCATCTGGATCAGAGCCACGCATACTTTTAATGAAAGCAGAAATCACATCGTAGTGATTATTCCCTTTTTTATCGTACCGATACACTCGGCGACCCAATACTTTTTCTACAATGTCTATGGTAATTTCTCCTCCAGATCGAACCATAGCTCCCACTTGCTCTAGAATATTTAGAGCCATACGGGCATCTCCATCTACAAAACGACCTATATCCTCCAATAGATCGTCTGTCACAATCAATGCTTTCTTACCTAGACCATAGTCTTCATCTGTTAACGCACGACGTAAGATTGCCACTAATGCCGTAGCATCTAATCGCTCTAATGTAAGCAAACGCAACCGAGATAACAGAGGTCGATTCACTTCAAAGAAAGGATTTTCTGTAGTAGCACCAATTAAAATGATTTGACCACTTTCCACAGAAGGTAATAATACATCTTGTTGGCTTTTATTAAAACGATGAATTTCATCTAAGAATAGGATAGTCCGTTGTTGCAAAGAACTACGAATACGCATCGCTTCTTCGATAGTACTGCGAAGTTCACCAATACCTACATTGGTGGCATTCAGCATAACGAAACGACTGCTAGTTAACTCCGAAATAATTTTGGCCAACGTAGTCTTGCCCGTTCCCGATGGTCCATATAGCAGCAAGGAAGGCACCTTATCTTCTTCAATCATGGAGCGAAGAAATGTACCTGGTCCCACCACTTGCTCTTGACCAAAGAAATGATCCAATGAACGTGGTCGCATACGAACCGCTAAGGGTTCAAAGGGATCCACTGGCTCCATATTCTCAAACAAATTCATTCTTACACCCCCTATATCTACCATCGTTCATTGACAACTACTACCCTGCATGCGGTAGTTCAAACATATATACTTATACATAATTAATGCCCGGACTTCCTTCTTGGTACGCCTACCGAGCAATCCCTGTATACTTTACAAGATCAAGCTAAGCTACAAACTTGCAGAAGCCTGATTTTACGACAAATACCATCTGTACTTTATTATACATGCATTCAGTTATATAGTCTATATGTTCTTATTAATGCAAAAAAAAATAAACCACCCTTAGGCGGTTACATAAAGCCCCACTATGCCGTATCCATACCGTGTTTTGATCCTGCAAAGGCAGGTGGGTTTCCTCCTTGTAAGATTACAGTCCTCGTAGAGGCAGAGCGCCCTTACAAGAGTGAGAATCCCTAAGTTAAAATGTTGGCTCAAAACTGCGATATAACACGCACATAGCAGGAATTTCTTTACCCATAGTATAGCAGAAAGGAACGGTCATTTCAAGAAGAAATACACCGTTCCTTTCTTTAAAAGTATATCAATTTTCTATTGGACAAATTCGATTATACTAATTTTTCTTTTGTTACATCTGTTTTGATGTGTAATTCACGTAATTGTTTAGGCGCTACTTCAGATGGAGCTTGGCTCATCAAGTCAGAAGCACTTTGTGTTTTAGGGAACGCAATCACATCACGGATGGATTGACGTTTCGCCATCAACATTACCAAACGATCTAAACCGAAGGCACAACCACCATGTGGAGGAGCACCGTACTCAAAGGCATCTAACATAAAGCCGAATTTAGAACGACTTTCTTCTGTGCTCAAACCGATGGCATTGAATACTTTTTCTTGTACATCAGATTGGTAAATACGGATGGAGCCACCACCGATTTCCACGCCATTCAATACCATGTCATAAGCGATAGCTTTCACAGCACCTGGATCTGTGGCTAACAAGTCCATATCTTCCTCACGTGGAGATGTGAACGGATGATGCATTGCCACAAAGCGTTTATCTTCTTCATCGTATTCAAACATAGGGAAATCAGTTACCCACAAGAAGGATAATTTATTTTCGTCAATCAAGCCACGGCGTTTACCCATTTCAAGGCGCAACTCGCCAAGAGCTTTCGCTACCACAGCTGGCTTATCCGCAATCATCAATACCAAATCGCCTGGTTCTGCGTTCATTGTGGCACCGATATTGCGCACTGTATCTTCGCCTAAGAATTTCATGATTTGAGATTTAATTGTACCATCTTCATTGAAGCAAGCCCAAGCCAAACCTTTTGCACCATAGATACCTACGAAGTTTGTCAAATCATCTAATTCACGACGTGGAATTCCTGCATAACCTTTTACGACGATACCCTTTACTTGACCACCGTTGTCGATTACAGAACGGAAAACTTTAAATTCTGTATCTTTCACGCAATCAGTTACATCTGTGAAAGTCATATCAAAACGAATATCTGGTTTATCAGAACCATATAAGTTCATCGCCTCATCCCAAGTCATGCGAGGCATTGGCAATGGAATTTCCACATTTTGTGCCGCCTTAAACACATGGGCAATCATTTGCTCTTGCATGTTCAAGATTTGCTCTTGGTTCATGAAGCTCATTTCGATGTCCAATTGTGTAAATTCAGGCTGGCGGTCTGCACGTAAATCTTCATCACGGAAGCAACGAGCAATTTGGAAATATCTTTCATAGCCAGCAACCATCAAAATTTGTTTGAAAATTTGTGGAGATTGTGGCAATGCATAGAATGTACCAGGATTTACGCGAGATGGAACTAAGTAGTCACGAGCTCCTTCTGGTGTACTTTTTGTCAACATTGGTGTTTCAATTTCTAAGAAACCATTGTTATCAAAGAAATCACGCATTGCTTTTGTCACTTTATGACGCAAAATCAAATTTGCTTGCATTTCTGGACGACGAAGATCTAAATAACGATATTTTAAACGAATATTTTCATCTACTTCGATATTGTCTTGAATATAGAATGGAGGTGTTTTCGCTGCATTCAATACACGAAGCTCTTCACAGTACATTTCATATTTACCAGTTGGCAAGTTAGGATTCACAGCCGCTGCATCACGTTCTGTGATCGTACCACGTACGCACAATACATATTCATTACGTACGTCTTCTGCTTTATGGAAAGACTCCATATTGTGATCAGGAGATGCTACGATTTGCACAACCCCAGAGCGGTCACGTAAATCAATAAAAATCAATCCACCATGGTCACGACGGCGCTCTACCCAACCGCAAAGAACCACTTCTGTTCCTACTTGTTCTGCACCGATCGCCCCACAATGGTGAGTACGGTGTAAACCTTTCATAGTTTCCATTCTAATTTCCTTTCACTAACTCAGTTATACGGTTTGTAATCTCAGCTAAGGATACAGTTTCTTGTTCAGATGTATCCATATATTTTAAGATGACTTTACCTTCAGCTAATTCATTATCACCAATTATAATAACATATTTTGCGTTAATTTTGTTAGCATACTTCATTTGGCTCTTCATAGATTTACCAGAACCTTCCATCTCTGCCTTCACATAGGCATTGCGCAAAACATTTGTAATTCTGAAAGCTTCTTTTTGTGCCATTTCGCCTAATGCCACTACAAAAACGGAATCTTCTTGCTCTTGTTCTGGCAATAAACCTTGTTTTTCAAGCGCCAACAATAAACGTTCCATGCCCATCGCAAATCCTACGGCAGGTGTATGTGGTCCATCTAGTTCTTCCACAAGACCATCATAACGTCCGCCACCAGCTACCGCACTTTGAGAACCCAATGGGGTGTACTGTACTTCAAAAGCAGTTTTTGTATAATAGTCTAACCCACGAACTAAACGTGGATTTAAAGTGAATGTCTCGCCAGCTGCTGTTAAGTATTCTTTTACATGATGGAAATGTTCTTGACACTCTTCACATAAATTTTCACTTAACTCTGGCACACCTACTGCCAATTGTTGGCATTTTTCCTCTTTGCAATCAAGAATACGTAATGGGTTCTTGTATAAACGGCTTTGGCAAAGTTCACACAATTCTTCTTTTTTCGGTTCAAAGAAGGCTATCAATTTTTCTCTATATGCAGGTCGACAAGTTGGACAACCTACAGAGTTTACTTCTACATTTAAATCTTTTAACCCTAAATCGCGTAATAATTGCACCACCAAAGAGATACACTCCGCATCAGCACTTGGGGCTTGCGTACCCAATAATTCTACCCCAAATTGATGGAATTGACGATACCGACCAGCTTGTGGTTTATCGTGGCGGAACATAGGTCCAATGTAGAACCATTTTGTTATGGATTCTTGGCCATAAATTTTATTTTCTAAATAGGCACGCACCGCAGAAGCCGTTCCTTCTGGACGCAATGTATAGGATTGATCTTTTTTATCCCCTGTTGGAAAGGAATACATTTCTTTTTGCACGATATCTGTAGTTTCCCCAATACCGCGTAAAAATAAGCCTGTTTCTTCAAACATAGGCGTACGAACTTCTTCAAATCCATACGTCTTACATAATCGACGAATGGTATTTTCAATATAGTACCAATTTCCTAGAACACTTGGCAATAAATCCTGTGTTCCTCTTGGTTTTTGAATAGCCACTAGCTGTCCCTCCAATGTTCATTACTTAGTATAGTACGTTTCTCTAATAGTCGTTGTATATCTTGAATATACGTATCTACATCTTTCGGCATGTATTGCTTTTGTTGCCTAAAATCAGTACCTCCAATCCATTTAGACACACTACCTGGTCCTATGGAAAATATGGACTGACGTTCTTCTATCATTTGTATATTATAGATACTTTCATAATTTGGCAAGGTGTAGCCAATGTTTTCCATTTGCCCCACCATGTATTGTTGACGATACATATAATACGGTATATAGCCTAGTTGCAACAAAGCTTCATGAGTTTCATCTAACATGGTTTGGACTACTTCCTCAGAAGGAATCTCATTGGCAAAGTGGCTCCCATATAATGGGCTCCCTTTTTTCAATGCCAATGTATGGATCGTTACATTATGAGGACGTAACTGCTCAATGTATTGCACATTTTCTTCCATATCTTTTACTGTCTGACGTGGTAAGCCAGCAATAAAATCCATATTGATAGAGCAACTTGTGTGACTTGTCACATACTCATACATAGATAGAAACTCTGCTACACTATGACCTCTGCCAATGATGCGTAACAACTCATCTTGCATCGTTTGAGGATTCAAGCTAATCCTAGTAACACCAGCCTCTACCATAGATTGAACCTTGTTCGCATTCAACGAGTCAGGACGTCCTGCTTCTACAGTAAACTCACGACCCTTTGGAATCACATCTCCCAATGCATGCACAATATGGTGAAAGTCTCCATCTCCTAAACTAGTTGGAGTGCCTCCACCCATGTATAACGATTGTACCTCTAAACCATGTGTATTAACAAGTTTTTTCATATGTTCTATATCACGATGATAGACATCCACAAAGTCCTGTACCTTTCCATAGTTCTGAATCAGCCCATAGGGAAAGGAGCAATAGGTACAGTGAGTTTCGCAGAACGGAATGCCACTATACAAACTAATTTCCTTAGGAGATTGTTGTACATGTGTCACATAGGGGCGCTCTAGCACTGCCACTTGCTCTAGTAATTTCCACTTCACCTGGCTAATGCTATGAGTGCTTTCCAATTCTTGTCGAACCCGCTCTAAATCACCTAAGGAGTCCCATAATTTATGGGTCAACTTAGTAGGACGTACGCCTACCAAGGTGCCCCATAAACTAGCCTTCACACCCAATATATGTCTAAGCTCTGATAAGACTTCTCTGCCTATCACTTTGCGCCCTTCTACAGTATCTATTCCTGAAAGAGCCCAGATATGAACATACTCCGGATATAATTCTGATGATCCCTCTATAGTAGTCTTCACCAGTTTATTCTGTATGGAGCTATGACAAAACAGCTTGACTACCATACACCTATCCGTATCATCTAATAACTCTTCAGGGCCTATCTCTCTAGAAGGCGCTAAGTTCTTCACAACAGACTCCCTCTGTATAGAGGTGTTATCGTTATAATCCTGTTCACGCACTAGAGATGGCACAGTTCCGTTACACGATACATGGATGATAAAATCAGGATGTTCCTTCGATGAAAACAGGCCCACTGCACCACATTGATGAGCTATGACAGAACCTAACTCTATAGGTCCTTCATAACTATATGTATTAGGCATGTTCTTTTTCAGCTTCTGCTTGTTTTGCCGCTTCATGACAATCGCCACAGAAACCATATACTTTTAATTGATGGTCTGTTGTATGGAAGTTCAATTTTTTGGCAATAATGGATTCTAATGTTTCCAACATATCATCTTCAAATTCTTTCACGCAACCACATTTTACACAGATCAAATGATGGTGGAAATGAGATAGTTCATCGCTGTTTAATTCATAGCGATTACGACCATCACCAAAGTCCAAACGTTTCACTAAATCTAACTCAGTGAATAAATCCAATGTACGGTAAATTGTTGCTAAACCGATATCTGGATTGTTTTTTTTCACCAAAATATATACATCTTCTGCACTTAAATGTTTTTCTTCTGCTTCAATGAAAGTTTGCAAAATAATTTGACGTTGTGTTGTCAATTTGTATTTTTTATCTTTAATACGTTCTTTCAATTTTTCCATTGTTGCTTGTACTTCTGTTGCTTTATCCATGATGTTCCTCTTTCTGTAAACTATAATATCTATTAAAATACCATAAGCGTTTCGCTATAATTTGTGTGATAGCTGTTAATGGTACGGCCGTCATCATGCCGATCATACCAAAGAAATAGCCTCCCACAAAAATGGTAGTAATAATAACTAATGGGGGAAGATTAATGACATGCCCCATAATCTTAGGCATGATAATTTGTCCATCTAGTAGTTGTAGAATACCATATGTAATGGCAACTTTCACTGCTAGAGGACCGCTGATAACAGCAGCTAAAATAATGGCTGGTGCTGCACTAATGAATGGTCCAATAATAGGAATCCATTCAGCAATGCCCGCTAATACCGCCAACACAAGGGGATACGGTAAATCGTAATAATAACACGCGATAAAAGTTAGACAAAACATATTACTCGCTAGTAATAATTGACCTCGCAAATATCCGCCTAATGTACGCAAAATATCATTCACAACTTCTTCCAAATGGGCTGACGTAGGGCTAGAAAAAATATGTAATACCGCCTGTTTAATGCTACGCCCATCTTTCAGTAAATAGAATGTTAAAATCGGCACTAATAACAATTGTAATAAGGTACTTGCAAAGGACACAATGGCGAGTACACCTCGTTGTGCTAAGTCAACACCATAATTGCCAATTTTAATGAGCGTCGTATTGATAATACTATCAAATTGATGAGGTATAATACTTTCCCCATCGATGCCTTGTAGACCTTTTACTACCGACACAAATTGATCTAATACATATGGCAAATTGATTAACAATTTAGTTAATTCGCCGATGACTGGTAGCATGACATAGCGCACTAACAATGTGGAAAACAATCCCACCAAGATAAAAGCTGGAATGATTGCAATCCATCGTGGACATTGTTTCCAATACCGCCTTGCAAAATTCTGTGTCAAATTGACTAATGGCCACAATAGCAATGTTAATATAACCGCAATAATCAACGGAATGACCACTGGTAAGGCGATTAATAAACCAATACTAGCTAAAACCAGTAAAATGCACCGCAACCAATATTGTATGGATTTATTTCCCATCCTATCACCTACCGTACAAATGGATTAAATTGTTTCTCATCACCAATAGTAGTTTGCCCACCATGTCCTGGATAGACCTTTGTATCATCTGGTAATGTGTAAAGTTTTTCTTTAATCCCCTTACTTAACTGTTCAAAATCACCATTCGGAAAATCTGTTCTACCTACAGAGCCTTGGAATAAGGTATCTCCAGCCAGTAATGTTCCTTCTGTATAATAGCACACGCCTCCTGGTGTATGTCCAGGTGTTTCTATCACCGTAAATGTTGTATCGCCTAGGGAAATGGTATCCCCCTCTTTCACATAGCGAACATCGTCCACGTCTGCTGTAATATGACGTCCAGAATGAGCACTTAAATTCACCTCTGGATTCGTCAAATATTCCGCATCACCTTCGTGAATATACACTGGCACATGGTATGCATCTACCAAGGTTTTTACTGCACCAATATGATCACTGTGTCCATGGGTTAATAAAATTCCTTGCACCTTAAATTCATGGCTATCTAGAATGTCTTTTAACTTCTCTCCTTCGTCACCTGGATCTGTTACAAGGCACGTATTATCTGCTTCATTATGCGCAATGTAACAATTCGTTCCATACGCCCCTAAAGGCATATAATATAACTTCATCTGTTAACTCCATCAAAATTCTTTACTACTGTCTAATAGAATCGTCACAGGCCCATCATTGACCAATGCCACTTGCATATGGGCTTGAAATTGACCTGTACTCACAGTCAAACCTTTTTTCTTGAAAGCCTCTACTACCTCCAAATATAATCGTTCTGCCATATCTGGTGGTGCTGCTTTCATAAAGTTCGGTCGACGACCTTTACGGGCATCTCCGTAAAGAGTAAATTGCGAAACTACGCACACCTCACCACCTACATCTAACACAGATAGATTCATTTTATCGTCTTCATCTTCAAAGATACGTAGATGGCTTACCTTTTCACAAATATATTGTACATCCTCTATTGTATCCGTATCTGTCACACCTAATAGTACTAAAAGGCCCTGCTTCGTACTACCAATCACAGATCCATCTACGGTAACCGAAGAAGAACTGACACGTTGTACTACGGCTCTCATGCTTTTCCTCCTCGATGGACTGAATATACATCTTTCACTCGACGTAATTTCGTCATCACATAATCCAGTTGTGACAAATCTTTAATGTCTAGCATTAAATGGATGGTTACATCTTTTGTATCATCAGTTTTGGCATGAATGTTGGAAATATTAATTTTCATTTCTGACAAGACTGCCATCACTTCCATTAGCAAACCACTGCGATCATAAGCATGCACGGATACGCTGACTTGGAATTGATCCTGCGTAGCCCCTTCCCAATCGACTTCTATCATACGATTTAAATCATCTGGGGTATGACCAATATTGGTACAATCTGCACGATGCACAGAAACACCACGACCTCTTGTAATATAACCGATAATATCGTCGCCTGGTACAGGATTGCAACAACGAGCCATACGAACCATCACGCCGGCTTCGCCTTTCACAAGGACTCCACTACTACTTTTCTTGGATTTTCCTTGATGTACTTTAAGGCGGTCAATGACAGCCATCGTATCTTTTCGCTGCTCTTCCTTCGCAACCTCTTGCTTATGAATGTCCACCAGTCTGAGCAATACTGTATTTACTGAAAGTCCACCAAACCCAACGGCAGAGTACAGCTCAGCTTCGCCACCAGCATTCAAAGATTTTCCAATCTTTTCTAAGCGACCATTTTTTGTTAAGTCCTTCCAATCATAGCCTAGGCGTTTCGCTTCTTTTTCAAGTAGCTCTCGACCTTTGACAATATTTTCTTCTTTATTTTCTCGCTTAAACCAGTTTCTAATCTTCGTCTTACTTTCCGTAGAGCCAACGATATTTAACCAGTCTAACCGTGGTTTCCCATTTTTAGAAGTAACGATTTCAACGATGTCCCCATTTTGCAATTCATAATCTAGAGGAACAATCTTGCCATTAATTTTGGCTCCTACGCATTTATTGCCCACATCAGTATGAACACGATAAGCAAAGTCCAATGGTACCGTGCCTTTTGGTAACTTCATAACGTCACCTTTAGGGGTGAACACGAATACTTCGCCAGTAAAGACATCCAGTTTTAAGGCATTCAGCAACTCTTTTGGATCACTACCGTCTTGCCATTCTAACACTCGACGAATCCAACCTACCTTGGCATCAAAATCAGCTTCTGCTTTGCCTTTATTTCCTTCTTTATAACGCCAATGAGCAGCGACACCATATTCAGATACACGATGCATATCCCAAGTACGAATTTGAATTTCTACAGGCTGTCCTTTCGTGCCGATAACGGTGGTATGCAAGGATTGATACATATTCGATTTCGGCATAGCAATATAATCTTTAAAACGATAAGGCAAAGGTTTCCATAAACTATGCACTGTACCTAGGACCGCATAACAATCTGGTATAGTATCTACGATGACGCGCACTGCGTACAAATCGTAAATCTGTGACAAATCACGATTGTCCTTTTTCATCTTTTTATAGATACTGTAAAAATGCTTTGGACGGCCTTTTACATCTGCCTTAATATGCGCATGTTCCAACGCATCTTTCAATGTATCCATCGTATCGTTGACGATATCCTCACGAGCTTGTCGCTTTTCGCTCATCTGTTGCACTAGGTCATAATATTTTTCTGGCTCTAAATAGCGGAATGATAAGTCCTCTAATTCCCATTTAATATTAAAAATCCCTAAGCGATGTGCCAATGGGGCAAAAATTTCTAATGTTTCTTGGGCAATACGCTGTTGTTTATCGGGGCGCATGTGCTTTAAGGTGCGCATATTGTGTAAGCGATCCCCTAGCTTGATAACCACCACACGTACATCTTTTGCCATGGCTAAAATCATCTTACGATAATTTTCAATTTGTTGTTCTTCTTTCGTTTGGTACTGAAATTGATTCAGTTTTGTAACCCCATCTACCAAGAACGCTACTTCTGGTCCAAATTGTTCTTCTATTTCTTCTAAACTTACCTCCGTATCTTCCACTACATCATGCAATAGAGCTGATACCAAGGTAGAACGATCAATTTGTAGTTCACTTAATATGGTAGCCACCCCTAAAGGGTGTAAGATATAAGGTTCTCCAGAAGCCCGTTTTTGTGGAGCATGCGCTTTATCTGCCAGTGCAAATGCACGCTCTATGACAGGCCAGTCTTCTTCCGGTAAATAAGAGCGAACACGGTCCATAAATTGTCCATATTCTCGTTCTTTATTGAATGCATGCTCCTGAGGGGTGCTTATAGTACTTACCATTATGCTCCCTCCTGACTATATGTCATAAACGTCAAGGATGTGTGAAGTTCTAACTTTTGTTGTACATTCACCCAGCGATACACATGACGTCCATCTTCTAATACTTCTTCTTTCAAAATGCCCAATTCCTTAAACACGTCTAAGGCAAGAATAGCTTCTCGTGAAGTCATTTCTTCTGGTTTACTCTCCAAGGTTTCCCGTTCCACAATATATTTTGGTGCCGTTGGAGATCGGAAAATTTGTTTTACCACCGCATACAGTTTACGTAAACTATCTACTTCTAATCTCTCACGTTGTTGTGAAAGTGGCTCCAAGTCTTGCACAATAAGCTGTGGTGTCACCACACCTTGCCATTCATTTTTCTGCAAGGAAAAAGCTACTTTCACAGGGTCATCGGCAAAGATTTCTTGCATATAATGTTCCCCTTGCCATGCCACCGCATCGATAGGACCTTGTTGACCTTGCAAAATGATTTTACAATGATTTTTTTGAAAGCCCATAGGATACAGATTCTGCACTCGAATCTCAGGCAGTGCAAAAACAGGTGTACTATTTCCCATACCATAAGGTTCTAAGGTAGCAATTTGATCAATTAGCTCAATACTAATGTCATCACTTTCCACAGCACCATCAATGGTGACAATAGGAATATAATCTTCTTCTGTCAGTTCGTTACGGCAAAATTCGCTAGCTTTTTCACGTAAAGCATCAATCTGTTCTGCTTGTACACTAAACCCTGCTGCCTGTGCATGACCACCAAACTGTATTAATGTATCCTTTGCATAGGTTAACATATCATACATATTGCAATGGTCAATACTACGACAGGAGCCCTTGCCTATCCCATCATTGATACTAATCACCATGGTCGGTTTATAAAAGGCTTCTACCAAACGAGAGGCCACAATACCAATGACTCCTGGATGCCATCCTTCACCAGCTACTACAATGCATTGATCTGCCAGTTTCCCTTGTGCTAGCACCGATTGATAGGCTTCTTCAAAAATAGCTCGTTCAATCTGTTGTCGTTCTGTATTCGTCTCTTGTAACTCTTCTGCAATTTCCATAGCCTCAGCTGGGTCTGTAGTAATCAGCAATTCTACAGCTCTCGTCGCATGCGTCACACGTCCTGCTGCATTTAATCGTGGCGCTAAGGTAAACCCAATATGACCGGCAGACAGTACTTTACCTTCTAAACCAGCCACTTGCACTAAAGCTTGAATCCCCACATTGGGAGATTCTGTCATTTTACGCAAACCTTCACGGACGATAATCCGATTTTCTCCCACCAAAGGGACCACATCAGCTACCGTGCCCAAGGCTACAATATCTAAATCTTCTCGATATTCTTCACCAGTCCGACGTTTCCATAAAGCCTGACATACTTTGAAAGCCACACCTACGCCAGATAAGTTTTTATCTGTATACGGACACTCTGGTTGCTTATGATTAACCACCGCTGTAGCCCTTGGTATTTGTGGGGGCGATGTATGATGGTCTGTAATAATCATAGACACGCGATCTCTCACAGCCTCTACAATATCATAGGAACTAATACCGCAATCTACAGAAATAATTAAATCTGTTTGCTGAGAAATCAAATATTCTAAGGCTTCCAGGTTAAGACCATAGCCTTCACTTTGTCGCTCTGGAATGTAATAGGTTACATTCGCTCCTAAACGCGAAAAAAATCGGTACATTAGTGATGTAGCAGTAATACCATCCACATCATAATCTCCGTAAATGACAATGGACCCATTCATGGCTAAGACTCTTTCAATTTCTTCCACAGCCTCCGCCATACCTTTTAACATAAAAGGATCTAATAAATCATCCATTGTGCTATATAAGAATGTTCGACCTTCTTCTACAGTGGTAATCCCACGATTTGCCAATAAATGAGAAACAATAGGATGCACTGCTAATCCAGAGGTCAATTGCGTTTCTACTTCTTCTTGATGTTCGGCAATATTCCAACGTTTGCCTTTTCGTTTATCTAGTTTCATACGTACCTCTTGGATGGATATTTCTTTCATTATCATTATCATTATTATACATGAAAGTTCGAGCATTTTCAATAAATATCATTATTAAAAATATAATAATTTCCTTTTATTATCACATCTTATGGTAAAAGTAGAATTTATAATGAAGATTCTTTGTTTCTTAATTATCAATTTCAGCTTTTAATAGGATTTATCTCAACTATCAGGGCTACTCTTATATGAACAACTCCCACATTTGACAAAGAGCACAAAAAAGGTTGTACCGAAATGCACGCATGGCATGTCAGCACAACCTGATTTAGATTCATTATATTTTTAATATTAAAGAATAGTATCCATTACTTCTATGGAATGATACTCTACGATCACTACAAAGAAAGAGTCTACGTAGTTACTACGATTACTACACAGGAAATATATCTCTAGCTCTTAAATAATTCCGAATAACTTCATACTTAAGTTACCAAAGAAGAAATGGAAGATATAATTCAACACAGAAATATAAAACCCTACTTTCCACCAAGTCACTTGTGGCACATAATGACTGCCAAAGAAAATTGGCGTTACCCCAGAGCTATAATGTGTTAACGTACAACCTGGACTATTCATCAAACCAAACATCAAAATCGCGTAAGGAATTGGTGCTCCCAAGGCAATCAAAATCGATGCAAAGGCAGAAAACAATGCTGTAATACGAGCGGTGCCACTGGCGAAGAAGTATTGGGAGTATACAAAGACTAGAGAAATAATCAAGGCAGCCCATTCCCAAGACATATCACCTAACATAGTGCTGACAAATTTTGCAAAGACTGCTACGACACCTAATTTACCGAGCAAGCCAGCCATACCTACTAAGGTACCCATCCAAATTAAAATATCCCAGCCAGTAGTTTCTTTCAAAATATCATCCCATGTAAGACATTCACTAATGACACAGGCTAGTACCGCCATAATAGCAATGACCGTCGCATGTAAGCCAGTGATCGTCGTAGTCGACCACAATAGAATGGCCCCTATAAAGATAGCCGCGACCTTTTTCTCCATCGTCGTAATAGGTCCTAGTCTTTCTAGTTCTTCACGAGCCATAGCTGGAGCTTCTGGTGTTTCTTTAATTTCAGGCGGATAAATTTTATAAATAAACCAAGGCATGATGACCATACTGAGCAATCCAGGCAAAGCACCTGCTAAAAACCATTCCCACCATGTCACAGTGTAGCCAAATAATTTTGCCCCTAAAGATGTAATCAATAGATTGCCACTGCAAGCTGTCAAGAATACAGTCACCGTACAAGCATTCACTGTGTGAGCCGTAGTCATCAAGTACGCCCCCATACGACGTGCCGTTTCCCCTGGCCTCGAATCAAAAGCCATGGAAATATTCTGTACGATAGGATAAATAATACCGCCTCCACGAGCTGTATTTGACGGTGTGGCTGGAGAAATAATTAAATCTGTCATAGCCAAGGCGTACGCTAAGCGTAAAGTACTCGTACCGAACCAGTGAATCAAGGTATACGCAATACGTCTACCTAAGCCAGAGTTAATGATTCCTCTAGAAAAGAAGATCGCCGAGACGATTAGCCATACATTAGGCTCCGCATAGCCTAATAGAGCTTCGTTCATCTTAATTGAGCTAGTAGCTACTGCCGCCGCAGATCCCATAATTGCCATCACCCCTGTTGGGTATGGTCGCAATATAAAGCCCACAATAGTGGCTGTAAAGATAGCTAATAAATGCCATCCTTGATCTGAAATGTCTGGCGTATGTGGCAAATACCAAATAATCAGTGCCACAGCTACAACACCTAATAATCTTACGAGTTTATCCATGTAGTATTATTCCTTTCTCTAATAACACATCACCAACAAAGGCAACAAAAAAGCCCAGCACCAAAAAGGATACTGGGCTCTGTAATCGCCAAATTAACGTTTGGAGAATTGAGATGCTTTACGAGCTTTTTTAAGACCGTATTTTTTACGTTCTTTCATACGTGGGTCACGAGTCAAGAAGCCAGCCTTTTTAAGACCTTGACGAAGTTCGCCATCAACTTCTAATAATGCACGGGACACACCGTGACGAATTGCACCAGCTTGACCGGATGGGCCGCCACCAGCAACAGTTGCCACAACGTCGTATTGTTCTAAAGTGTTAGTTAATACCAATGGTTGTTTAACAATCAACTCAAGAGTTTGACGACCGAAATATTCATTTAATTCGCGTTTGTTTACAGTGATTTTACCTGTACCCGGTACCAGACGAACTCTAGCAACGGAAGATTTTCTACGACCAGTGCCGTAGTATTGTGCTACTGCCATTATATGTTCCTCCTCCCGGTATTAACGGATATCTAATTCCAAAACTTCTGGTTTTTGAGCAGCATGTGGATGCTCTGCGCCAGCGTATACATTCAATTTACGGTATTGTTGCGCACCCAATTTGTTTTTTGGAAGCATACCTTTCACTGCCATTTCGATGACACGCTCAGGATGTTTTTCCAACATCATAGCAAGTGTAGTGAAACGGGATCCGCCTGGATAACCAGAATGACGGAAATATTCTTTTTGTAATAATTTTTTACCAGTTACACGAACCTTTTCTGCGTTCACAACGATAACGTGGTCACCAGTGTCTGCATGTGGTGTAAAAGTTGGTTTATGTTTGCCCCGAAGAACTTTAGCAACTTCGGCAGCAAGACGTCCTAAAGTTTTACCTTCAGCGTCAACAACATACCATTTGCGTTCAATATTGTTCGCATTGGCCATAAATGTAGTTTTCATGCTGCTTTCCTCCTAATAACAAGAATGTATTAACAGAAGCAATTGCCACCTTCCGGGGCTAGTGGAAGTCCGTACAAATTGCTTACCGAAATATTATACTCAAAACACTAAGGATATGTCAAGGATTATACCAAAGATTTCTTCAATAACCAGTCGATATCTGCCTTCTCTGGTGTGACAATGAATTGGTGTTCCCCAAATTTTTCAAATCCATAGTGATTATAAAAACGTTGCGCTTTATAATTTTTCTCCCAAACGCCTAGCCAAGCCCAGTCAAACTGACCAGATTCAGCGATGCGCAAGGCTTTTTCAAACAAGGCTTTGCCCACGCCTTGTCCATGGAACTCTTTACGCACATACATGCGTTGCACTTCAAAAGCGTTTTCTAATTCACGTTCCGTTTGTGCGTCGCCCCAGTTCACTTTCAAATACCCCGCCAACACATCGTCTACGTATGCTAGATATATGTCACTCTCGTCATGCTCCAACTCACGTTTCAATACATCGTGGTTATAGGCCGTATCAAAGAAGGCTTGTAATTCCTCTTCTGTATTGTCATGGCTGAAGGTTTCTCTAAATGTATCAGCACATAATTTTGACAGTTCAGGAATATCCGTTTCTTTAGCTCTCACAATGGTTACGACAGAACCAGTTCGTTCTTGGGCTTCCCCTAAAATACGTACTTCTGGTTCCAATTGCACTCCATGGACTGCATGAATCCGCTTTTGCACTTCATGAATGACACCTAGCACATCATTAGCGGTAGCACCTCCACGATTGACCACAAATCCAGCATGCTTCATAGATACCTCTGCAGGCCCTACGGATAATCCTTTCAAACCTGTTTGGTCAATCAAAGTTCCTGCATAATACCCTGGTGGGCGCTTAAAAGTAGATCCTGCACTAGCATGTTCCAATGGTTGTTTTGATTCCCGTTTTTCAGTGAGGTCATCCATTCGTTCTTGGATATCATCTGAGTTGCCCTCTTGCAACTCCATCGTTACACGCACGATGATTTCATGATTCTCGTGAAAGCGGCTATGACGATAGGCAAACTGTAACTCTTCTCGGCCATAGTGATGTAATTGTCCCTGCATATCTACCGCATCCACACCAATTACCACTTGATCCATTTCCCCATCATAGGCACCTGCATTCATGAATACGGCACCGCCTAAACTACCAGGAATACCGATGGCAAATTCCAAGCCACTCAAGCTTTCACGTTGAGCGTATTCAGATACTTCTTTCAAAGTATACCCAGCGCTCATGGTAATCGTTGTACCCTCGTGATATTG
The DNA here is from genome assembly GCA_963544145.1 of uncultured Veillonella sp. Taxonomy (GTDB): domain Bacteria; phylum Bacillota; class Negativicutes; order Veillonellales; family Veillonellaceae; genus F0422. The sequence goes on from CAUUEA010000007.1 coordinate 41,458, forward strand.
TTCCTCTTGCAATTCTTTCAGACAAAGAACCACGCCACGCATGCCTCCATCTTGAATCAACACATTAGAGCCTAAACCTAGCACAAAGGGTTCTATGTTATGAGCATACAATACACGCATGCAATCCTGCAACTCTTGTATAGAATGAGGTAGTACCAATAGATCGGCAGGCCCTCCTATTTGAAAGGTCGTGAAAGGCGCCAACAGGGCATCTCGTTGGATACGGTCCGATGGAACCACCTGTTGCAATGCTTCCCATACAGCACTCATATTACTGTGCCTTTTCTAAAATTTTCATACCTTCAGTGATTGGTTCGCTGATGATGCGATAAATATCGTTTGCTACTTGTGTCCAACGTGCATGCGCTGTTAAGTACGCATTCGCACCAGAATTAGCTTGCACCATTGGCAATAAGCCTTCTAATTTTTTCAACAATTCTTCCGCTTCAGGAGCATCTGCAATTTTTGCATACTCCAATTGCATTTGCAAAGACATAAACTCTTCTACCATGCCTTTTGCAGCTTGGTCGTCTTTAATCGCCTCTTGTGCAGCCATCATCTCTTTATGTTCTTCGCTGTCACGCATTGCTTTTTGTAATTCATAAGCTAAATCGTAATTCATAATTCCTCCTCAATCCTATTAGGATATGTTCATTAATTGTGTATACCATACAGTCTATAACATCCAATCATTGGTCTCCCTCTGAAAGTTTATGGTATTTCATTATGTATAGGCTATACTGCATAATTAATTCTACTATATATGCTATTTTCTATAAGGCAACCCCTACTATCAATAGGTTACACCTCGATGGATACGCCGGGACCAACTGCCTGTAAATCTGGGAACCCCAATTGGCGCATACCTTCATAAGCAATAATTGCCACCGCATTGGATAAATTTAAAGACCGTGCTTCATCAATCATTGGAATGCGAATACACGTGCTTGGATTGGCTGCAATAATTTCTTCTGGCAAACCTTTTGTTTCTTTACCAAATACGAGCATATCTCCAATTTCATATTGCACTTCTGCGTGGGTATGGGCTGCCTTCGTTGTGGCATACCAAAAGCGCCGGTCTTTATATTGTTCATACACTTCATCCAAGGATTTATGTATTTTCACATCTAATAGATGCCAATAGTCAAGACCCGCCCGTTTTAAATACTTATCTTCAATGGAAAATCCCAATGGTTCCACCAAGTGTAGTGTCATATGATTCGCCGCACAAAGGCGCGCAATATTGCCCGTATTACCTGGAATTTCCGGTTCTACTAATACAATTTCCATGATTCACCTACTATCTTATCGTTTAAAATGTCCGCTTTTACCACCTTGTTTTTCCACAAGATACACAGGACCAATGGTCATGCTTTTATCGACGGCTTTCACCATATCGTAGACAGTTAACAATCCAACTTGAACTGCTGTTAAGGCTTCCATTTCCACCCCTGTAGGACCTGTCGTTTTAACCGTACTACGAATACATACGGCACGTTGTTCTTCTACTAACGAACAATCTACACTCACCTTTGTCAATGCCAAGGGGTGGCACAGCGGAATGAGATTAGATGTTTGCTTCGCTCCCATGATGGCTGCCAATTGTGCCACTGCTAACACATCACCTTTTTTGACATTCCCAGACGCCACAATACTGAAAGCTTCCTCACTAAGCGTAATAAACCCTTCTGCTACGGCTACGCGTTCCGTGTGATCCTTTTGGGACACATCCACCATATGCGCATTACCGCCTTCATCAAAATGTGTTAATTTCATAGATACCTCCATGTGAAGTTTATTATACCATAGAGAAGGGCGGGACGTCAGTAATCTATGTTAGAGAAAAGAGTGCACGCAAAAAGGATTGCCACATTAGTATACTCTAGTGACAATCCTTTTTTGTGAAAATACTTCCTATCCTTACATTAATCAGGCAATGTGTTCAAGAAACTATTTATTTTTTATTTCATTTATATTACAGTTCAATAGTTTGACCTGGATCTACCACAAGTCCAGCTTGTTTGTGTTTCGCTTCTAACAATGCCACAAAGGTTGCTGGTTCTTTATCAATAACAGGCCATGTTTTGTAATGAATTGGGATGGTTGTATTCGCTTGAATCCAAGATGCTGCTGTGACTGCATCTTCCACGCCCATGGTAAAGTTATCACCAATTGGTAGCAAGGCATAGTCAATTTCACCATGGCGACTGATTAATTTCATATCGCTGAACAATGCAGTATCGCCTGCAAAGTACACACGCTTACCAAAGAACTCAATGATCACACCTGCTGCATGTCCACCTGGTACGCCAGACCCATGAAAAGCTGGAGTTAAGCGAATGGAGCCAAATGGGAAGTTAAACTTTCCACCTAAATGCATAGCATGCGTACGAGCACCTGCGGACGCCGCTTTACCTGCTACCTCAGCCGTAGAGATCACAAGGGCATCATTCTTCTTGGCAATCAAGTCTGTATCACCATAATGATCATCATGACCATGGGACACAAAAATGTATTGGCACTCTATATCCTCTGCCTTTGCTACATCCCAAGTATTACCAGTAAAGAACGGATCACACACCAACGTCACATCACCATTGCTCAAAGCAAACGTAGCATGACCATAATACGTTAACGTTACATTGCTCATAAGAATACCTCCCTCAGAATCACTTAATTCCAACAATATTTGTTAAGTAAATTATATCATTCATAGAAAGTTGGTCGCAAGATATAGTACGTGTATACATGAAAGCGACCACCCCTCACATTCAGTGCGAGAAGCGGTCGCTTTTAATCTTATATAAACCGACGTAAACTATCTCTATCCTCTTGTACGGTACTAACCACATAATTGATATCATCTAATATATGTGTATACTCAATTCCTTTAGTAGCATTCCACTTACCAGACAGGTTAAAATCTAAATGTTCTTCCATATAAACAGAAAGTATCTCTTTTAGGGACAATCTTTTTTGCGCTAACCCTTCATCACTACCTACGTCAGCATTACCAATATTTATATGCCCACGCTCCAGATACATATCAACTGCATCCATACGGCGACCACACCTATCAATACTAATGTAGCACTTGTTATGCGTTTTCCTCCAAGTAAATCCTACAAGACCAGTACTATCATTAACAAATTCGAGAATAGCTAATTTTTCCTCTAACGTATTAGGTTCTCTAACATCTACATCCATGCATACATAGTACCACCATTTGTATATCATTAACTCAATCTTATCATTTTCATTTCCAACCAAAAATGGAATCTTAATATCTACATAAGTTCCATCGCTTTCTTTTATAATTTCAGCTTCATAACCACTGTTTTCTACAGATAACTTAATTGCCTCTGCTAAACTAATATTATAATCAACATCAATAGGCTCAAAATTAATCGGTTCCATGATGTCGGTATTTTCTCCATCATCCATCCAGTTCATATTTCCTCTCCTAACTACATACTTCAAAACTAAGTATTCAATTTCTGCTTGCACATCAAAAAATAGTTACCTTTATTGTATACTCTGCCCTTTCCCTTGACAAGGTATCATGAGAAACATTTCTACTTAATTTTACTCATCACAAAGCAAAAACGACCACCCCTCGCATTCACTATGAGAAGTGGTCGCTTTTAATCACATGTATTGTCATGATCATAGCATTGATCAAGTAATATATAAGTTTAAAGGCCTAACGTATATGTAGAGTATTAGCCGTACTCTGCACGTTAGGCCTCGTCTTGTAGCCGAGATGAGCTTGACGCTGTTAGACATCAATTGCTCTTCTTATGTATATAATAAAATATTGACCAGTAAAAGTCAACATCCCTAGGCTACCACCTAGGGATGTTTGCTATATGTTCATTTCACAAAATCTAGCTATATAATAGCATTTTTTGCAAAGATCTACAATATAGTACTTACGCTTCTGCCCATTCTGTATGGAATGTACCTTCTTTGTCTGTACGTTCGTAGGTATGAGCGCCGAAGAAGTCACGTTGCCCTTGGATTAGGTTCGCTGGCAATACGCCACGGCGATAGGAATCGAAGTAATCTAAGGATGCACTGAAAGCAGGTGTTGGGATACCATAGCGTTTCGCCGCAATAATCGCTTCACGCCATTTTGCTTGGTGTGTTTGCAATGCTTTTGCGAAGAATGGATCTAGCATCAAGTTATTCAAATCTGGGTTGTTTGTGAATGCTTTTTTAATATCTTCTAAGAAAGCTGCTCGGATAATGCAGCCGCCACGCCATAATAAAGCCATATCACCGAAGTTGATATTCCAGTTATATTCTTTTGCTGCTGCTTTAATCAATGCAAAACCTTGTGCATAGGAGCAAATTTTGGACGCATATAGCGCAGAATGGATTGCATCTACTAATGCTTCTTTATCGCCTTCAAAAACTTCTGTAGGACCAGCTAATACTGGTTCTGCCAACACACGTTCAGATTTGTAAGCAGACATAGCGCGAGCAAATACGGCTTCCGCAATAGTTGGAATTGGCACACCAAGGTCTAAGCCTTCTTGGCTAGTCCATTTGCCAGTTCCTTTTTGACCGGCTTTGTCCAAGATTTTTTCTACCAATGGAGTTCCATCAGTATCTTTTACTTTCATAATTTTAGCAGTGATTTCGATAAGGTAAGAATCTAATAATCCTGTATTCCATTTCGCAAATACATCGCCGATTTCATCATTGCTCATGCGAAGTAATTCTTTCATCATAAAGTAGGCTTCGGAAATCAACTGCATATCACCGTACTCGATACCGTTGTGCACCATTTTTACATAATGGCCAGCACCGTTATCACCTACATATGTACAACAAGGGCCATCTGCTACTTGTGCCGCAATGGATGTAAAGATAGGCGCTAATTCGTTGTAAGATGCTTCGTTACCGCCTGGCATCAAGCTTGGTCCATTCAAGGCTCCTTCTTCACCACCGGATACACCAACTCCTAAGAAACGGAATCCTTTGGATTCTAAGTATTTTGTACGACGGATTGTATCTGGGTAATGGGAGTTACCACCATCGATTAAGGTATCGCCTTGGTCTAAATATGGCAAGAAGGCTTCGATCATGTCGTCTACAGGTTGACCTGCTTTTACCAAGAACATGATTTTACGAGGTTTTTCTAACATCGCTACAAACTCTTCTGGTGTATGAGCTCCACCGATTGTTCCTTCGTGGCTATAGTTGGCTACAAAGTCGTCTGTTTTTTGTGGTGTACGGTTGTACACAGCAATGCTGAATCCGTGACGGGCAATGTTGCGGGCCAAGTTTTGTCCCATAACAGCCAAACCGACTAGACCAAATTGATATAATTTTTCACTCATCGTCATACCTCTTTCTTGATTGACTACCGTGTGTGAGCCTGTTCTTCTTTCAAACGAGCCAACATCACTGATGAACTAAACATAATAACACCTGCAATGACGGTCGCCAAAGCTAGGTTTTCTCCGAAGACGATAAATCCCCAGAAGGAGTTAAAGAATACCCCTACATATTGCATAAATTGCGCCACCACCGCATTCGTTGCCACAAAGGCTCCTGTTAGGAAGAACTGTGCCACTACGGAAATGGCTCCAATAACCCCTAAATAGAGAGCTTGCGTTGCGTTAGGCCACACAAAATCTGGTATCATTACGATGCCGCCTACTAGCATGGTGGTGACTAAGAAATAAAACATGATTTCATAGGAACTATGTCCACCTTTTAAGCTGATAGTACGAATCGTTGTATACGCCGCTGCCGATAAGGCCGCCCCTGCTATGGCAATGAAAGAATACCAATGCAGGCCCGATAAATTCCAAGGTTGAATCATATACACAACGGCCAAGAAGATTAATCCTAGCCATTTAGCAGATCCATTGGGTAATTTTTCTTTTAATACAATGTTGCTGAAAATCAGCACGAATATGCCTGATAGTTGGAATAAAATCGACGCATCTGCCATGGACATATAGACTAAGGCAATAAAATTGCTCAAATTTCCTAGTCCCCCAAAGATACCTCGCAAGGTTAATAAGCCTCGATGTTCTGTGGAAAAGGAAATCTTTTTTTGTCGCATCACTATGAGTACGGCAATTGTTCCTATGAGCCCTCTGAAAAATGTCACTTCTGCCGCAGGCATGCCATCACCTAAGAGTTTCACAAATAAATTCATCACACTGAATGCGAAGGATGACATGAGGGAAAAGAAAAATGCTTGTACCATAGGTCACCTACTGTTTGAAAGTATCCACAAAGGATAGAATTTCTTCTTTCATAGATTCTTTCGGAATCACCTTGGTGAAACGCAATGGTTTATGCTGCAATTCCGCTAATTGTTTTGGACAACCTACGCCTGTAACAGCGGAAATATTATCTAAACTTTCGTATGGAGTCACTCCCACTTTGATATCTAAGGCTTCACAAATCGGTGTTGGGAATTTAAACGGATGCGCCGTAGAGACAATCACCGTATGACGATGACCATTTTCTGGGTGGGCCTCCAATTCTTTCATGTATGCACCCATCGCTACCGCCGTGTGCGGATCCATCACATAGCCATAGGAATTGTACACTTGCTCGATCACAGCTTTTGTCATTTCATCATCTACATAGGCACCAGCAAACTCTTTTTGCACTGCTTGTAGTTCTTCTGGAGTGACAGAGAATTTCCCTTTTGCTTTCAACGCTTTCATACGTTCTGCTGTTAATTCTGCATTTTCACCGCTTACATAATAAATGAACCGTTCAAAGTTAGAACTTTCTAAAATATCCATAGACGGGGAAATTGTCGTATAGAAAGGGCGATTCATATCGTAAGTACCAGTGCTGAAGAAATCTGCTAGTACATTGTTTTGGTTCGATGCACAGATCAATTTGCCCACTGGAATTCCCATGCGTTTTGCATAGTAAGCCGCCAATATATTTCCAAAGTTACCTGTTGGCACCACTACGTTGAACACTTCATCTTCGTGGATGGCACCAGTGTTCACTAGCTCTGCATAGGCTGCCACATAGTACACCACTTGTGGTGCTAAACGACCAATATTGATGGAGTTTGCAGAGGAGAATTTCACACCTTTATCTGCCACTTCCTTCGCCACATCAGCATCCACAAATAAACGTTTCAAAAATTGTTGCGCATCATCAAAGTTGCCTTCAATGGCTGTTACGTTGACATTCACACCCTCTTGCTTTTGCATTTGCTCCTGTTGCATAGGACTAACACCGTCTGTAGGGAAGAATACTTGAATGTACGTTCCTGGCACATCTTTGAAGCCTTCTAAAGCGGCTTTTCCTGTATCTCCAGAGGTAGCTGTCAAAATTAACACGTCTTTTGTTTCTTTCTCTGCTTTCTTTGCTGCTACTAGCAAGTATGGGAATAAGGACAGTGCCATATCTTTAAAAGCTTGCGTACGGCCGTGGAACAATTCCAGCACGGACACACGCTCCAACAAGGAATGCATAGGTGCCATATCTGGCGTATCAAAGTTCACCGCATTGTAAGCACTGCGAATCATCGTTTCTAATTCTGCTTCTGTGAAAGTCGTAAATAACTTACTCAACACAACCAATGCAATTTCTTCATAGGTTTTATCTGCTATATCTTGGTAGGAAAGACATTTCTCTGGAAATGTTTCTGGCACATATAAACCACCATCACTTGCCAGTCCATTGAGCAATGCAAAGGTTTCGCTCACCGTTTCATGACTACGCGTACTTGTATACTTCATTCTTTCATCCTTTATGTTTCACAATATATTGTATTATCTTCATTCATTATAAATTAATGCTATCCATTTAGCAAGAAAAGGCGTACTCCAATCTTAATCATGACAATTAGTAATAAAAGTTACAATTATACCTCTTTAATTACAAAATAGTCATACCTATTCATCTTGTTCTTGACATGGAAAAACCAAAAGAGTACAATACACACATACAATCAAACATTCGGGAATAGGTGCGAAAGCATAATAGAGAAGCCAGTTAAAGTCTGGCACGGTCCCGCCACTGTAAAGCAGAGCAAATCCAAATTATGTCACTGGGAAACTGGGAAGGCTGGAGGCGCGTTGAAGCTGAGTCAGGAGAACTGCCTATTCATCATTCACCACTTGACCTACGAGAGATAGGGAGGAGAATCAAAGGCCTTTTTCTGATACTCCAAACACAAGAAAAAGGATTTTTTATTGCAATATGCGTAGTATGGGATACGACACATATTGATGATCGCCTTATCATGGACAAGTGAACTTACCATTATGGTATTAGCACTCAAAGTGTTGATATAGTTGTCATGATTTTGTATGGGCGTACATCATCATCCTAAAAAGAACCTGCCGGCGGGCAGGTTCTTTTTTACTATCAACACTAAATAGGGAGACCACTCACACAAGAGTAGTCTCCCTTATTTTTATCACATTCTATTTTCTCTACTATCGTCATCGCCTTTGACATGGTACAATACAATTGCATAGGGGATTCCGGCCCCTTGTATCATACCCTCAAAAGCGATATGCGTGTCCAGCGCTTCCTTTAGAGGGTTTTTTCTTTATCCATATACACGGCTTTGAAGTCTTCATAGTCTTCCACCATATAGTCTGGCATACGAGATAAGGCTAAATGTGTTCCCCTTCCTTTTCATCAATCAAAGCCCGTGCAATGGCACATGTTAAAATCGAATCATCTGTACACCATGTTATTTTAAGAGACAATCCTCTCTGCTATCTATAGACATAGAGAGTACATAATGATAAAATAATATGTTATTATCTATTATTTAATATAAGTAAGTTAGTTTTGGGAGGCATTATGTCTTTATTTTCGATGATTAAACATTTCCTGTTTGTAGCTGCCCCCGTCATTGCTACACAGTTTTCTATCATCGCTGGTAGTTTCGTAGCTGTTACATTAACAGGCCAATACAGTACTGTCGATTTGGCTGCTATAGGGTTAGGCTACAATTTATGGGTAGCCGCATTTTTTGGTCTATCTGGCATTTTGCTTGGAGTAACTCCAATTATTTCTCATGCCTTAGGGGCTAAGAAAATAGAGTCTGTAGCCTCTACTATGTGGCAAAACATCTATTTAGGGCTTACATTTGCAACTGCTCTTATACTTGCCAACCTACTCGGTTTGTCCCCTTTATTAGATATACTGGGATTAGAGCCAGCCGCAAAATCTGTTTGCATACAGTATATGAACGCTATGTGCGTAGCCTTTCCAGCTATGATGATTATGTCTGGGTTCCGATATATTGTCGATGCCCACGGAAATACACGCTACTCTTTATACATCATCGGCAGTAGCGTTTTGCTTCAATCTCTTTTTAATGTATTATTCATCCAAGGCTATGGGCCCTTCCCGGCTCTCGGTGGGTTTGGTGCTGGTATTTCTACAGCTATCGCCTATTGGTATATGATGCTATGTTTCCTTGGGTTAATTACCTTTCATAAGAACTTTAAGCACTATCGGTTTTGGTCATCCTTCACTGGACCTAGTTGGATATTGATTCGCGACCAGTTGGCATTAGGCATTCCTATCGGTTTGTCTATCTTCGCAGAAATCAGCATTTTTAGCGCCGCTGGCATCGCCATGACAAAATTTGGCACTGAAATCATAGCAGCTCACCAAGCCGCCGCTAGTTTCTTAGGCTTAACATTTTCTTTCCCTCTTAGTTTAAGTATGGCAGCCACCATCGTCATCTCCTATGAGTTAGGAGCTAAACGATATCAAAATGCTATCACCTATACTTGGATTACTCGTGGTGTAGCAATTTGTATCGCTCTTGGTATTGGAACCTATTCCTTTACACACATCGAATTTTTAGCAGATCTGTACACCAAAGAAGATCACATGATTCCTTTAATTGAAAGTTTCATCTCCTATGCCGTATTTTTCACGATCATCGATGCTGTAGGCACACCTTTACAAGGAGTGCTCCGAGCCTATCGTGATGTAACTAGCGTTTCTGTGATTACCATAGGTACCTATTGGGGCGTCACTGTACCTGTAGCATATCTTTGTTATATATTTACAGACTTCGGCCCTTATTCCGTATGGATTGGATTATTAACAAGTACTTCGACTGCCGCTCTATGTTACATGTATCGATTGCGGAACGTACAAAGGAAAGCATTAGAAATCTAACTACACTTTTATGGAGTTGTTCTTAGAACAGCTCCATTTTTTTGCTTTGACATATCTTTATAAATACTATAGAATATAGTGATGCTATTTAAGCTATAGCTATGTTATTATTGTTTTATGATAAAAGGAGCTCTTATGGCTACTATAAATTCAAATTACGAAAACTTACAAGGTTCTTATTTATTCGCAAATATTGCTCGCAAAGTAGAAACTTTCAAAGAAAGCCATCCTGAGGCAGATATCATTCGTCTTGGTATTGGCGATGTAACGCGCCCTCTTGTGCCAGCCGTGATTGAAGCTATGCACGCTGCAGTGGATGAAATGGGGTCTGCTGATACATTCCGTGGCTATGGCCCTGAGCAAGGTTACGATTTCTTGCGTAACGCCATTGCTGAAGGAGATTACGCTCCCCTAGGAATTACGATTCAACCTGACGAAATCTTCGTATCCGACGGCGCTAAATCTGACGTAGGCAACATCCAAGAAATTTTCTCCGAAGATAATATCATCGCTATCACTGATCCTGTATACCCTGTATACCTTGACTCCAATGTCATGGGCGGTCGCACTGGCAAAGCTATCGATGGCATCTATGAAAAAGTGGTATACTTACCAACTAATGCTGAGAACAACTTCTCTCCAGACTTCCCAAAAGAACGTGTAGACATCGTCTACCTTTGCTGCCCAAACAACCCAACTGGCACAGTATTAAGCCGCGCTCGTTTAGCAGAATGGGTACAATGGTGTAAAGCTAACGAAGCTATCTTGATGTTCGACTCCGCTTACGAAGCTTTCATCACCTCTACTGATACCGTTCGTTCTATCTATGAAATTGAAGGTGCTCGTGAAGTGGCTATCGAATTCCGTTCTTTCTCTAAAACAGCTGGCTTCACTGGTACTCGTTGTGCGTACACAGTAGTTCCTCATGAAGTAACTGCAAAGAATGCAGAAGGCAAACGTGTTCCTCTAAATCCAATGTGGAATCGTCGTCAAACCACAAAATTCAATGGTGTTCCTTACATCATCCAACGTGGTGCGGCTGCCGTATATACGCCTGAAGGTCGTGCACAAATTAAAGAACACATTGCTTACTATATGGAAAATGCTCGCATTATCCGCGAAGGCTTAGAAGCCATTGGTCTTACTGTATTTGGTGGCGTCGATGCTCCATACATTTGGATTCAAGCACCGAAAGGCATGACTAGCTGGGACTTGTTCGATACCTTATTAGAAAAGGTACATATTGTCAGCACTCCTGGCTCCGGCTTTGGTCCTGAAGGCGAAGGCTATCTACGTCTCACTGCATTTGGTAGCCGCGAAAATACGATTCGTGCTGTAGATCGCATTAAAACATTGCAATTTTAATATTCCCCTTTTCTCTATGGGAATTTTTCGCTATAATGATACATGTGAAAATGGTGGGTATTGTTCCCTCTATTGTATGTCATCATATGCTGTAATCTTTCATTACAGTTCGTTATAGTTTTAATGAAAGTATCAACTTTCACGAAAGGAAGTAACATGAGCAACATTCGTATTGGTATCGTTGGATACGGCAACCTTGGTCGTGGTGTAGAAGCGGCTGTAGCATTACAACCAGATATGGAATTAGTAGGCGTATTCTCTCGCCGTTCTGGTTTACAAACTGTTAGTGGTGTGCCTAGCTATACGATGGAAGAAGTAGAATCTTTCAAAGGCAAAATTGACGTAATGGTATTATGCGGCGGTAGTGCTACAGACCTAATCGATCAAACACCTGCTATTGCAGCGCATTTCAATGTTATCGACAGCTTCGATACACACGCTCGTATTCCTGAGCATTTTGAAAACGTTCGTAAAGTAGCACAAGAATCTGGCACTGCCGCTTTAATCTCTTGCGGTTGGGACCCTGGTATGTTCTCTTTACAACGTGTGTACGCTGAAAGTATCTTACCACAAGGCGATTCTTACACATTCTGGGGCCGTGGTGTATCTCAAGGTCATTCCGATGCGATCCGCCGCATCGAAGGCGTCGCAGATGCTCGCCAATATACTGTGCCTAAACAGGAAATCATCTCCGCTATCCGCAATGGTGAAACACCAGAAGTCACAGCTACTTCGTCTCACCTTCGTGAATGCTATGTAGTGCTTGAAGAAGGCGCTGATGCAGCTCGCATTGAAAACGAAATCAAAACAATGCCTAACTACTTCGTTGGTTATGAAACAACGGTGACATTCATTTCCCAAGAAGAATTAGATGCCAACCACAAAGGCATCCCTCATGGTGGTCTTGTGATCCGCAATGGCGAAACTACAACAGGTACAAAACACATTTACGAATTCGGCTTACAATTAGATTCTAACCCTGAGTTCACTGGTGCTGTTTTAGTGGCATTTGCTCGTGGCGTACATCGCTTAGCAGCACATGGCGGCCGTGGTGCTTTTACAGTATTCGATATTGCACCAGCTTGGTTATCCCCAAAATCTGCTGAAGAATTACGTGCACATTATCTATAAATCTATTGGCAGGTAGTATGCAATTATGGTATACTATGACTGTAAAAAAGAGAGCCCACAACGCGCACTAGGCGTTAGGCTCATCTCGAAACGTATCAAAAATCGAAATGCCTAACGTGTTAAGGTACGCGAAACCTTATATCGTTAGGCATTTTACTTACTTTTACGGTAAGTCAAAATTGCTACAACTAACATTCCAAACTGTATCAGTAAAGATGCGATTTCAAATGGTGTCATAGTATCACCTCCTCCCAGAGTAGGAAGAGATGAGCCCAACTCACGTTGGAAGCTCTCTTATTTATAGTATATCACAAATTATACATACCGTTTATATTACTTCGATATTTTTTCGCAATTAACAAAGGAGTTACCCACACATGAGCACAAATTTAGAAGTAGGCATTGTAGGCCTTCCAAATGTCGGAAAAAGTACATTGTTTAATGCTATTACAAAAGCTGGTGCAGAAGCGGCAAACTACCCATTCTGTACGATTGAACCAAATGTAGGTGTTGTTGATGTACCAGACGCTCGATTAGCTGTGTTGGCTGAGATGTTCGGTTCTAAACGCATCTTACCTGCTGCCATGCGCTTTGTAGACATCGCAGGCTTAGTAGCTGGCGCTTCCAAAGGGGAAGGTTTGGGCAACAAATTCTTGAGCCACATCCGCCAAGTTGATGCCATCGCCCAAGTTATTCGTTGTTTTGATGATCCTAACATTACACATGTAGCAGGTTCCGTAGATCCTGTTCGCGATATTGAAATTATCAACACCGAACTTTGCTTAGCTGATCTTGAAAGTGTAGACAAACGCTTACAACGTATTGCTAAGTTAGCAAAATCTGGCGATAAAGATGCTCGTGTGGAAGCTCCGATTTTAGAAAAAGTATCTGCTGCATTAGGAGATGCCATCCCTGTTCGTGCCCAAGGCTTAACAGAAGATGAATTAGATATTTTAAAAGATTTAACATTATTGACAGCAAAAAAATCTTTATATGTAGCCAACGTAGGAGAAGATGAAGTATCGGACTACTCTGGCAATGAATTTGTGAAACAAGTAGAAGAATATGCAGCGAAAGAAGGTTCTGGTGTTGTGGTTGTATCTGCTCGCATCGAATCTGAAATTGCGGAATTATCCGACGAAGAAGCAACAGCTTTCCTAGCTGACCTTGGCTTAGAGGAAAGTGGCTTAACAAAATTAATCAAAGCTAGTTATTCCTTATTAGGTTTAATTAACTACTTCACAGCTGGCGAAATGGAAGCTCGTGCATGGACTATTGTGGAAGGCACAAAAGCCCCTCAAGCAGCTGGCAAAATCCACTCCGACATTGAAAAAGGCTTCATCCGTGCAGAGATTGTATCCTTTGATGATTTAGAAGCTTGCGGTAGCCAAAATGCAGCCAAAGAAAAAGGTCTTGTTCGCCTAGAAGGTAAAGACTATATCATGAAAGATGGCGATGTAACACATTTCCGCTTCAACGTATAATAATCTACTAATACAATACAGGCATATACAGTGTACTTTTACTTAAAATATCACTGTATATGCCTCTTTTAGTTTCTTTCACTTCAAAAGCTCATTTATAATATATACCTAACAATGATACAAGCTTATAAACATGTTTAAATACAAACTACACATAAAAAACTAGGCACACATTTCTCCGTATGCCTAGCTTTTATATTGTTTATACTATTTTAATACATCCTTAACTAATTACTATAACCTATATTAGCAAGGTCTACGCACATATTCTATCGGTTCTTTCCCCTTTTCATAATAATACATATGAGAAGGGGTTATTT
>CAUUEA010000008.1:0-52608 GCA_963544145.1 uncultured Veillonella sp.
AACCGCTACACCACGGGGCCAATTGACTACTTTGTTAGTATACCCTATTTCATATCTCTCGTCAACTATTTTTTATAATTTTTTATAAAGATTTTGTAATGTATTAAAACCTTGCCTAAAAAGCAAATAATCAACTACACCCCTTCAATACTGTGAACACATTGTCTCTATCTCAGGTTTCCAGTAAATAGGGATTTGTTACTAATTCATGTGCCAATGTAGTGCTTGTACCATGTCCTGGGTATATCACATAGGATGGATCTAAGGTCATAATTGTTTGCAACGTCTTTTTCATAGCCTTTGCATCACCATTATAAGTATTTACTTTCCCTACAGTTCCTTTAAATAATGTATCCCCTGTAAACAGAATATGCCTGTACCCAAGCAATACGCTACCTGCACTATGCCCCGGCACTTCCCATATGTTCAAAGAAAAAGGACCTATCTGCAAAGGTCCCTCATGTAATGGAATATAGGGAGAAGTAAATCGTTCTTTATATCCTGATGGCAATCGGCGCTTTACTACTAATAATTCCTCATCTCCAGGATGCATGTACACTGGTATATGGTAGGTATCTACAAGAGAATCTACTGCACAAATGTGATCTGCATGTCCATGGGTCAATACAATACCTACGGGCACTACATCCTGCAATTCTTTCATGATGCGTTGTCCGTGAAATCCTGGATCGATGACAAGTGCCTGTCCTCCTTCTTTCAGTATGTAGCAATTGGTTTTATATAAACCTTGAGGTGTTCTTACGATATCCATGTAGGCGTCCATATCCTTTCCCTGTTTTAGCAAAATAGCCTCTCCAGAATCCTGGATGTAATAACACTAAAAGGGTAAATAACTCCAATCTACCTAATAGCATATCTATTATACATACCACTTTAGCAAAAGGAGACAAAATCGTTAAACTTTCTGTAGGTCCCAAAGTTCCAAATGCAAGACCTACGTTTCCTAATGTACCAGTAACAATCCCTAACACATCACCAATAGGCAATCCCGTCGTTGATATTAGGACAGAGGAAATCCCAAAGATTAATAGATAGAAAAAGAAAAACTGTTGTGTCATATGTAGCCACTTAGTCGGTAGTACATGCCCATTTAATCGTACCATTTGTACCATATCAGGGTGAATGGCTTTACGCAAATGTAGGATACTGCTTTTAGCTAAAATAATAATCCGAATAATTTTAATACCACCTGTCGTGGATCCACTGCATCCCCCAAAGAATGTCCCCATGAATAGTACCATCTGCGCCAAACTAGGCCATTGGTTATAATCCACAATGGCAAAACCCGTTCCCGTTTGCATCGATACCAACGTAAATAAGGAATCTAGAATATGAGATATATCTAACCTTCCCGCTTCCAAAATGAGTGCTATCAATACTAGTACAGAACCAATACAGAGGGTCATCAAATACATACGGTATTCAAAATCACGCCAAATTTCTTTAATACCTTTTTGCCAAACAGATTGATATATCGCAAAGTTTCCTCCGGCTAACACCATGAATACCATCAATATACTGCATACAATAGGCGTCTCTGCATAGGCAAAGGTCCCGCCAGTCATAGGAGCCAATCCCCCAGTGGCAACCGTTGCAAAAGCGAGATTAATAGCCTTAAAAAAATCTACACCGGCTAACCATAACAAAGTAGAACAAGCAATAGTAAATACCATATAAATGCGCAATAAATTCCCTGCAATAGAACGAATTCTAGGCAATACAATGCCTGGTCTTGGTACAGAAGCTTCTGCTTCAAAAAAATGAGCTGCATCTGCTCCTAGATTTCGTAAAAAGGAGAGTACCAGCACAATCATACCCATGCCACCAATCCAATTTGTCAAACCTCGCCACAAAATAAATGTTCGCGGTAGAGCACTTACATCGTCAATCATAGTAGCACCGGTAGTAGTGATTCCCGATACCGCTTCAAATAAAGCATCAACAAAATTGTCAAAAATACCACTAAAATAAAAAGGCAGCGCCGAAAATATAGCTGCAAATAGCCAGCTTGAACTAACCACTAAGAAACCATCTCGCAAGCTATAGGAGTCTGTATTTGTTCCATAATAGTAGAATACACCTCCTAATGCACCGGATAGCATACTGGCTACAGGGAATGAATAATATCCTGTACCTTCATCTAAGATACCAAAGAAAAAAGGAACTAAGATAAAGAGAGCTAGTGTAATCAACACTTGCCCCACTACCCGCATAATATTCTGTATTCGCATAGGTGTTCTCCTTTCTCCTTTTGTACTACCTTATCCACTTACATAGGCTAGTAATGCATTCACATACTCTGGCAATGTAAATATAATAACATGATCACCTTCCAGTAACTGCGTATCTCCTTTTGGTACTATGGTACGATTATCGCGCACTACTGCTCCCACTAGTGATTTCCCTGGGAATTTCAAGTCTTTTAAATATTGATTTATCAAACAGGAACGATTCGATATACTTATTTCAATAGCTTCTGCTTTAGAGCCTTCAAAAGTAGAAATATTAATTAAGTTTTCCCCTTCTCTAATGAGCCGTAAAATTTGTCCAGATGTTAATAAACGAGTAGAGAATACCACATCAATACCAACTTGTTCCATCAGTGTAATATATTCTAAACGTCCCACTCTAACGAATGTTTTGGGAACCCCTAAGTGTTTTGCTAAGAGCGCCACTAGTAGATTTAACTTATCATCATCTGTTAAACAAATAATCACATCATTATCACTAATTTCCTCTGCTTGCAATAAGTCAATATCTGTGCCATCTCCATGAATAATAATAGATCGACTCACTTGTGATGCCAATTTCTCACAACGATCCAAATCCTTTTCGATAACCTTCACATCATATCCATCGGCTTCTAATAGTAAGGTAAGATTGCGCCCTATAAGACCTGCACCGATAATGACCACACGTTGTGTAGGACGACTAATTTCATTCAACCACTCTTCTACCGTATCAATACTTTCTTTAGCGCCTAAAAAAAAGACGTTATCTAAGTATTCCAAGGTACTTCCACCATGAGGTATAATCATTTCTCCACCGCGCATAATTCCGACTACAAGCACATTAGGAGGCAATTGCAATTTTCGCAAAGGTATTCCTGTAACATTTAGATTGTTCCGAATCTTAAACTCCACCAACCGTACAGCACCACTGGCAAAATCTTCTACATCTATGGCAGCCGGAGTTTTTAAAACTTTATAAATTTCTTGAGCAGTAACCATTTCTGGATTGATAAATAAATCGATGCCCAACCGTTCACGAATGGAAGCATTAGTACCACTATCATATTCTGTATCACGGACTCGTGCAATAGTTTTAGGAATTCCAGCTGCCTTACCTAGCATACAAGCCAGCATGTTGACTTCATCTGAATCCGTCACGGCAATGAGCATCCCCATATCTGCAATACCAATTTC
This sequence comes from uncultured Veillonella sp., assembly GCA_963544145.1. Taxonomy (GTDB): domain Bacteria; phylum Bacillota; class Negativicutes; order Veillonellales; family Veillonellaceae; genus F0422. The sequence goes on from CAUUEA010000008.1 coordinate 3,447, forward strand.
CTGTAGCAGAGAAATACTGCTGCCATTACCTTGTACCAAGTTCACATCTAAATTATTTTCTAAATTTTTAATGCGATCCCCATTTTTTTCAATGACATACACATCATGTTGGTCTTGCGACAATCGTTGTGCCAAGGAGTAGCCTACTTTACCAGCACCTACTACCACAATTTTCATGACATATCCCCCTATTTTGTTTCCTCTACAGTAGCAGATTGTTCATCCGCCTCTAGTAGAGTGGCTCGCCCCTTATCTGTTAAGAGGGTCCACCCATCTTCTTGCACAATGAGTCCTGCTTTCATCAGATGTCCTAAGGCACGTTTGAAAGCTGCCTTGCTAATATTGAACTTATCTTTAATGATAGGCGCTGATGTACTATCACCATAAGGCATACGTCCATGACGATTGCCTAAGTAGGTCATAATTTTTGCACCATCTGAAGCCAGTGCCTCTTCTTTAACAGGGCGCATCGAAATATTGATACGTCCATCATCACGTTTAAAGGTAATGCGACCTTCAATAAGCTCACCAACTTTTAGTTGCTTCGTCATTTCACTGCGATGCAGAAAAGCAATCCATCGCTCAGGGGTAATCAAAAAGGCCCCTTCGCTAGTCATATTATAAATAGCGCCTTTCACCATGCCACCGATGTTAGCCTCTGTAGCAGGTTTTGAGGCGCGGCGCATAGCATCATCTACATCCATGGACACCGCTAGACGACCAGATTTATCACTATATAGACGAACCCAAACTTTTTCACCATTTTGAGGGCGCCCACGCATTTCTGCATGGGGCATGAAAATCCCCCGTTCTGTTCCCACCTCTACGAAACAGCCAAAGTTTGTTGTATTAATGACCTCCACATAGCCAATTTGACCTTCCTTCATAGCGGGTAACCGCATACTGGCTGTCAAACGACCTTTGGGATCTTTGTAAAGAAATACAGTGACTTCATCACCAATGGCAATAGCACTAGTTTGTTGATCTTTATGTAATAGAATATCATCATTTGTATTGCCTGTTTGACCATCTAAAAAAGACCCTTGATCACTTTGACGCAATACCTTTAGCGTAGCAATAGTATTTTCTGATAAGCTACTAGCCATATTAGACTCCTTCAAAGGATTCTCTCGGTGCATCCTTCCACAATTCTTCTAATCCATAGAAATGACGGTATTCACCAGTGAATACGTGGGCAATGACATCACCAAAATCAAGTAAAATCCAATCTCCTTCACGATAGCCTTCACGATGTAATACAGCCATACCGTGTTCTGCACCAGCATCTTCAATAGCATCTGCCACACTTTGTGCATGTTTCACATTATTGGCTGTAACAACTAAGAAATAATCTCCTAACATTGTAAGGCCTTCCATATCCATAATGGAAATATCTTCACCTTTTTTATCACATCCAGCTTGCGCTAATAGTTTTACCGTTCCTAAAATATCTTGTTTCTGTTTCATTCTAACTCCTTATCTTGTTGTAGGGCTTCCTGGCTCTGTTTTCTCCTTGGTGCCCTCTGTGTCCTTATCCTTTGATTGTTTTCCAGTTTCTTTGGAAGAATCCTTAGAACCATCTTTTGGAGTATCACCAATCACAGGAATCACCTCTGCATCACTTGGAATATCTCCCACAGTAATACCTACTAATTGTTGTAACTCTACTGGTTCTACATTCCAGTAGTCCACATGATCTATCGTTTCTGGTGAGCCTGGTAAGATATACCAACGCACTTTGTCTTTCGGGAATTCAATCACTTTCGTTACAAACCGAACTCCATCCCAAGTACTCACATTCGTACTAATATGGCTCCATTGTCTCCATACTCGAAAGGCCGTTCCCAAACTGACATGATTACGTTCTCGTTCCAACATAGATTTTAGCAATCTCTCTTGATGCATAGTCCGTGCTAGTGTATCCCCTTCATCATTGATGAATCGCATATATCCAAAGGCTGTCTCATTAGTCAAATCTTGGTACCCTTGGTGAATGTTGATATCTACTTCACCAGAAACTGCATCTCGATGAACCATCGGTTGTTCCACATATAAGCTTGGAGTTCCAAAAATATTCATCATAGATTGGAAACTGTCTTGATCTACCACCGCATAATAAGGGATAACGATATGGAACATGTCTTCCACTACGGCCTTCGTCAATTCAATCCCGCCTTGTGCATAGATATCATTAATTCGTTGTGGTGCCTCATTATGACGATTAATAATTTTACTATTACTAGGTATACCAATAATTTGCATCGTTTTGGCATCTAAATTGAAAGCCACTACATATAATGCATCTGCTTGTTGTGGTTGGCTTTTATCCACACCTACCACTAGCATGTAGGAAGTCTTAATAGAGCTCATGTCCATAGGCGTTGTATTCGTTACAGCCGGCAACGAATGCGATTCTTGGCTAGTGGTACTAGATTGTGATACGGAACTGACTACGCTGCGTATGCCCCACACTGCCAATCCCACAATTACAATGAGGAGGATGATGGCTCCTATAATTCGTCCCCAACGCAGTCCATTTCGACGTGGTTTGCGTCGTCTCTTTTGATCCATTTATACATCCGACCTTTCTAACAATACACTATTTCTACCTCGAATCGTATCCACATGTATGCTTAATCCTTGATCTAGCAAATGACGTATCGTTCCATCATAGGCGCGGATAACAGCAGCATTTAAATCTGTAAATGCTAACGTGCGCAGTTCTTCCACACCAGGAAAATCACGATTCGGCTCGATATAATCTGCTAGAAAAATAATCTTATCCAACACACTCATATGTGTGCTACCTAATGTATGAACACGAATCGCCTCACAAATCGATTCATCTTGAATATGTAGCTCTAACTTAGCATAAGCAGCTCCTGCTGGTCCATGTAATAAAGCTCCATTTTTCAGCATCTCAGAATCCACTGGTATCTGTGCCTTCACCACCAGTGATTGCATCTCTTGTAAAGGACTTTCTTTCATAGCATCATGCAATAATGCTGCTACTTCTACTTGCTCCACCGGTGCTCCATAATGATTAGCTAATCGTTTTGCCATATCTACCACACCTAGTGTGTGTGCAAATCGTTTTGGTGAAAGCCGACCTTCCACAATACGTTGTACTTTTTCTATTGTTATTGTATCCTTCACTAGCCTATACCTTTCTATGGGGTACTACAACTTTGCCTTCATCGTTATGGATTGCACGTTCACGTGTTGTATATCTTATGTTCCTTAATATATTGGTACACGGTTCTCGGCAACATATATCGAGTAGACAAGCCATGGCGCAATCGATACCGCAATTCCGTAGCAGATAGCTTCATTTCTGGCACTTCTAAAATATGAATGCGCCCTCCTCGTTGCCCAAGCCATGTGACGCTTTCACCAACGTCGTCAGTAGCACCAGGGCGGATGGCCCCGATGAACTCACACATATCTAAGAGTTCTTCAATATATTTCCAAGTTGGCAAATTCTGAATCGTATCTGTGCCAGCGATGAAAAAAAATTCTGTAGATGGTCCATACACATCATGAAAATACCGCAATGTATCAATGGTATAAGATTTTCCCTCTCGTTTCATCTCTACATCAGAGACCACAAAATTCGGGTTATCCAAAACTGCTGCTCGCACCATTTCTAAGCGATATTTCGCATCAATTACATCTGTTTCTTTATGCGGTGGTTCCTTTGCAGGTACAAAAATAACACGATTCAAATCAAATGCTTCTGACGCCATTTCTGCAATCATCAAGTGTCCTAGATGAACAGGATTAAAGGTGCCGCCTAAAATGCCAATTCTCTTTTTCTTATCTGCCATGTAACCACGCCCCTATACACACTAGAGATACTATACTTAGTATGGCTAATACGATGAAGTAAGACTTCCATTCATAAGCCCCTTTAGGCGACTTCATATACTGAAAGTATGCTTTTAAATACTCAAGTTTCATCGTACCTGTCCATGACCAAAGACGAAATATTTATAACTTGTCAACGCATCTAGTCCCATAGGCCCACGGGCATGAAGCTTTTGTGTACTAATGCCAATCTCAGCCCCTAAGCCAAACTCAAAGCCATCTGTAAATCGAGTTGATGCGTTCACATACACTGTAGACGCATCCACCAAGTTCATAAATCGTTCTGCCTGTGTTGGGTCCTCTGTAATAATCATTTCAGAATGTTTCGTACCAAATGTATTGATATGAGCAATGGCATCATCAATGGAAGATACCACTTTAAAGTTCACAACATAGTCATTATATTCTGTTGACCAATTGTCATCCGCAGCCGGTTTTACCTGAGAAGATAAGCTTTGAATTTGTGTATCTCCATAGATGGCAACGCCTTTTTCTTCCAACATAGATACAATCTTAGGGCCTAAGTCTTGTAATCTAGCTTCATGTAACAGAATCGTTTCCATCGCATTACATACAGATGGTCGTGACAGTTTTGCATTTTCCAGTACCCGTAATGCCATCGTTTCATCAGCAGATACATCCACATAGCCATGAACAACACCACTACCTGTTTCGATTACAGGAATTTTACTATTGTTCACTACGAATTGAATCAATCCTGCTCCTCCACGTGGAATCATCACATCGATCCATTTCCGTTGTGCTAAGAGTTCACCGACAGCTTCTCTCTCAAGAATGGATACTAGTTGAACCAATTCTTTAGGAGCTCCACAAAGTTCTAAAGAGCCTTGCATAATTTGTACCATCGCCTCGCTCGTATGGTATGCTTCTTTACCTCCACGAAGAATGATAGCATTCCCTGTTTTAATCGCTAAGGCCGCTGCATCCACAGTCACATTTGGACGTGCTTCATAGATCATGCCAATCACACCGATAGGGATTTGCCGTTTTTCAATACGTAAACCATTGTCCAAGGTTCTACTTTCTAAGACGGTACCAATAGAGTCTTGTAACTTAGCAACTTGGCGAACCCCCTCACAAATACCTTGGATGCGTTCTTTTGTCAAACGAAGTCGATCCATCATCACAGAGGGAACTCCATTCTCTTTAGCTTGGGAGCAATCTATGGCGTTCGCTTCTAGAATCGTTGGTATAGCAGTTTCCAAATCATACGCAATCTGTTCCAAGATACGATTTTTATCTTCTGTACTCAGTACTTGTCCTGCCATAGATGCCGAACGTGCTGCTTTGCCTAAGCTTTCAAAATATGCAGTATATGGATTCATAATTTACTCCTGTCGTAAGACAACTAAGTTATCTCGATGCACCACTACATGATAGGTATCACGAACGCCTAGTATACTAGGAATCTCCTGTGATTTACGTCCTTTAATCTTGAGCAAATCAGATAGATTAAAGTTCACAATGCCACGGGCAATTTCTTCTCCATCGTGAACAATAGAAATGGTATCTCCTTCTTCAAATTGACCTTCCCCAGATAGAATACCTACTGGTAACACACTAGATCCATTGGTAAGTATTGCATCACGGCATCCTTTATCTACATGAATGGTACCTTGCAAACGTGTGCCAAATGCCATCCAACGCTTTTTAATTTGTGGTACATCACGGTGTGGCCAGAAGTGTGTGCCTCGTTCTTCTCCATTCATAATAGCTTTAATACTATCTGGATGGTCACCAGAGGCAATCACCATATGTACACCGGAGTTCGTTGCAATATGGGCCGCTTGAATCTTCGTATACATACCACCTGTGCCCAAGGAAGATCCTGCACCTCCAGAAATTTCATAAATGTACGGCGTAAGAGCCTCTACTTCGTGAATTAGTGTAGCATTAGGGTCGGTAGATGGATTCGCAGTATATAGGCCTTCAATATCCGACAAGATAATCAATGCATCTGCATCGATGATGCTAGCAATATTAGCCGATAAGGTATCATTATCACCGATTTTAAATTCATCAATAGCCACTACATCATTTTCATTAATAATAGGAATTACACCTAACCCAATAAGGGCCGTCAATGTATTCCGTAAATTCAGATAATGACTGCGTTTCACCGTATCTTCACGAGTTACAAGAATTTGTCCTACCGTGTGTCCATATTCAGCGAATAGCTTCTCATACATGTGCAACAAAATTCCTTGCCCCACAGAGGCAGCCGCTTGTTTTAACGCAATGTCATCTGGTCTAGACGTGAATCCCAATGAGGGAAGACCGGCGGCAGTAGCTCCAGAAGAAACTAAAATCATTTCTTTCCCTGCATTAGCTAAATTACAAATTTGACGAACTAACACTTCTATTTTATCAATGTTGATGCGTCCATTTGCATGCGTTAATGAACTTGTTCCTACTTTAACGATCACTCGTTTCGCCTGTCGTAACTCTTCTCTCATCGCTTCACCTCATGTGGATTGATTATCTTGGCAACTCAATTTTTGGTTCTTTTGCTTTTTTGTACAATACACCATTATGTCCGATGACTTGTACTAACTCTGCTCCTAACATGTCTGCTAAGTGAGGTAAAATTTCTTTTGGATCCTCCAAGCAGTTATTAAGTACTTTTACTTTGATTAATTCACGTTTAGTAATAGCAGCTCGTGCACTGTCGATAACAGGATCTTCCAATCCCCCTTTACCGATCATCACAACTGCCGGCATGGTGCTTGCTAAGGCACGTAAATATCGCTTTTGTTTTCCTGTCATTCTATCTCCTAATCATGGAATGTAAATCGTTGGTCACCGATGACTACTTCATCGCCATCCTGGATGCCACGTTTTTTCAATTCCCCATCTAAATCCATATAACGCCAAATCTTTTGGAATCTTCGCAATGCTTGTTCATCATCAAGATTTGTCATAGCCACCAATTTTTCAATACGAGAGCCACTAATAATATACGATGCATCGTCGCCACGAGTAATGACGAAATCTGTATCCGGTTTTGCTTCATAGTATACAGTATCATCCACCACTTCTGGCTCTGGTACGTAATTTTCAACATAGTACCACGCACGTTCTACTAAAGCTGGCAACCCTTCTCCAGTCAATGCATTGACAGCAAATACTTCGTACTCTTGATCCGCGAAATATTTTGTCACTCTTGGCAATGTTTCTTCATCTTGTAACAAGTCTGTTTTATTCAATACAATCAATTGTTTTTTCTTGCTCAATTTTTCACTATATTTTGCCAACTCTTCGTTGATTTTATGAAAGTCTTCAATAGGGTCACGACCTTCTAATCCAGATACATCCAATACATGTAGTAGAATGTTACTGCGTTCTACGTGGCGCAAGAAGGAATGTCCTAAACCAATGCCTTCACTAGCCCCTTCAATCAACCCTGGAATATCTGCCATAACGAAACTTTTACTTGGTGCAACTGATACTACCCCTAGTACTGGAGTTAATGTAGTAAAGTGGTACGCAGCTACTTCTGGTTTTGCAGAAGACACTTTGCGGATAATAGAGGATTTACCCACACTTGGGTAACCCAATAATCCCACATCAGCCAACACTTTTAGTTCCAAATTCAACCAACGTTCTTCACCAGGTTCACCTTTTTCAGCAAAGGTTGGTACACGGTTAGCACTTGTTTGAAAGCGAGCATTACCACGACCACCACGTCCACCTTTAGCGACCATGTAAGTTTGTCCATCTTCCACCAAGTCAGCCATTAATTTGCCAGACTCTTCATCAGTTACCGTCGTTCCTAATGGAACAGAGACAATTAAATTTTCAGCACCACGGCCATGCTTGTTGGCACTTTGTCCAGCACCGCCGGTATCGCCTTTAAATTGACGTTTATATCTAAAATCAACAAGTGTATTGATATTTCTGTCAGCTTTTAAAATGATGTCGGCACCTTTACCGCCATCGCCACCATTCGGTCCCCCTTGTGGCACATATTTTTCTCGACGGAAACTACTCATACCGTTACCGCCATCTCCCGCTTTTACTAATATACGGGCACGATCTATAAACATATTTTTTTCCTCTAGCCCTATAGATAGAGCGGCCGAAGCCGCTGTATCATAGAGTTCTTACAATTTCAATAGCACGTTCCATTTGCACATCCTCTTCAGAGTTTGTTTTGGACGGCTCCACAACTTCATCTGGTTCAATACCAATACCATCAATGACTCTATCATTTGGTGTATGATAGCGAGCGATAGTAACCTTTATACCTTCTCCGTCAAGGCCCTGTACTACGCTCTGCACAGTACCTTTGCCATAACTTTTTGTACCTACAATGGTACCGGATTTTGTATCTTGCACAGCACCAGCAATAATTTCTGAGGCACTTGCAGAATTACCATTAATCAATACAACTAATGGAATGAGAGGATATTCTCCTCTAGACATATAGGCTGTAGTTTTCCCACGTCTCGTTTGTACTGTTACAATCGGTCCTTTCGGCACCAAATATTGCCCTATACCATGAGCCGTAGTGATTAAACCACCCGGATTATCACGTAAGTCTAGGACTAACCGTTTCATCCCTTTAGATTGCAGGTCCTCATAGGCCTTCGTAAACTCATCTACTGTTTTTTCTGCAAATTGAGTGACCCGAATATAGCCCACATCATCAACTAGCATTTGAGCTTTTACGGTAGGCATGACAATCGTTTTTCGTTCAATGGAAACTTCTTGTTCTTCTCCATTGCGAAGGATAGTAAGTACTACAAATGTACCTTCTTCTCCTCGAATATGATTGGCTACGTCTTCTTTTTCGATATCAGACACAGCTGTGCCATCAATAGCAAGAATTTGGTCTCCTTTTTGAAGGCCTGCTGCTTCTGCTGGCTGCCCTTCCATCGTAGCGCCTACTTTTAAAATTTTACCATCAGAGAAATCCAATAATAAACCGATTCCACTATAGGAGGAAGATGTATGCATCTCTAATTCTTTCATATCATCTTTATCTAAATACGTGGTGTGTTTATCATGAGTCCCTTTGACTAGTCCTTTCAGCATATTCACAAACAATTCTTCTTTTGCTGGTGGATCCATAGCCCATTGAGTGGTGATGTAATAGGTATACCCAAATTTAGCAATCCCCAACGGAGACCCAGAAATATACCAAAACGCACCGGTCAAAACAACGAAAATTGTAAGAATACCCCCAATAATTGCTAGTACCGCAGTTTTGAAAGTTGATTTCCATTCCCATTCTTTGTCATCGCTGGACTCGTTATTTTCTACAAAGATACTGTAGAAAATTTCTTTAATCCGTTTCCAGATAGATTGTTTTTCTTTATCTTCCATAGTCTCCTCTATAAGTATCCCATTGGATCTGTTGGTTCCCCGTTAATACGCACCTCGAAATGAAGGTGTGGACCTGTGGAACCACCTGTGTTACCTGAGTAGGAAACTACTTGACCTTTTGATACCGTCTGTCCAGGGCTTACCGCTACATCACTATTATGAGCATATAACGTAGACATACCATTGCCATGGTCAATGATGACTGTATAGCCATAGCCACTAACCCAGCCAGCTTCTACAACAACACCACCATCTGCTGCGTGTACTGGTGTTCCTTCATCCACACCAAAGTCAGTACCTGCATGCAAACGACGTGTGCCATAGATTGGATGAATACGCCAACCAAAGTCAGATGTAATAGGGGCCACAACTGGTGCTGCTAATTGTCCAGTACCTTGTACCCATGTAGCACCACCGCCACCACCGCCTTGGCTAGCAGCCGCTGCTGCCGCTGCTGCACGTTCTGCCGCACGTTGTTGCAACATCGCTGTAATACTTGCGGAGGATGCCATTAACTCATTATAAGCACGTTCCGCTGTATCTCGGTCATTCATAGCCCGTTCTAAGACAGCTTGACGTTCTGCTTTTTTCTGATTAATCAAGTTTTGCTTTTCTTGTGCTACTTTTTCAAGCTCTAGTACTTTTGCACGATCTTCCTCTAACTTAGCTTTTTTACTAGCAATTTCTTCTCGCTCTGTTTTAATGGTGTTGATTAAATCCATATCGGATTGCAAAATGCGTTTCAACATTTCCATACGGTTTGCAAAGTCACTAAAGTCTTTAGAACCAACCACTACATCCAAGTAGCTTAAACGGCCGTTAATATAAATGTCTCGCACCCGTTTGTAGAATACTTTTTCACGAGACTGCAAGCGAGCTTGTGCTGCTTTTAATTCTGCCTCTGTTTTTGTAATGTCTTTATCTAATTGAATCCGGTCTGCCTGCACTTGTTTTAATTCCGCAGTAGCAGTATCCAAATCAATTTGTATAGTATGTAACTGTTCATATACGGTACCAATCGTTTTTTCCGCTTCAGACTTTTTATTCGCTTCATTTGTCATTTGTTGTTGAATATTTGACAATTGATTCGTTAAGTCTTCATCTTGTGCCTGATACCAGTACGGTGTAGCCATCATGATAGAACCGCATAGTAAACTAGTTACTAGTGTTACTGTTTTTTTCTTCATCATTCCTACACTTTCATATATTGTTTTAACGAAATGGTACTACCAATAGCACCTACAATCACGCCTATTCCAACTAATCCAAGAGATAGTTCATAGATAAACGGCATCATTGGCACCAATGGCATAAAAGCAAAGTTAGCAATCACTTCCATTGTGATATAGCGATAGAATTGCCATGTCGCAACACCTGCAATAGCACCACCGATAGCGCCTAAGAACATACCTTCTAACACGAATGGCCAACGGATAAACCAGTTCGTAGCACCAACGTATTTCATGATTCCAATTTCTTTACGACGAGCAAACACAGTCAAACGAATTGTATTGGAAATAATAAACAAAGTTGCTCCTGCTAAGAAAGCAATAAGCACAATGCCGCCGATACGGATAATTTTTGTCACTTCAAAAATTTGCTCGATTACATCTTGTCCGTAATGGGCACTTTCTACTTCTGGGTATTTAGACACCACTTCCGCTGTGGATTTCACTTGGTCTGGAGTATTGAATGTCAACACATAAGACGTTGGTAATGGGTTATGTCCATCTAGGGAATCTACTAATTGTTGTTGCTCCCCTAACCGCTCTTTAAAGCGTTTCATAGCTTCATCTTTTGTGACAAATTCAATTTCTTTCAGCTCTGGCAAGGCTTTTAGCTTTTTGCCTAATTCCATCACTTGCGGTGTTGTTAAATTATCTTTCAAATAGATGCTAATTTGCACTTGGCTCTCTAGGTGAGATGCCAAATTGTTAAGATTCACCACACCACAAGCAAACACGCCCAAGATAAACAAGGACAATGTAACAGTGGAGATAGATGCCAAGGACATCAATCCATTGCGGCGCATGGATTTAACGGCTTCTTTAATATAATACTTAAAGGTTCTAATTTTCATGGAATGCGGCCCCTCTCATTTGATCACTCACAACTCGACCACCTTCTAAGGCAATCACTCGTTTGTTCAGATAGGACACCATATCCATATCATGTGTTACCATCACTACAGTAGTACCAGAGTTATTGATGGCTTTGAAAAGGTCAGAAATATCACGGCTCGTTTGTGGATCCAAATTCCCTGTCGGTTCATCCGCAATTAACACCAATGGTTTATTTACAATGGCTCTAGCAATGGCTACCCGTTGTTGTTCCCCACCGCTCAAATCCTGCGGTAAATCATTGGCTTTATCGCTCAATCCAACCAATTCTAATACATTTAAAACTTTCTCTTTAATTACTTTCGGTTTTTCCTCGATAACTTCTAAGGCGAAAGCAATATTTTCAAATACTGTTTTTGATGGTAATAATCGGAAATCTTGGAATACAATACCTAACTTTCTACGCAAGTACGGTACTTTACTAGATTTGATACGTGTTACATCAACATCATTCACAATAACAGTTCCAGAATCTGGTGTGACTTCATGTGAAAGTAACTTAATAAATGTTGATTTACCTGCTCCAGAATGCCCACAGACTAATACGAATTCTCCTTTTTCAATATGAATCGATACATCCTCTAAAGCAACAGACCCATTGTCGTATACTTTATGGACATTTCTAAATTCTATCATTCTATCATTTCCTTCCTATTTTCGCTCTAGACCTCGTTTGGTAGCTGCTATAATATCAGTTGCTGTTAATCCATATTTTGCCATCAATTCTTTCGGTGTACCAGACTCACCAAAGGTATCTTTTACACCGACAAATTCCATTGGTACTGGGCATTCTTTTACTACAACTTCTGCCACAGCACTGCCTAAACCACCGATTACATTATGTTCTTCAGCTGTAATCAACAGACCAGTTTCTTTCGCTGCTTTTACAATGGCCTCTACATCGATAGGTTTAATGGATGCCATGTTGATGACACGCACAGAAATACCTTCTGCCTCTAGAGTAGTTGCCGCTTCCACTGCTGGACCCACTAAGGCACCACAAGCAATGATAGTAGCCTCTTTACCGTCACGTAATTGTTGAGATTTACCAGGCACAAATGTGTAGCCATCTGGAGTTACATCTTCTACACCGGCACGACCTAAACGCACGTACACAGGACCATGATACTCTGCTGCCCAAGCAATAACAGCTTCTGTTTCTGCTGCATCGGCTGGCACCACAACAGTCATATTCGGTAATGTGCGCATACAAGAAATATCTTCTAAACTTTGGTGTGTCGCACCGTCTTCACCAACAGTAATCCCTGCATGAGTCGCGCAAACTTTCACATTTAATTTGGGATAACATACAGCGTTGCGCACTTGTTCAAAAGCACGACCTGTCGCAAACATAGCAAAGGAGGATACAAATGGTACTTTCCCTGCAGCTGCTAAGCCAGCGCCTACAGAAATTAAGTTTTGTTCTGCAATCCCTACATTAAAGAATCGCTCAGGATATACTTTTTTAAATTCATCAGTTTTGGTAGATTTGGATAAATCTGCATCTAATACAACAACATCTTTATGAGTGGCACCCACTTTAACTAAGGCTGCACCATATGCTTCACGAGTCGCTTTTCCCATGATTACACCTCCAACAATTCCGCTACAAATTTGTCACATTCTTCTTGAGATGGCGCTTTACCATGCCAGCCTGCTTGGCCTTCCATAGCCTGTACACCTTTGCCTTTGACAGTATTCATAATCACCATAGTCGGTTTATCTGTCGTTGCTTTTGCTTCTGTAACTGCTGCATGTAAGGCATCTAAGTCATGACCATCTACCACGATAACATGCCAACCAAAAGCTTTGAATTTTTCATCAATTGGTAATGGACTCATAACTTTTGTAATGTCACCGTCAATTTGTAATCCATTAAAATCTACAAACGCTGTCAAGTTGGACAATTTGTAATGAGCTGCAAACATCGCTGCTTCCCAAACTTGTCCTTCTTCTAATTCTCCATCACCTAATACGGAGTACACACGGTAGGAGGCTCCATCAATTTTACCTGCCAATGCCATACCGCATGCTGCGGAAATACCTTGTCCCAAGGAACCAGTAGACATATCTACACCTGGAATGTATTTCATGTCTGGATGACCTTGCAAGATATGGTCAATTTTACGCAAGTTTAGTAATTCTTCCGTTGGAAAGAACCCTTTTTCTGCTAATGTAGCATATAGAGCTGGTGCAGCATGTCCTTTAGATAAGACAAAACGATCGCGGTTCGGATCTTTTGGCTCATTTGGATTTACATTCATTTCTTGAAAGTACAACAAGCTCATCACATCAGCAATGGATAAGGAGCCACCTGGATGACCAGATTTTGCTGCTGTAACTGCTTTCACGATGTTTACACGAATCGCTTTTGCTTTTTCTTGTATCAATTGTTTTTGTTCAAGTGTTAACATACTATACCCTCCCGTGTTATACACAATTCTAAGGTAAATTATTTATCATGCAGCATGCCAATGGCAATGCGGGCATTCTCTAATGCATTTCTTCGTAGTTCATGGATGTTTTCTAGCACAGTTTCTGTAAAAGTACTTCGTTCCAAAGTTTCTACCGTACGCTTCACAATAGGTGTTACTTCTAATGTATGTAAATCACCTACTGGCAGTTCGCCAATCATATGAAGAAAGTTTAAAATTTTAGGATCATAGGAGATTCCCAAGCAAGGCGTTTCCATTAAGGCACTAAATACTAATGCATGGAGTCGTACACCTATCATGACATCTACAGAACCGCTGAGACCCAATAACTCCGTAGTACTATACGCATCAGCTAGAACCGTAGACTTTGTGTTCATCTGTTTCGCAATAGATTCTGCTTCTGTCGTGTCTTCTCGATGTTGCATAGGAATAAAGACAATCTGTGCATCCTTAGTCATCTGGATTTGGTCGAGAGCCTCTGCCAATGTACTTTGGTAGTCTCTGCAATCTTTCCAAGAACGTACAGATACTCCCACAATCGGTCGATCCATCGTCACCCCATAGGACTCTAATATCTTAGAGCCCACCGTGGTATCTATTGGATGCATTCCCAGTACGGCATCAGCCGTCACTGTAATCGGTACATCATGTATGCCTAGTGAAAGTAGCTCTTCTTTTGAGGCATGGTCCCGTACGGTAATCTGAGATACTTGATTCAAGACACGCCCCACCGTGGTACGAGCCAAGGATTTTCTCAAAGGTCCAATACCTTGGGCATAAATCATCACTCGTTTTCCCAATGTATTCGCTAAGGCGATAATGCTCAAATAATAATACAAACTACGAGCACTTGTTACATCTTGTAACAAACTACCACCGCCACTGATGAGCATATCGCAAGCGGACACAGCTTGGTATATCTTCCACATATCAAAGCGTCCAATGGCTTTCACCTTGTGGGTGCTCATTGTTTCTGTAGGGTTTCCGGAGATTACCGTAATATCAGCCTTTGGTTCTAATTCAAGTAACGCTTGTAAAATAGAACTCAATAAGGCTTCATCTCCGGCATTACCAAATCCATAATAGCCGGAAATGAGTATCTTACACATGGCTTTCACCTCGCCCTTGGAACCAACGAATACCATAGCCGATGAAACGTACCGCTATAATCGCAACTAAACCGATGACGATACCTAATAGTAATCCATCATAGCCACGAGCGATAGACATATACACTGGTGTACGCAAATGACAGAATGTTTCTACCATAGATGCAATACCAATGACAGCCCCTACGGATAAAGCAAAATGCAATACCATGGGAATGCGACGTCCTACGGCATAGGCAGCTAACATAAATGCTGGATGACCAATTAAAAATTCTTTTTCACGAGGTCGTGCATACATGGTGTTTTCTAAAAATCTGCGTAACGCCAATTCCCAAGACGGTACTGGTACACCTGCTGTATGTCCGCTACGGCCTACAAAGACATAGGCTACCACCGCTAAAGCTCCAAGAATTAATAGACTATAGACTTTAATATCAATTTGTACAAATTCTGTAATGAAAGATCTTATATCTTTCACCGAAGAAATAGTTCTGCCCTTCCAAATTGGAAACCGTTGTAAATAGGCAATCGCTGTCAATACGACTGGCGCCACAAAGGTTAATTTTACACCATGGAATAAAGCAAATTCCATAAAGAACTGTGTGCTACCTAACATAGCTGCAATACTGATGCCGCCAATGGCTGCAATCAAAGCTGCTACCACAAGATATATGACAGACTCTATAGTACTTCTCCAAGGGGACAAGCCTACATGGTTCCGCTTCGACCAACAATCAAAGATCATCGTCATCGCCAGTACTGGCGCAGATATAGCTGCCACCAATGCCCAAGCCGACATAATTTTTGTACCTGTTGTCATCATAAAGATGCCAACAGAACCGATACTACCCAGTGCGAAGAGACCTAGTAAATATGGTTTGCACAGACGTACAAATTGTCCTAATGTTAACGTAGCCAAGCTAATCACACCAGTCATTGTTAACAATCGCAACAAGGTGTTCGGCGTATACACTGGATAGATAGAGGCTTCCCCTGTGGTAAAACCACGAGCTTCTAACTTATCTGTCACTTGTTTCGTTACAAATAATGTCGTTTCTAAGGCTGTTCGATTATCTACCCCTTGTTCATAAATTGGGAACAAGTTGTATCGGATATTTCGTTCAATATCACTGATGTAGAACCATTGAATTAACTCACCTGGTGTAAGCTTACGAACTTCTTCTTTTGATACAGTGTACAATCTGCCTACTTTATAGTGATTGGCATTCGCCATTTCTAGGAAACCAGCTTGTGGAAAATATTGTAATTGATTCACGGCCTCAATGCCTACCACTGGAATATGATGTGCCTCAAGTTGCTCTAAGGTACGATCTACATGCAGTGGATAGCCTAAGGCTTCTTTCCCTACAAAGACCATGCCAGTTACATTAGGAACGCCTTCAATTCGTTGGAACACATGATCCACATCTTCCACTGTGACACCTTTATAGTTCGTTGGACGTACAACGACATGGAATCCAAGGTTCGCCACTTCTTGAGCTTGTAATTTAGAAATTCCCAAGTTCATATCTTTTAAAGAATCACTTGGTAATGCTAACCCTAGAATAGGACCCAAGGATGTTTGCAATACAGTGACTTTATCCTTACCTAAGCGGCGCAGTAAATCTTCCTGTACCTCTTGAAAGTAAGCTTCCTTACCAGGAATGACACCCACATAGGTCATACCTGGCTGTGTACCTTCCACTTGTAACTGCTGTAAATCATTGGACGTATACATATGAATATGACCTGCATCTTTTTCTTTTTGCAGAGTTCTATCATAAATCGCTAATGCCGTAATACCGGATTCTTTAGCCGCTGCTACAGCCTCTGGCAAGGAACGTTTCTCATAGGCATTAGCACGAAGTAATCCATCATAATCAATGATGTTTTCAATCTGCTCTTGCTGTGCCTCGATGCGATGTCGTTCTTTCACCAATAGAAGGCCACTCACAATGCCCACACCCAGAAAGGCCAATAAAATCCATGTGTAAATAGATATTGTCTTTAATTTCATAAGCCCTCCTATTGTGCCACAGGATGCACAAATACATGAATTTCTTCACGCCCTGTTTCTACGCGATCCAATTGAACAGGAATCGGGAACCTCCCAAAGTCATAGAGAGGAATCGATTTCACCGCACCACTAGATAATCGATGTAAACTAGCTCCGCCAATGGACAACTTTTCTGTAGCAAATTGCAACGTATTGCCTTCAATTTCCAATCGACCTTGGATAGTTACCTTACCAGAGAGGAAGCCTCCTACATCGATGCGACCACCCATTACAATGCCACGACCAGAAATCTCTACAGTTTCAATAGTTAACCCTTTCGCGCTGGAACTGGATAAATGTTGTTCAATATATCGTTTTAAATCATCTTGATGGATAACGCCTTCAATATGTCCTTGTCCAAAACTAGTAAAGCGCAGTTGTTGATCAAAGAATAGTTCTTTAGGCTCAATCTGGATTTGACGTAGGTCAAATGTTAAGCGCTGTACTTTCAGTTTACCTAAGGTAACCCCATCTAAAGAACCTCGAAATGAATCAATCTCACCCAATGCCAGCTTGAATCCTGGAGAAGATTCAACGCGCATGGACTGTGCTTCTGGATGTAAAGCGCTTTCCAACCTTGATTCTACTTCATGACTCACAAGAGTAGGTAACAAAAAGGATGAGCCTCCTATCACTATACCCCCTAGTATGAGGACAAATACTATTGTTTTTAAAAAGAAATTTCTCACGGTCACTCCATTATATTGTTAAATTTGCTTCTTTCTTCAAGAACCCTTCCATAAATTGATCTAAGTTGCCATCCATAACCGCTTGTACATTACCTGTTTCTACGCTAGTACGATGATCTTTTACCATATTGTATGGATGGAATACATAGGATCGAATTTGGCTACCCCATTCAATAGCTTGATAGGTACCACCTAATTGTTCCTTCAATTCAGCTTGTTTTTCTAATTCTAATTCAAATAGTTTCGCCCGCAATAATTTTAAACATTGCTCTCTATTTTGAATTTGTGAACGTTCGCTTTGACATTGTACGACAATGCCTGTCGGCGTATGTGTCATACGCACAGCAGAGTCCGTTTTGTTGATGTGCTGTCCACCCGCACCGCTGGCACGGTACGTATCCACTTGTACATCTTTCATATCAAGATTGATTTCAACAGTTTCATCAATTTCAGGCATCACATCAACGGCACAGAATGAGGTATGACGGCGCGCGGCAGAATCAAACGGAGAAATACGAACTAAACGATGTACGCCTTTTTCAGATTTCATATAACCAAACGCATTTTCCCCTTTGATGAGGAATGTGGCACTTTTAATACCCGCTTCGTCTCCTACTTGTTCATCCATAAGAGAAATGCTGTAACCTTGTTTTTCTGCCCAACGCAAATACATACGAATCAACATGGAGCACCAGTCTTGAGCCTCTGTACCACCCGCACCAGCATGGAATGTAAGGATGGCATTGTTCTTATCGTATTCACCACTTAATAGAAGTAATACTTCACGATGCTCTACTTCATGAGTCAACTGTTCTACCATAGCAGTCAGTTCACTTTCCATAGATGCATCTTCCTCATCGATGGCCATTTCTAACATGAGCTTTGCTTCTTCAATGTCTGTCACAAGTTTTTTATATCCCTCTACGGCATCTTTTAATTGTGTTGCCTCTTGGGAAATATCTCGCGCTGAATCTGGATTATTCCAAAAATCAGGATCACTCATTTTTATATCTAATGTTAATATACGTTCTTCTTTTTGAGCGATGTTAAAGTGAATCCCTCATTCCAAAAATACGCTCCTCTAAATTGTCGATAGGACCTTTTAAGTCTTCTAACAATTTATTCACCTCTTTCTATCATTCTATACAACAAATGGCCGCACAGGAGATGTATCACCTCGCTGCGTGGCCATGAAAGTCTAGTCTACGTTTTGTGGTTCCAACACGTCTTCATGGTGGGTCTTAGCATCAGCTAGATGATCAACCGGTTCTTCTGCTATTGTTTCCACATTAATTTGGATACGGTATAAATACATTATTGTTTCATCCGTAATAGCTTCTTTCATACTTTCAAACATGTCATAGGCCTCGAATTTGTATTCTACTAATGGATTTTTTTGTCCATAAGCACGTAGGCCAATCCCTTCTTTTAACATATCCATGGCATCCAAATGTTCCATCCATTTGCTGTCCACCACTTTAAGCATGATTGCTTTTTCAAGCTCACGCATATTGGCTTCCCCAAATAAGGATTCACGTTTTTCATACTCACGGTGAGCAATATCGATTAAATGCTCTTGCAGCTCCGCACGACCATATTCTTCCATTTGCTCCACTGTCAACATGCCCGGTTCTAAGAAGTAAATTTCTAAATGTTTTAGCAAACCTTCATAGTTCCATTCTTCTGGATATAGTTTTTCATCTGCATATTGATTCATAGAGTTAATAATCAAATTGTCAACCATGTGCAAGATTGTTTCACGTAAGGATTGGTTATTCAAGATCAAACGACGTTGTCCGTATAATACTTCCCGTTGTTGATTCATAACATCGTCATATTCTAAGATATACTTACGAATATTAAAGTTATGATTTTCTACTTTTTTCTGTGCTCGTTCGATGGATTTAGTAATTAAAGAATGCTCAATTGGCTCATCTTCTTCCATACCTAATTTATCCATCATGCCAGCAATATTATCTGCGCCGAAAATACGCATTAAATCATCTTCCAAAGATAGGAAGAATTGCGAGGAACCATTGTCCCCTTGACGTCCAGAACGACCGCGTAACTGATTGTCGATACGACGGCTTTCATGTCGCTCAGTACCTAAGATATGTAAACCTCCTAGTTCAGCTACCCCATCTCCTAAAGAGATATCTGTACCACGACCTGCCATGTTAGTGGCAATTGTTACCATGCCATACTGACCTGCATTAGCAACAATTTCCGCTTCCTGTTCATGATGTTTCGCATTCAATACATTATGCGGTACACCAGCTTTCGTCAACATATCGCTAAGCATTTCAGATTGCGTAATGGACGTAGTACCCACTAAGATTGGTTGACCTGTTTTATGACGTTCCACTACATCACGAACCACAGCACGATATTTAGCATCTTTTGTTTTAAAGATTAAGTCAGGCATATCTACACGCGCCAACACTTTATTTGGTGGAATTTCGTATACTTCTAAACCGTAAATATTGTTAAACTCTTGTTCTTCTGTTTTCGCTGTACCCGTCATACCAGACAATTTTTCATACATACGGAAATAGTTTTGGAATGTAATGGATGCTAGCGTTTGGCTTTCACGTTCTACACGTAAGCCTTCTTTTGCCTCAATCGCTTGGTGTAAACCATCAGAATAACGACGACCGAACATTAAACGGCCAGTAAATTCGTCAACAATAACAACTTCGCCATCTTTTACGACATAATCTTTATCTCGTTCCATCATGGCATACGCACGAAGAGAGGCACTTAACAAGTGATTCAATTCTAGGTTAGAAGAATCATACAAGTTTTCGATTTGCAACATTTTTTCAACTTTTGCAATCCCTTCTTCTGTAGGAGCAATCGTTTTTTGTTTTTCATCGATCGTATAATCTTCGTCTTTCACCAAGTGAGGCACTACTTTTGCTAATTCATAATAGCGTTCTGTAGAGCGTTCCCCTGGGCCAGAAATAATCAGCGGTGTACGTGCTTCATCGATTAAAATGGAGTCCACTTCATCGACGATGGCATAGTTCAATGGACGTTGTACCATTTGATCTGCATGGACAACCATGTTATCACGCAAATAATCAAAGCCGAACTCATTATTAGTACCGTATGTAATATCTGCGCCATAGGATTGTTTCCGTTGGTCGTAATCTAAACCAGCTACGATTAAGCCCGTAGATAAACCTAGGAAATTATATAAACGTCCCATCCATTCGCTGTCACGTTTTGCTAGGTAATCGTTGACCGTTACTACGTGCACACCTTTGCCAGATAGGGCATTTAAATATACCGGTAAGGTCGCTACTAATGTTTTACCTTCGCCAGTACGCATTTCTGCAATATTGCCACGGTGCAACACAATACCACCGATCATTTGCACGTCGAAGTGACGCATCCCCAATACACGTTTGGATGCCTCACGAACCACAGCAAATGCTTCTGGTAAAATATCATCTAATGTTTCGCCTTTTGCCAATCTATCTTTGAACTCCTCTGTCTTTGCGCGCAAAGAAGTATCACTCAAAGATAACAATTCTGGCTCCAACCCATTAATCTCTTCAACAATGGATCGAATCCGTTTAATTTCTTTTGCATTTTTATTGCCTAATAGTTTTTGTATAAAACCTAACAACTATCTCAACTCCTTATATGTGGAAAGTTTCAATTAAAGACTATGTATCTAGATTATTATAGCCTACTAGCAAGTAATAGTCAAAAAGAAGTAGTATTTTTGCAACTATTTATTGATATTAAGTTGTATATATTGATGCTAAATACCAGGTTGTCGTAGAATTACATTCACTATACTCATTTCATACAGCAAAAGAGGAACGTTGATCACTTTCAATCAACGTTCCTCTTCGTATGTCTTATAATCTTTCACGACTATATATTATATTGTCTTAGTATATACCGGGTGGGCTCACTCGACCTTTCCACCGACACAAGATACTCTTATCGACCTTTCACCCACCGCTGGTATCCCTTCCACAATAAGAAGTAGATAACCGACGCAATGAGTATCACCACGGTTAAGCGTCCTAAGTTATCTTGTAATAGCACCGCATCGTGACCAACGATAACTTCTAAGGCTGTAGAAGGTAGTTTCCCCACCAAGTTAGCGATGATATAATCTCGTAATGAGATTTGGCTAATAGCTCCTAAAGCTGTGATGATACCACTTGGAAAATATGGTATAGATCTAGCAAAGAGCATCATAACTAAACCATTTTTACCACTAAAGTCATCGACTTTCAGTAAAAACTCGCTCTTCTCAATGACCTTATGCGCCGTATCTCGCAAGATGTAGCGCATAATCATAAAGCTCAGTACTACACCCATCGTTTCTGCTAGCCAAGAGATAATAATCCCTGGCACTACACCAAACAGCAATCCATTGGCTGTGGAAAAGAAGATGGATGGCAAAAATCCCAACGCATTAATGAGCACATCTAGAACAAAACTAATCACCATTGCCCATGGGCCATAGGATTGTAGGACCTCTGCCATGCGTTGTACATCGCCAGATAGGGCCAATTCCCACATGTCATCATAGAAACCAGGAACAAGGATGTATATTAGTAGTCCTAGTGCCACGAGTCCGCTCAAGAGCCCTAATTGTATATATCGTTCCTTTTTCTTATCATTCATTCCCATACCTTCTTTTCTAGTCGTTACTTAACCTCTACCGTCTAATACTAATTTATCGTGAATCGCGCGTACCGCTGTTTTGATATGTTCTTCTCCGATAAGGCAAGAAATACTAATTTCAGAAGTGCTGATAATCTCAATATTTACACCTTCATCGGATAGGATACCGAACATTTTCGCTGCTACCCCTGGTTGACCCAACATACCCGCACCAACGATGGATACTTTCGCCATATTTTCGTTGATCACGCACTCTTCGATAGACATGGATTGACCAAGTTCTTCAAGCACTTGTTTCGCTAAGTTCACATCATCACGTGTAATGGTAAATACGATGTCTGTACGTTTGTCATCTGTAGTACGGATGCTTTGTACAATCATGTCTACGTCGATACTCTTATTTGCCAAGGCTTGGAACACTTGGTGTGCCACACCTGGAATATTTTCCACACCTACAAGACTCACTTTTGCTACATTTGTATCATCTGCAACGCCTGTAATAGCGTATTGATTTGCTTTCATTGTATACTCCTCTCGAATTATCGTGCCTTCTTCATCACTGAAAGTAGATCGTACATGAATTGGCACCCCATACCGATGTCCCATTTCGACCGCTCTTGGTTGCATAACACCTGCCCCTAAGCGCGCCATTTCTAACATTTCACCATAGGTGATTTCTTTCAATTTAACAGCCCCTGGTGCTACCCGTGGGTCTGTGGAGTATACCCCATCTACATCTGTAAAGATTTCGCATACATCAGCGTTCATAGCCCCTGCTAAGGCCACTGCTGTTGTGTCGGAACCACCACGTCCCA
The DNA here is from genome assembly GCA_963544145.1 of uncultured Veillonella sp. Lineage (GTDB taxonomy): Bacteria > Bacillota > Negativicutes > Veillonellales > Veillonellaceae > F0422. The sequence goes on from CAUUEA010000008.1 coordinate 26,540, forward strand.
AAGTAGTGATATCCCCTGCTTCCGTCATGCCTTGGAAACCTGCTACAACCACAATGTTGCCCGCTTCTAAAGCATCAAGCACACGTTTAGGTTCAATATCTAAAATACGTGCTTTACCAAAGGCATCACTAGTAGCAATCCCTGCTTGCCCGCCCGTCATGGACACCGCTGCATGACCTTTTGCTTGGAACGCCAGTGCCATCAATGCAATCGTTACTTGCTCTCCCGTAGAAAGAAGACGATCCATTTCACGGCCATACGGCATAGAAGTGACTTCTTTTGCCAAGCTCACTAATTCATCTGTTGTATCGCCCATGGCAGAAACTACAACCACAATACGATCATCTGGTTGTTTATCGCGCAATACGCGATTGACAATGTTAAATATTTTTTCAGGCGTCGCTACAGAGCTACCGCCAAATTTTTTCACAATTAATGCCACTGCAATCCCTCATTTATAAGATACAAAGTATAAAACAATATCTATATTAATCTACCATACTACGCTACTAAAGTAAAGGATTTTTATAACATTTTACTATTTTTATCATACATTTGTCTTTTTATAGTAGATATTCTATATATATTTTCACTATATTATGCAACAGTTTATACCTATATAAAAAGGCTCTATCATGTATGTTGGCGACGTTTTTATATGTGTAACTCCCGCATTTAGCAAAGAGTCGCTAAACACAAAAGGACTGTTTCCCCTCCAAAGGGTCAACAGTCCTTATCATAACCGATTCAGTTATTTGTCTAATCTAAGATTAGCCTTCTACCACGATATCTTTTTCAGATTCCCACAAGCCGTGGATGTTGCAGTAAGAAGTTGCGATCAAACGACCAGATTTTTTGAAAGATGCTGCTACTACGCCAGCAGATTCAGCATGTACAGGACCTTCGTTAGCGCCTGTAGGTGCTTCGCCATGTACGTTGAACTCAAGACGAGCTACTTCGTAAGGAAGTTGTGTGCCTTCTTCTACATAGTACAATTTGATCCAAGAAATATGATGTTCTACTGTGTTAGGATGAGCAATTTCTTTGCCCACTTCTAATTCGATAACTACGCGTTCACCAGCTTTTACAGTGTCAGGTGCTGTGATTACTGGAACGTGTTTTTCTGTTGCAAATTCAGCTGTTTTTACATAATTTGTGATAGCCATAGGTATAACCCCCTTGAATTAATATCATATCCAAACATGGAAACCTTTCCATGTAAAGCACTAAATTAGTACACTATTATTGTACTTGTTTTTCTTCACTTACGCAAGAACTATTTTTAAGATTTTCGATGTGGTTTTTGCATAAGCCTTCTATTTTCTGCAACAGTTAGTAATCAAGCGCATACTTAGACCACCTATATTAAAACTCTATGCCACGTTTCGCTTTAATCCCTTGTTGATAAGCATGTTTGATAGCCTTCATTTCCGTCACTGTATGGGCTAGTTCAATAATCTCAGGTCGTGCATTACGGCCTGTGAGAATCATATCTAGGTCTGCAGGTTTGCGTTTCAACAAGTTCACCACTGTCTCCACGTCCACCAATCCATAATGAATGGCATAGTTGATTTCATCAAGGATGATTAAATCCCAGTGACCAGAATGAACTTCTTCCTCTACCATAGCCCAAGCTTCTTTAGCCGCTTGTTGGTGTTCCTTCATTTTTTCTTCCGATTCTTCTTGCTTATGAAAGATAAAGCCTTTTCCCATGGAGCGGATTTCTACAGTTGGCAATAGACCAATTCCTGCTAGTTCACCGTAGTTAGCACCACTTTTAATAAATTGCAGAATTAATACCTTTCTGCCACATCCAGCTGAGCGCAACGCCACACCAAGAGCTGCTGTTGTCTTTCCCTTGCCATCACCAGTATTCACTAAGATTAAACCTTCACCCATCTGTATCTCCACCTTTCTTAGAATATATGGAAATCCCATGCCAAGGCACAGGATTCCAAAAGATTGTATTGTATTATAGTTAGAATGGATTGCGTATATGATACGCTAACTTACCCAGTACATGATCTGCTGGTACAAATCCAATAAAACGGCTGTCAGAGGAATGATTGCGATTATCCCCCATGACAAAGACATGTCCTTCTGGAACAGTAATCGGTAAGGAGCGTTCAAACTTCATAGTCTCTTTTTTAGTATATGTCTCATTTAGCTTCGTACCATTTCTCCATACATGTCCTTCTTTAAATTCTAATGTATCACCAGGTCGACCGATTACACGTTTTACCCATACATCATGGCCTTGCAAGGAAGGCACCACTACACTAGCATAATTTAGTAAAGGTTCCATCACATCATCTTTCCAAGAACGTTCTCGTTGCACCCGACTATCGATGATAACGATATCTTCATAATTGGGTACCTCTCGCATTACGTGAGACCATTTGCTAATTAATAAAAAGTCCCCATTATGTAAGGTATCTTCCATTGATTCTCCAGATACTCTTGTAGGTTGTACAATAAATATATGTGTCAACATAGCTACAATAAGCGCCACAACAATAGCTTGTAACCACTCACGAGCTTCTTTCAACATTTGACTGCCTATGGCTGTATCTTTTTCCATAGATCCTCCTATTCTAAGGATACGTAATAAGACGTATCTTGTAATCATCGATTAATGGATTGATTTCTTGCCGAATTGACCACCGAATACATCATGTACATCATTGATGGTGATGAAAGCATTGTCATCCACTTCATAAATAATATCTTTCAATTTTGTTAATTCTAACCGTGTCACAACGCAGTAAATGATACGCTTTGGAGTCTTAGTATAGGCCCCTTCACCGTACAATAAAGTAACACCACGACCTAAGCGATGCATCACTACGTCTGCCACTTCTTCCGACTTATCGGTGATGACCATAACACCTTTAGATTCTTCTACACCCGTAATAACTAAGTCCATCATTTTATAGGCTACGAAATACGCGATCAAGGAGTACATAGCACTATTCCAATCGTATACAAATCCCGCTGCTCCTAATATAAAGAAATTTAGGAACATGACGATTTCGCCTACGGAAAAGGAACTTTTTTTATCAAAGATAATAGCTACAATTTCCGAGCCATCTAGGGAGCCACCATTTCGTATAATAATGCCAACCCCAAGACCTAGGATAATACCTCCAAATACTGCTGCCAGCAATGGATCATTCACAATCGGTGATATATCATGCATGAAAGCAGAAAATACGGAAATACATGCTATGGCAAATAGGGTGGATATGGTAAAACTTTTACCAATTTGCATATACCCTACATATAAAAATGGTAGGTTGATCAACATAACAAGTACACTAAATGAGACACCAGACAGCTTGCTTGCCATTAAGGCAATACCCACAACGCCACCATCGATTAAGTGGTTTGGTACTAAAAATACGTCGAGTCCATAGGTATAAATCACAGCACCTATAATCATCATACAGTATCGCATAGCCATATCTATTAATCTTCGTTTTCTGCTTTTATGTTCTTTCATCCTTTGGATACTCACTCCTTATTTGTTAATAACCAACGTTCTCCAATAATCCAGGCTGTAATATCATCCACTGGAACTGGAGGATATAGCATACCTTTAGGCACTAATTTTCGCCACCCTCTAGGTGGATGCACTTCAAAATAACGCCTTCTTGCCTCTTCTGTGGTATGTTTTTCATTTACAAATGTAAATGCTTTTCCTTGCTCTTCCGCTATATGTTTTACAATCGTTCCTACCGCTTTATGATTGGTTCCATTCCCACAAACTAAGACGGATACCCCTGGATACATAGCTAGTAAAGATTGTAATTCACACATTACAGAATCGGTAGCTACAATATCCATCATCACCAGTTGCGCTGTTTTTGTAAGAATAGCAACGCCTGTTTTATCGCGCCCTGGGTCAACAGACAATACATAAGGTTCCAATGCCATCATCCACTCCTTACTCATTCATGGGAATGACACGCAACATAATTTGTACAGGTCCACTGGTGAAAGTATCTTCTCTAGTGACAGCCTCTAATCGTACAGATCCACGTTGAGTTTCTACTTTACGGATCGTAGCAAATAATTCATTGCCTGGTAAGGAACCCACTTCGCCGGTAATTGGATCTGGTAATATACCGTGTTTTTTCGCTTCCCCATTGACTTCTTTCAAGAATGCCAACACTTGATCTTGCGCACTCTTGCCGCCATCAATAACGGATGACCAAAGAACTGTATCTTTTTTGAAAATCATATCATGAGGGTATGCATGAATTTCCGCTAGGGCTGGCTCTCCGTAAATAATATTGGCAGATGCTGTGACCCGAATCATCAACGGCTTATCTGTAGCAGCTACTACTTTTGCCACCTCATTCAAATTATCTCGACTCACATAAATAACTGTTTTCTCCTCTTCCATTTGGAATCGATTCAAAATAAGACGATTCGTATCTTTCAAGAAACTAGTTAACGCCGCCATACTTTCCACTTCCCCTAAGCCAGGACGAATCACCGCTTGGGATAAGACTTCTCCATTGCGAAACACCACATTTCCTTCACGCACATGATTGATACCATCTTCTAATTGTTTTGTAGTCAATTGTAAATCTTGTACATGGCTTTCTAGTTGAGTCCGTACGTCTTCTAAACGACCTACTTCCGCATTGGATGCCACTAACTTATGCTCTGCCTCTGCATAGGCATCTTGGATAGACACCAATTGGTCTCCCATACTTGCCAAAGCACTACGTGTTTCTTCTAGTTCTTGTTCCGTTGCTTGTACATCACTTTGCACCCTTTGCAGCTGTTTATTTTTCTGATTCAATTCCTCATTACTTTGTTGTAATGCCTTCGTTTTTTGATCTATATCTGCTGAAAGTTGTGCCATTTCAGCTTTTAATTTATCCATACCAAATAAGGCGGTACGCACATTGTTTGAGGCGATGCTAAGCACCCCTATGGTAGCAGCAGAAATTAAAATACCCGTTACTATCGTCACAATAATGGATGTATGCTTAGGGCGTAGCCCAAACAAACTCATGCGCCGTTTCCCTACTTTTGTGCCTATTTTATCGCCTAAAAATGCGATTAATCCCCCCATAATGGTAATAATGAGGAGAATCCGTAGTCCCACTAACATAGTCGTATACCTCAATGTCAAATACTAGTCCTATATCTTTACTTAGTATATCAAAATCCCTAGTACACTACAATGGTTATACAAGAGAAGGTCTCAATATACTTCGCCTAATACAGTGATAAAAGAGTAGCACTACCTACTTCATTCGTAATGCTACCCCCTATACTCTCTTATTTATTTAGATACTCTCCAGTTTAAATATAAGCCAGCTATGACACCTAATGTATTCGGAATCCAAGCCGCTAATAACGGTGGTATCGCTCCACCTTTACCTAGGGCGCCTGATAGAGTCATCACCCCATAGTAAATGAAGATAACTAGCACTGAGATACCAAATCCAATAGACGAACTAGACCGTTGTTTTTGCAAGCCTAATGGCGCCCCTACCAAGGCAAAGATAAAGCTAGCTACAGGAATGGTAAAGCGTTGATACATTTCCATTTGCCATTCTGTAATCTTACCACCAGTGGCTTCCATGGCTTTGATTTGCTGTCTAATCTCTTTGATTGTCATCTCTTCTGGTTTGCGTTGAGATCGACTAATTTTATCTGGGTCTTGCGTGATTGGCAACACTTGTTCTTCAAACTTTAATGTACGATCAATACCCTCACCGGATGCATTGATATCGTAAATTGTACCATCATGCATAATCCAGTATTGACCGTTCCAATTTGCCGTTTTAGCACGTTCAATTTGTGTCACTTGCCCATCAGTAAATTGTTGCACTGTAATATCCGACAGTAATTTAGTCGAACTGTCATATTTTCCTGCATACATTAAAGTGTTGATTTTTTTATCTGCCAATGTTTTCAACACAATATGTTCCTGCGTTTGCGGTGTCGCACGTTTCATAATTTCTTCGCGAATAATCGTTTGATACGCATGATTCGCCGCTGGTACCACATATTCATTGAAAGCAATCGAACACAGGGAAATTAAAAATGCCATAATATACACCGGTGTAGCCAAACGCAAAAAGTTTTGACCACCGGCACGCATGACAATAATCTCACTGCTACCGCTTAATCGTCCAAATGTCATCAATGAACCTAATAAGACAGACATAGGGAATGTCAATATGACAATATTTGGTAATGCCAATAAAAAAGCTCTTGTTACAGACCACAAACTAGCTCCGTATTCTGTAATGTACTGAGCAATCCGAAATAGCGTACCTGTACCAATAAAGATACTGGTAAAGGCAAATATACCAAACAGGAATGGCCCTATGAAAGCTTTCAATATATATTTATCTAAAATTCTCATACCCACTCCTACATTCGGAAATCATCACCTAAGTAAAACTTACGAGCCACATCACTAGTAGCTACTTCATCTGCAGTACCTTCTAATAAAATCGTACCGCTATTCAAGATGTACGCCTTATCTACAATCCCCAAGGTTTCACGTACATTATGGTCTGTAATCAGTACCCCGATACCACGATCTTTCAAATGGCGAATAATCGATTGAATATCTGCTACTGCAATAGGGTCAACCCCTGCGAAAGGTTCATCCAGCAATATAAATTTAGGATTTAAAGCAATGGCTCTAGCAATTTCCACACGACGGCGTTCACCACCAGACAGTTGAATACCCAAGCGATCACGGACGTGAGTAATATGAAATTCCTCTAGCAAAGATTCCATTGTATCCTTCTGTTCTGCTTTAGAAAGGTTGGTGGTTTCTAACATAGCTAAGATATTATCTTCTACCGTTAAATTACGGAAAATAGATGCCTCTTGCGGCAAATATCCAATACCATAGGCAGATCGTTTATACATCGGCATGTGGGTCACATCCACATCACCAATACAGATACTTCCTGAAGTCGGTTTTTCTACACCTACAATCATATAAAATGTCGTTGTTTTACCAGCTCCATTAGGACCTAACAATCCTACAATTTCACCTTCTTCAACACGGACACTCACTTTGTCCACTACATTTCTTGATTTATAGGTTTTTACTAAATCCTTTGTTTCAATAAACATAAACTCTCCTTACTTTGGAGTAATGATTAATGTACTACGCCCACCAAGCGTTTCTGCACTATTGTCACTTAGTTCAATTTTTAGTTCAGGAGCTTCTAGAATATTGCCATTTTGCACCGCTCTTGCATTGCCCTTTAAGAACGCAACACCGTCATTTTGATTTGGTGTTTGTGTGTACACCGCCTCATCTGCTGTGGCATTCACATTACGACTAGCACTAGATAAGGTCACATTGCCTTTAGCTGTCGCAGATATTTGATTGGTGAAAGCCGTAATATGCTGTCCTGTCAACACATTATCTGCCATCACTAATTGTCCATGTCCAATAATCTCACCATATCCAGTTTCTGTATTATAGTTCACTTGATCACCGAACAATTGACGATCATCTTTTTGTAAATGTACATTTCCTGTAGCATCAAATTGGTTATTATGTAAGACATGCACTTCACCGGCTGCCATGGACATATTGTTACCAATCATGCTCACGCCACCAGTTAAAAATCCTTCTTCACCTTTTGTATTGTACCAACCAGAGGCCCCTGTCATGGTTTTATCATCTTTCGTAATCACCACACTGCCTTTGGCTTCTGCACGACCACTGATACCATCATATGTCAACTGATCAGCAGTAATCATTATATTTCCATTGCCCGCAGGATTTGTATCCGTTGGCGCTGCCCATACGGGAATCATCATGACACCACCCATAAGAGCTGCCATGAGTAAATGTTGTAGTTTCATGAATTTCCTTCCTACTTGCGAATCAACTTAGCATGACCTTTTGCTGTCACTTGTTGCAAAATCATATCTCCTTCCAATGCATCACCTTCTAGTGTTGTGTCTGCATCAGTGTAGGTAAACTTAGAAGTGGACTTAAATAGCTGTTCCTTGCTTGCATATTCTAATCCTTCCGTACGAAGACTTGCTCCCTTATTAGAAGTAGCCTCAATACCGCCAGACAAAGTAATCTGACCATGGTCTTTAGATACCATTCCTTTAGGTGCTTTTATGGTAAGTATGGTTCCCTCTTTATGAAAGGTACCTGTCACATTTTCTAAGGTAATAACTTTCGTAGTTTGATCAAGACTAATTTTCTCAGCTTTTACAGACCAAATGAGTTGTCCATTTTTTTCTTCTTTCAGTTCCGTACCATTAAAACTAATAGAATTACCTGATGGTCCCACCGTTTTCGTATCAGTACCACCGTATAGGAAGTATCCAATACCTAAGAGAATCAAAATACCCACCACAATCGTGAGGAGAAGTTTTTTATTGTTCTTCATGCACAGCCTCCCGCACCTGTAGTTTATGTTCAATATCTGTGATTTCATGAATTTTTGTATTCCAACGATGCTGGAACCACAACCATTCATCAGGATGTTCCTTAATAAAAGCTTCAGTTATCTTCACAGTTTCTTCCGTAAGACGGAACATATCTTTCTCTACATCACCAGTATCTTTATAATGAAGTGCTGGCAAGATATGAACAATATGACCATTCTCTTTACGAGAGGCAAAGACTGGAACCACAGGAGCTTTGAATTTTTTAGCAAACGATGCTGGGCCCGTTACCGCTGACGAATCTTGTCCTAAGAACATCACTGGCAAACCTGTATACCATCCATCTTGATCCGCTAAGAAACCTAATAGTTTCTTCGCCTTCATCGCTTGTGCAGCGCCTCTCATTTCAGAACCACCGCGAGCAAATACTTCTAGCCCTACCATTTCTCGGTATTCATTCATCAATCGTGTGAATTGCGCATTCGGTTGTTTTTTTACAATCGTTGTAGACGGATATCCATGAGCCGCTAAGGCTGCACCCATCCATTCCCAATTACCTACATGAGCCGTCAAAATGACAACACCTTTATCCTCTGCCATGGCTGCATCTAGATGCTCTAACCCACGCATTTCAATGTGTTCTTTAATGAACTCAGGTGTCAAATTAGGCATATATAGGGTTTCCATTACAGAACGCCCCAAATTTTGAAAGAGTCGTCCTAATATAGCATCTGCTTCTTTTTCATCTATGGAAAGGCCAATCATTAGATTATGTAATCCTCGTTTGACCTGTTTTTTACCTACTAATCTATATAAAGGTCCTAGAGTTGCTCCAATGGATAAGATTGTAGAATAGGGTAATGTACAAACTAACTTACTAATCGTTTTTAAGGCTGTATATTGCCATTCTCCTGCCATGAAAGCCTCCTTTCTACTGACCTACTTGGTAAGATTCTTCTCGGTATGAGCGCACCGCATCCTCCCAAAGTCCTTCTTGTTTTAAAATATACTCAACAGCTTCACGCACAGCTCCCTGTCCACCCTTTGCTTCACAAATGTAGTGAGCTACTTGTTTCACTTCTAGTACACCATCTTGCGGTGTCATGGCTAGTCCCACCTTAGACATAATGCCTAAGTCATTGAGATCATCCCCCATATAGGCTACTTCATGAGCCTCTATATGTAAAGTATGTAAGAGTTCCTGTAAGCCAGCACTCTTATTATGACTTCCCATCTGAATATGGGAAATGTTTAATTCTTTTGCCCGTCGCTCTACCATAGGAGAGATACGACCCGTAATAATCGCTGTTTGTATACCCATCTTATGCGCTAAAGCTAACCCTAGTCCATCTTTTGCATGGAATGTTTTGATTTCTTCTCCACTAGACGTATATGTAATCTCACCTTTCGTAAGAACTCCATCTACATCTAAGACTAAACAACGTATCGCCATTACACAATGCCTCTTCGCAACAAATCAGTAATATGCACTAATCCAAGGCTTGTTCCATCTTGACCAACTACTGGTAATACCGTAATCGGACGAGGTTGATTTTTCTCCATCATATGAAGAGCTTCTGCTGCCAATTTATCTTTAGTAATCGTACGTGGTGATTTTGTCATCATATCTTCCACAGACCACACTAAGAAATTACATCCAGAATCTAAACCACGGCGAATATCTCCATCCGTTACTAAACCAATTAATTTACCTTCTTCATCCACAACATTAGCTGCTCCAAGGCCTTTGTTTGTCATTACAAATAAGGCATCTTGCACAGTAGCCCCTTTATGAATAATAGGATTGTCATTTCCACTATGCATAATGTTTTCTACTGTTAATAATAGTTTACGACCTAATGAACCACCTGGATGGAATACAGCAAAATTTTCTGGTGTAAATTTGTGTTGATCTAATAAGCATACTGCTAGGGCATCACCTAAGGCTAATGCTGCAGTAGTGCTACTTGTCGGTGCCAATCCTAATGGGCACGCTTCTTTATCTACGCATACCACCAAAACCACATCAGAGTTTTTTCCCAATGTAGAACTTGGGTTACCCACTACAGAAATCAATTTAGCACCAATACGACGTAAGGAAGGCAATAAACTAATGACTTCACTAGTTTCTCCACTATTGGAAAAAGCTAGTACTACATCATCAGATGTAACCATCCCTAAATCGCCATGTACCCCTTCACCAGGGTGTAAAAACAATGCAGGTGTACCGGTACTCGCTAATGTAGCCGAAATTTTTCGTGCAATATGTCCAGATTTTCCCATGCCCGTACAGACCACGCGTCCTTTAGAGGCTAAGATTAACTCTACTGCCCTTTCAAAACGATGATCTAATGTTTCAATTAAGTCTAACACTGCTTTTGATTCTTCTTGGAGCACTTGTGCTGCTCGTTCAAGTATCTTCATAGTTCACCTGCATCCTTTACATCTGTACTATTTTTTTACAATTTTATCGATAGCCACTAAATCAGTTAATAACTCTTCTAGAGAATCTAAATATAACATATTTGGTCCATCTGAAAGTGCTTCTTCTGGATTATCATGAACTTCAAAGAACAATCCATCTACACCACTGGCTACAGCACCACGTGCTAGGTTTGCAACGAACTCGCGTTGACCTGAAGACGCTGTACCTGCTCCACCCGGTAATTGTACGGAATGTGTAGCATCAAAGATAACTGGATAATCGAAAGAACGCATAATTGGGAAGGATCTCATATCCACCACTAGGTTATTATACCCAAAGCTAAAACCACGTTCTGTAAGCATCAAGTTTTGGTTGCCAGACTCTTCCATTTTTTTCAACACATTACTCATATCTTTAGGCGCCATAAATTGACCTTTTTTTACATTCACGCATTTTCCGGTCGCAGCAGCTCCATATACCAAGTCTGTTTGTCGGCATAAAAATGCTGGAATTTGAAGAATATCTAACACTTCTGCAGCCGCATCAATTTGAGTAATATCATGAATATCGCTCACTACTGGTACTTGTAATTCTTTTTTGATAGCTTTTAAAATTTCTAAACCTTCTACGAGGCCAGGACCACGGAAGGAAGAATAGCTGGAACGGTTTGCTTTATCAAAGGACGCTTTAAACACGTATGGAATGCCCACTTTATCACAAATTGCTTTCGCACGACGACCTATCTCTAATGTCCGTTCATAGCCCTCGATGACGCATGGACCTGCTAATAAAAATAAACCTTTGCCACCACCAAGTGTGAGGTTACCAACTTGTACTGTTTTCATTGTATCTCCTTTCTAAACAAAATTGTTTATGCTTCTAACTGGTGAAATATTTCATTCACTCGTTCTAAATCTTCTGGTGTATCTACTCCAACAAATCGTTGGTCTGTAGTAATAACTCGAATAGTATATCCATTTTCTAAGGCTCGTAACTGTTCTAAGGATTCCGTTAATTCTGCCGGTGTTGGTTCCATCTTAGCATACGTTAATAAGAACTGACGATTATATCCATACATACCTACATGCTTAAGCGGTGGCACCACGAAGGCATGTCTTGGGTATGGAATTAAAGACCTAGAAAAATACATAGCATTTCCTAATCGATTGACAATGACCTTGACAGCACTAGGCTCATTGTATTCTGTTTCTAACAGGGGACAGCCTACAGTTCCCATTTGTAAGGTTGAATCTTCTTTGAATTGACGTGCCAATGTATCGATAACAGACGCATCAATCAGTGGTTCATCACCTTGTACATTGATGATTACATCAATATCAGTTCTTGCAGAGGCTACTTCTGCTAAACGGTCAGTGCCCGTCAAATGATCGGCTCTTGTCATCATGACTTGGCCTCCGAATTGGGTAACCGCATCATAGACCCTCTGATCATCAGTGGCCACGATGACCTCATGAATTTCAGTAGCTTTCGACACTTGTTCATAGACCCGTTGAATCATTGGTTTGTTGCCAATCATCGCTAAGGGTTTACCCGGTAATCGTGTAGATCCATAGCGCGCTGGAATAATACAAGCTATACGCATATTACTTCCCCTTTGCTATTTGCAACACATAGGATTTAAAATCGTCTTCACCTTTGGTAAATTCGATACCAATCACTAATACATAAACTGGAATCTTCAAATCTCTAATGGCGCGTACTTGAGATAATTTCACCGCATCTTTTTCCGTTGTAATAATGCCTTGGATTCCCGTTTTAAAACAATGTTGCCATAGTTTCACAACATCTTCTTCACTATAATCATGATGGTCACCAAAACTCATCATATCCTGTACAGTGAAACCGTAACTTTTTAAATTGGAAATGAAAGAACTAGGTTGTCCAATACCACTAATCGCTAATAAAGGAGTGCCATCATAGTCATTAATATCATGAATCAATCCATTATGGCTCCATTCTTCCAAAGTTTGAAAGCCCACGGTTTGATGAATCGTTTCTGCTACGGGAACAAGAGGTGCTAAGGAATGAATCTCTTCACGCAATGTTTCCAGTTGCTCTGGTTCTACTTGATTCGTTTTCGTTAATACAATATAAGTAGCTCGCTTCAAGTTTGTTAAAGGTTCTCGTAACAAACCTCTTGGCAATACAGCACCATAACCAAATGGATGACTTGCATCGATCAATACAATATCTGCATCACGTCCCAATGCTCGATGTTGAAAACCATCATCTAAGACGAGTACATCAGATTGCATATCTTCTACAGCAATCCTAGCAGACTCCACACGTTTTGAACCAATGATAACATTCGCATTCGGTAATGTTTTAGCTAACAACCATGCTTCATCACCGCTGATAAAAGAAGATACATCTACCGTTCCTTGTCTAGATACAACGATGGATTTTTTATTATTATCTGCTTTGTATCCACGACTTAAGACGCTCACTGTATGTTGCTCTGTATCCAATACTTCACATACATAGCGTACCATCGGTGTTTTACCTGTACCACCAACCGTAATGTTTCCTATACTAATAACTGGCACTGGCATTCGTAACACTCTATGTGGATGGTTATACCGTTCATTACGATATTCCACGACTCTTTCATAGACCTTACTAGCCTGTTCTAAACCACCACGAAGAGCATCTCCCAACGAGCCTTGCATCTTTCCACTGATGATATGTTTAAAGGGTTGTTCTCCTTTCATGAGTAAACCTCCTCCGTATCCTTTTAGTATAGCCTAGAATATTAAAACTTAGATGAACCGATTACGGAACAATGTGAAAGCGTTCAAAGAGACGTCGTAATTCCTCTGTATTGCGCTGTGTAGCACCACGATTCTCGCTGACTACTTCCAAACAATGACGGCTCATTTCTTCTCGCATAGCTTGGTCTGCACACAAAGTTTGCAATATCTCTAATAGTTCTCCTTCATCATGTACCATCCTACAAGCCCCACGGGAGCTCAATAAACTATAGATTTCTTTAAAGTTAAACATATGGGGTCCCACAATAATCGGCTTGCCATGAGCGGCTGGTTCCAATATATTATGGCCTCCCGTTTTGACCAAGGAACCTCCCACAAAGATAATATCCCCTAAGCTATATAGACGACCTAACTCACCAATAGTATCTAAAATCACTACTGGAATTTCTTCGTGTACAGGTTCTGTCATAGTGCTACGGCAAATCGCTTTCAACCCATATTTTTGAGATAATGTTTTTACATCGCTACCACGCATAATTTCGCGAGGTGCAATCAGTAATCGTGCATTGGGGTAAGATTGTAAAATTTCTTTGAAAGCTTGAAATAGTTTATCTTCTTCCCCTTTATGGGTACTACCTGCCACGATGATAGGATGATTATGACCAAAACCAAACTCATGTTGCAATTGTTCTTTTTCTTCATCCGTAACCGTTGCATAGGTTTGATCATATTTCGTATTCCCTGTAACAGTCACTTCTTTCACATTCGCCCCTAGTACAGAAATATATTCGGCATCCAATTTCGATTGCATACAGAATCGATCAATGGAGCCTAACATATCGTGCATAAAGGATTTAATATGCATATATCGTGACATGGAACGATCACTAATACGACCATTGACCATCATGACTGGAATTTCTTCATCTTTTGCAATACGAAGAAAATTGGGCCAAATTTCAGTTTCTACCAGCAAAATAGCAATAGGTTTTATAATGTTCAAAATTCTACGTGTTAAAAATGGTAAATCTAAAGGAAAGAAAATAATTCCTTCTGCTTCTGGTATGATACGCCGTGCCATAGCATGACCCGTTGCCGTAACAACAGATACCACTACAACTGCCTCAGGAAAACTCTTTTTAATATCTTTCACCAACGGGCTTGTTGCTACGATTTCCCCCACAGATGCCGCATGCAACCATATGGCACGTTTACCTTCTATTTTTTTCATCAATGTGCTAGGCATAAATCCAGCACTTTGTTTAATACGCTCATAGAATCCTTCTTCAAAGGCCAACCGATAGAGAATCACCGGTATTAAGCCAATCCAGTAGATAATGAGAAGTATATTATATATCCAGTACATAGTTTATCCTTTTCCGGCAAATTGAACAGAATATAAATGACTGTACAAGCCATTTAACGCTAATAATTCATCATGTGTGCCTTCTTCTACAACACAGCCTTGCTGTAGGACCACAATATGATCGGCATGTTTAATCGTACTCAATCTATGAGCAATCACTAAAGCCGTTCTATTTTTCATTAGTCGTTCTAAAGCTTCTTGTACAATTTTTTCACTTTCAGTATCTAAGGCTGACGTAGCCTCATCAAGAATTAAAATACTCGGATTTTTCAAGATAGCGCGTGCAATCGCTATGCGTTGACGTTGACCACCAGACAAGGAATTGCCTCGTTCTCCTACTATTGTATCAAATCCATTTGGTAATTTTTCAATAAATCCATAGGCATTTGCCGCTTTGGCTGCATCAATGATTTCTTGTTCCGTCGCATCTAAGCGTCCATACAAGATATTTTCACGTACCGATGCATTGAATAACATCGTATCTTGTGGCACTAAGCCAATATTTTCGCGTAAGGACGTAAATGTTACATCACGCACATCTACACCATCAATACGAATGGCGCCACCTGTTACATCATAAAACCGTGGCAACAAATTCGCTATCGTTGATTTACCGGCTCCAGAAGGGCCTACTATGGCCACCGTTTGCCCTTGTTTCACCGTTAAATTCACGCCTTTTAATGCCAAATTATCCTCATCATAAGCAAATTGTACATTGTCGAACTGTACATCTCCTTGTACATCAGTTAATGCTTTTGCCGATGGGGATTCTTTCACGTGTGGTTCTGTTTCTAAAATATCAATGACACGATCTCCGGCTGCCATTGCTTTTTGTAAGTTACCATAGACTTGTGTTAAGCGTTTTACAGGGTTAGATAAATTGATCGCATAAATTAAGAATGCAATCAAAGATCCTGCTGTAATATAGCCTTGTACTACAGAATATCCGCCATACCATAAAATAATCACTACCGCAATGGCCGCTGCAAATTCCACCATAGGTCCCATAACAGCTGTTAATTTTGTGGCTTTCATAGCTGCATCAAAGTTATTTTGGTTCTCTTGTTCAAAGCGCTTAAATTCATATGCTTCACGAGCAAATGAGCGAATCACGCGAACACCGGAGATAACTTCTTGCAAAAATGCTGTAATGTCTGCTGTTCTACCTTGCACCTCATGGCCTGCAGAGCGCAATTTTTTACCAAAAATATTGGTTAATCCTAATACAACAGGTACAATAATCAAGGTTAAAAGTGATAGTTTCCAATCCAAGTAAAACATGAACACTAAGGATCCTACCAAGGTAACCCCTTCTGTCATAAAGGAAATCAAATTATCTACAATCGCTTGTTGTAAAGCCCCTACATCACTCGTCACATTACTCATGATGACCCCCGTTTTGCGGCGGTCAAAATAAGCTTGGTCCAACTTTTGTAAATGCTTAAATAAGGTTTCGCGAATGTCGATAACCACGCGCTGCCCTACATAGGCCATTGTATAATTTTGACCATATGTAGCAAATCCACGAAGCAAGAAAATCACTAAGATAGCAATCACAATTAATGTTAATAAACCTAAATCTTTATCCTGCAACACTCCATCCACTACATTTCGGATTAGCCATGGTACGACTAAATATCCCATGGCAGCAGCAATCATACAAAATATCCCCAATAGGAGTCGCATCCTATATGGCAGTACAAATGCCAATAGTTGTTTGTAACGATCCATTTATGCCTCCTTCATTGCGACTGATGCAATGACATCAGCAACACGTTGCACCGCTCCCGGTGCGCCTAACTCTACTTTCACTTGTGCCAAATCAGCTTTCATCTGCGTATATACCGCCTCATGATCTAGAATATTAGCTAATTCTCGTTCTACATTTTTTGGTGTCACTTCCCCTTGTAATAGTTCAGGAATAATGCGACGCTTTGCCATAATATTAGGCAGTCCAATATGGTCAATTTTTACCAAAAGTTTACCAATTCCATACGTAACAGGTGCCACTTTATAGATCAGCACCGTAGGTACATTCATTAATGCTGTTTCTAAGGTAGCTGTTCCAGATGCAGCAATACAGGCTGTACAAATCTGCATCAAATCATAGTTATCACCTTCTGTGATAGTAACTGGCACAGAATACATTTGTACAATTCGGTCAATATCTTCCCTAGGTATGGTATGTGCCCGTGGTAAGAAAAACTTCAAATCTTTATGATTATGATATAACCGCTCAGCGGCTGCTAGCATTGTGGGTAGTAAACCTTCTACTTCTTGTTTACGACTACCCGGCATCAAAAGAATATTGCGACTTGTTGCATCTGCCCCGAAATGTGCAAGTGCTGCTTCTACAGACATGGTAGGATGTACAATGTCTACTAAAGGATTCCCTACAAATTCCACATCTACACCAAATTCACGGTATGCGTCTGCTTCAAAAGGAAAAATAGAGGCTACTTTTGTCACCGTTTTAGCGATATCCTTACCTCGCCCTTTATTCCAAGCCCAAATAGTAGGCGCAATATAGTAGACCACAGGTATATGCAATTCTTTTGCCACCTTAGCTAGCTTCATGTTAAACCCTGGATAGTCGATACACACCAACACATCTGGTTTTTCTCGTAGCATAGCTTCTTTTAAGAAACTGCGAAGTTTAAAAAAAGTGGGCAAGTGTTTAATTATTTCAACGATACCGATGAATCCTAGTTGTTGAATATCATAGATAATATCCACACCAGCTTGTTTCATCAAGTCTCCACCCATACCAAATAGCTGTGCTTCTGGACATTTCTCCAATAAAGCTTTCGCCACACTGGCACCATGGGTATCTCCTGATGCTTCACCAGCAGAAAACATAATCTTCATGCTTACTCCTCATCCGGCCCTTCAACGGCACAGATTACGATTCCTAATTCATTTGCTTTTTGCAACACTGCCTCTTGTTCCACAAAAATTGTACGTTTTGCTTCCATAGCTAGGACCTTGCAGTTACTGCTAATCATAGATTCTAATGTCTTCATCCCTACCGCTGGTACATCAAATCGTACATCTTGATTGGGCTTTGCAGTTTTTACCACCACAGCTCCTTCACGACCTAAGGCACCGCCTCGCTTGATACATTCATCTGTTCCTTCAATGGCTTCAATGGCCATTGCTGCTTGTTCTTTCACCACTACGGTTTGCCCAATGTCTAGAGCTCCCATTTGTTTGGCTAAAGTAAAACCAAATTCAATATCTAATTGCTCCACCTCTGTTGGTTGGCGCTTTGTCATCACACCTACTGGTGGCATAAGAGAGCGCATATATTTGGTTTGATCCGCCACGGAAAGGCCTTCTTTTTCTAATTCCTCTACGATAGCCAACATGATGGTATCATCTTTACGATTGCGCAAACGATTCAATAATTTAATCGTACGCATATCTGGAATGGTTGTTATCTTTTTATAAAGATGTTCCTTTGTCACCTTACCTAACATCGTCACATCTGTTACGCCCTCTTTGAGAAACGTTTTAATCACTGTATCTGATTTAAAGACGCTGATTTGGTAGTATGCATCGGCCTCTGCTTGTAATTCTGGAGCACCATCTGTCACAACAGATATAACCACAACTTCATACCCTTCATGTTGGGCCGCTCGCATAAATTCAACTGGCAGATTACCAATTCCTGCAATCAATCCTACTTTCGCCATAACGCCTCCCACTAACTTTTAATTACAAAAATCCTAATCTATATTATAACACATAAAGGGCACAAATGGCATGAAACTTCGCAATAAAAAATACATGGCAAAGGCATAGGTTCTATGCTTTCACCATGTATTCTAATTCCATATTAATCTCTGCGTACGCGCATGATACCACGATCTGCATTGCGCAAGAAACGTAGCATATGTTCAATCTCAACAGAGGATGTTAAGTTCAATTCCATTTCTTCAATGGCTTTAGATAAACTATAGCCACTGCGATAAATAATACGGAATGCTTTCTTCAATTCACGTCGTACTTCTTCAGATACTCCTGCCCGCGCAAGACCTACAGAGTTTAGACCAATCACGTGTGCTGGTTGTCCATCCGCAATTACATAAGGAGGGATATCTTGTACAACCTTCGCCATACCACCTACCATAGCATTACGACCAATTTTTACAAATTGATGGACCCCTGCAATACCACCGATAACTACTCGATCTTCTACGATTACATGACCAGCAAGACCTGCACAGTTACTCATAATAACATTATTGCCAACGATACAGTTATGTGCCACATGGGTACACGCTTGGAACAAGCAATTGTTACCAATTCGAGTTTCTTCCCCTTCGCCAGTAGCACGACTGATCGTTACAAATTCGCGAACCACTGTATTATCGCCAATCACGCAATAACTTTTTTCACCTTTAAATTTTAAGTCTTGTGGTTCTAAACCGATAGCACAACCCGGGAAAAATTCATTATTTTTACCAATCGTTGTCCAGCCACCAATGACTACATTAGCGCCGATTTTAGTACCATCTCCGATTTCAACATGCTCTCCAATGACTGCGCCAGGACCAATAATAACATTTTTGCCAATCTTTGCATCTGGATGTATGACTGCAGTACTATGAATTTCAGATGTTGCATTTTCCATGCCAACTACGATCATCTGTGTCACTCCTTACATTTTGAAAGTTATTATTCTGGTTTCACTAAGGCAAACATGTACTCACCACTTGCTACCAATTTATCACCTACGTACGCACGGCCTTCTACTTTGCCCATGCGGCCTTTGATTTTTACTACATCGGCCTCAATGCGTACTTGATCACCAGGTTTTACTGGGTGACGGAAACGTACTTTATCAATACCAGTAAACATTGGTGTTAAGCCACGATTTTCTTCAGGATACAAGAGGGCAATACCACCGACTTGTGCAATGGCTTCTGTAATCAATACACCTGGCATCACAGGATTGCCTGGAAAGTGTCCCATGAAGTGAGGTTCATTGAACGTACAATTTTTAAGACCTACCGCACGTTTCATTGGTTCCATTTCAATAATACGATCTACCAATAAAAATGGATAACGGTGTGGTAGAATTTCCATAATTTCTTCAATTGTAAGAATCATGTTATGCCTCCTCTTGCATTTCTTTTAAAATTTCTCGACTTAATCGCGAGTTTAAATTATGACTCGATTTCACAGCAATAATATGGCCTTTTAGATGGCCCACCAAGAATAAATCGCCTAATATATCTAAAATTTTATGACGCACTAATTCATCTGGAAAGTTAAGTTCCGATAAACAAGTTGTATCATCATAGACAATCACATTCTCTGTAGATCCGCCTTTCGCCAGCCCCATAGCTTGTAATTGTTCGATTTCTTTCGTAAAACCAATTGTTCTAGCTGGTGCAATTTCTGTAGCAAACACATCAGGATTAATTTCATAATCTGCATGTTGCGTACCTAGCATAGGATGGCTATTGATACTTGTGAAAGTCACTCGGAATCCATCATAAGGACGAATGATGATAAATTTATCTTCTTCATAGATGCCATGAGATTGTTTCACAGTGTACACACGACGATCTACATCTTGTTCTACAATGCCTGCCTCTTTAATAAGCTGCACAAATGTGGCTGATCCACCATCAGCTATAGGAGGTTCTGGTGAGTTCAACTCGATGATACAGTTATCAATAGCCATACCGTAGAAGGCAGCCAAAATATGCTCTACCGTAAATACTTTTGCATTCCCATCTTCTAATGTGGTTGCACGCATTGTATTAGTAACATTACGAATATCTGCCTTCACAGAAGGAGTGCCTGGTAAATCTGTACGTACAAAGATAATCCCTGTATTTGGCTCACTAGGCAGGATACGCATTTTCACAGGCAATCCACTATGCAAGCCAGCCCCTTCATAACTAATGGCTTGACTAATTGTTTGTTGTTTCATAAGGACCTCCTTTCTACAGTTTTTGGTTCATTACATCTGGTGGTACTTCTATGGTATCACCATAAAAACGACGTGTCCATTTCCAACGGTTATGGAGCCAGAACCAATCTTCTGGATATCGTCTAATATAATCTTCTAACCATTCATTGAGCATTGTCAATGTAACGGCAATATCACGTTTCCGCTCCTCTGTTTTTTCTGCATATACAGGCGGATGTACGGTAATTTCGTGTTTTTCAGTATATTCATTAAAACGAATGGTAATCGGAATAATCGGTACATCTTGCATGCGAGCCATCGCTGCTGGCCCTACAGGGGTCAAGGTTTCATAGCCAAAAAATGGCACTAACTGACCTTTATCTCCTGGATCTTGGTCCATAATGAGACCAATAAAGGATCCTTGCTGTAATTCTTTCACCATTTCACGGACACCTGTTTTATAAGTGACGTGTTGTTTCATCAGCTCACGATATTCATTGATAAATTTGTCCGCATCACCTTGTTGTTGCATGGCTACTGAAATCAAAGGATAGCCTTCCGATGCTAAAATGCCTCCTAGTAATTCCCAGTTTCCACTATGGAGAGCGATAATAATAGCACCTTTTCCATCTTCTTTGGCAGTTTCCAGATATTCTCGACCTTCCATGGTGAACATCTCTTTATACTTACCATCTTTAATTTCAGGATACCGAAGCACATCCACGATCATACGACCAAATCGTGTCACACTGGCTTTGGCGATTCGCTTTGCCTCTACAGGATCATCTGTAATGCGGCAAAACAAGATTTGTCCGATAGCCAATCGTTTTCGATTGCTTGGCGTGAAAAGCCATCCTAATTGTCCTAATAGGTACCCAATTCCATATTGCACTCGATATGGCAAGGCACATAGGATAGCACTGAATAGTTTCATACAGGTATATAGCATAGGTACACCTATTTATCTTCTAATTTAGCTTGTAAAGCAGCTACTTCTTTTTCTAATGCTTTCAACTGTTTTACCATATCTGGTAATCGACTTTCATAAGCCGCCAGTTTCAACCATTCTTTATGAGGTCGCATCGGGAATCCCGCATATAACCCATTGGATGGTACATTTCCGGTAATACCAGTTTTACCAGCAAAGGTAACATTATCACCAATCGTAATATGTCCTGTACAGCCAGTTTGACCTGCAAAAATTACATGATTACCACATTTTGTACTGCCAGCGATACCGACTTGGGCAATTAAGAAACAGTCTTCACCAATCTCTACATTGTGACCTAAATGAACCAAATTATCTATTTTGGTTCCACGGCGTACCAATGTGGATCCCATAGTAGCATTATCGATGCAAGAGCAAGAGCCCACTTCCACATCATCTTCTAGGATTACATTACCCACTTGCGGGATATGCGTGTGCTTACCATTTTCAGTGGCAAAGCCAAAGCCTTCACCACCAACAACAGCATTAGCTCGTAAGACAACACGTTTTCCTAAAATACAATTCTCATGCACAATGGAACTTGCATAGATAGTAGTACCTTCACCAATGCGCACATTATGACCGATGTACACATAGGCATGTAAGGTAACATTATCACCAATTACAGCATTATCGTAAATCACACAATAGGGACCAATTTTTACATTTTTACCAATGGTTACATTCTTACCAATAATGGCTGTTTCATGAATCCCCTCAGGAAATACTACTGGAGGATGGAACACTTCTAACAATTTAGCAAAGGCAGCTTTTGCATTAGACACTACGATTTGAGGAATGTTACACCCTTCAATTTTCGCATCCACCAACAATGCCCCTGCTTTACTATCTTTAGCGAACTCTCTATAATCGCCGATAGCAAAACTAATAGCATATGCTGTCCCTTGATCTAAACTGCGGGCTTCTTCAATACTAATAGAACCATCACCATATACGGTACCTTCAACCAATTTGGCTAGGTCTTCTACTGAAAACTTCACGTTGAAGCCTCCTTACTTTTTACTCTCTTATTATTTATTAGTTTCTGTGGAAGATGCGCCTTCATTCATCTTTTTAAGTACATCTTCTGTAATATCAATACCACCTGTTACAATGGCTTGATCATTCGCTACCACAGTCAATTCTTTTTCTTTTGCTACTGCTTGGATATTAGATTCCACATAGGCTTTGAACTCTTTACCCTTCGCTTGTCCAAAGATTTGTAACTCTTGTTGTGCATTCATTTGAGTTTGGTGGAATTGGTCTTCTGTTTGCGTGCCTTGTACTTGGGCTAAGCGATCTGTTACTTCTTTTTGTTTCGCTTCCATTTCTTTATTGATATCTTTTGCTTTTTGGCTTTCTTGCACTAATTTTTCAGTGTTCACCACACCTACTTTATCAGTGGTGCCACAGCCTGCAACCAATCCTAATGCACATACCATCATAGCTCCTGTAGCCATACGTTTCCACATTGATTTCATCACTTTACTCCTTTATTGTCCATACGATTGAATGATTTCATCTGTCAAATCCATACCAGTACGATCCGTAATATGGTCCACTAACACCAAGTCTAATTGTTTCGCTCTCGCCAGAACACCGGCACGAACTCGAATATCTTCTAGAATCGCATCATGTAAGGCTTGTACTTCATCCCGTTTTTGTGCTAATCGTTGTTCCCATTCTGCATTCCACAATGAGGTACCATCATGACGAACCTTGGCTAGCACTTCTTGCTGAGAGTCCACTAAACCTTTCATAGATTGATCCCTCTGTGCTCCTAAAGCCTTAGCTGCTTCTGTAGCATAAGCACTTAGCTTTTGTTGTGCTTCTGCATGAGCTGGAGCCATAACTTTGGCCACTTTCGCTTCGATTTCTTTCCATTGCTCAAAGCCGCTCAAACCATGACTACGCTGTGCCAATAATTCTGATAAGCGTTGTTCTTTATCGCGCTTTTGAATTTCCCAGCGTTGACGTTGCATATCATCAATCGGTTTTACATTCATTTCAGTTGTTAACCATAATTGTAAATTCACAATTTCTATATCTGCTTCACTAGGTTCTACTTTGTAGTTTTTACGATATTGTTCAATCAATTCTCGTTGCTTAGCCGCTAATTCTTGATTTAACTCAGCTTCACGCAAGGCAATTTTAGTTTGTAGCTCCCTATTCAAACTTTCTGTTAAATTTGACTCTAACTGTTTCAGATGCTCTTCAGATTTATCTACCTCAGCACTTAGCTTAGACTTGAGAAGTTCATCTTCTCTATCTCGCTGTGCCTCTAGTCGCAACAATTCTTTCTTTTGCTCATCATAACTGTGAAAGTTTGGATGCTTTTCTACCACATCTTGTAATCGTACAACCCCAATTCGTGGTTTCTCTATTGCCTTAGAATGTTGGTATCCCAAATATCCACCAATACCTACAGCACATACAAGCATACCTATGAAAGCGAAGATAGGTCCTTTTCCCATTTGGATGTACCTTATTTAGTTTCTGCTAATTTTTTGCTCACTTGGTCCGTAATATCAGTACCACCAAACAACACAGATTCACGGCTCAATACCACGCTAAGACCTTTGCCATCAGCTACAGTTTTAGACGCTTCATCTACACGTTTTTTAAGATTATCTTGAATTGTTTGTTGTTTTTCTTGCATTTTTTGGCGAAGTTCATCGGATAATTTTGCTTTACCAGCTTCATCTAAATTAGCAGATTTTTCATTAAACTCTTTTTGCAATTCTTCGTTATACGCTGCATATTCTTGCTGTGCATCTTGCACCAAGTTTGGATTACTTTCTACAATTCGTTGCATATCGATGACGCCAATGTTACTAATTGCATTAGAACCACCATGCCCTGCCATCTGTGTATACGCCAAAGCGCCCACACTGATAACAAAAAGAACGCCAACAATGATGGACACTGTTTTTACATTCTTTTTATTGTTCAATAAACGCATCATAGTGTATCTACCTTCTTTCTTTATATTCGTCCTATAAGGCGTAACCATCGATCATGGTCACCCCATACATATTCTAATCGTAAATATTCGTGCACATCATAGGAAAGGGCAAATTCATTCGCCTTTCTAGTGATATCTCTTTCATACCTTGCATTCCAACGGTTTCCAATATGTTGTTGCACAATCCCATAGTGATGATGATTCGGCAATCCATATTGATATCCTATTGTTGTATCTTTCGAGAAATGATACCCATAAGATGGCTTAAAGGACCATTTTAATCGGTTTGGTAAAAACTCTGTTTCTACATACCAATCATGAGGTCCATCATGTAGCCCCGTATACAATCGTAGTCCTACAGAATCTGAGCCACGGCCCATGTCCAAATAGCCTTCCCCACGAAGTATATATCTAGAAGAATCCACATGAATTTGTAAAGTCGTCTCCGACCCCACTTCCAAGGTTGGAATCATAGTTACCCCAAACTGCGTAACACCACGGCTTGTATTGAGTTCAGCTTGTATCTCTTTTTCTATCATCATTTGATGACGTCTTACAAAGGAGATCGGCAACCCTTCTAATTGACGTAGTTTTTTTTCATAGTATTGACGCATGGTATAAAAGAACACGCTTGGTAATGTATTAGATTGAATCATCACCGCTGTGCGACTTACACTGTTTCCATTGGGAACCAAATACACCGTCGCTTTCGCTGTATCCCCTCCTACCACATCAATTTGTGGCGTAAATTCAGGAAGTGAGCCTTCTAGATCACTGCGCACTGACTTTTGCACCAATGGTGTAATCCAATCTAGTGAGTCCAATGCGGCTCCCAAGAGCATTTGTTCTAATCGTGGCTTTACATTTCCTAAATCGGCATCAATCAACGAACGTCCATAGGGAGATATATTGCCATAATTCACCGCAGTTTCTAGAGATTGTACTACCTTTCCATAAGGCTCTAAAGTAAGATGAATCTGTAAGCTTTCACCTACATCCATAGCTATCGTTTGCACCGTGTATCCGTAGAGGATTCGATCCACCACATCTATCGTTGCTTTTTCATAGGCCTGAAGAGACTCTCTAATTTGAAAGTCCTCTTTCCCTTGGTACATATAGGTAGCCGCTCCTTGAATACTGGCTACCATACGCGATTCCAAGGCTCTTGGAATTGCCCCCGTTGTACTGTGCAGGTCCACATGCACTGTCTGAACAGGAGCACCATAGACAGAGGGAATCCCTAATGTTGCCATTAGAAGAG
>CAUUEA010000009.1:0-47755 GCA_963544145.1 uncultured Veillonella sp.
TCGTATTTTCGGACCTGTAGCAAGAGAACTTCGTGAAAAAGACTTCATGAAAATCATCTCCCTTGCTCCAGAAGTGTTATAAGAAGGAGGAGCTCAACATGTCCCAAAAACTACATGTTAAAAAAGGTGATACAGTTGTTGTTATCTCCGGCAAGGAAAAAGGTAAACAAGGCGAAATCATCGCTGTTGATATCAAAAAAGAACGAGTAACTGTAAAAGGTCTTAACCTAGTTAAACGTCATACAAAACCTAGCCAAGCGAACCCTCAAGGTGGCATCATTGAAAAAGAAGGTACAATCCATGTATCCAACGTAATGGTGTTAGATCCTGAACAAAAAGTTCCAACTCGTACTAAAAAAGTTGAGGAAAATGGTTCTTTCGTTCGCGTAGCTGTTAAAAGTGGCGCTAAACTTTAATTGATAAGGAAAGGAGGTCTTTTACAAAATGTCTCGTTTACAAGAAAAATATACTTCTGAAATTAAGAAGGCTTTACAAGAGAAATTCCAATATGGCAACGTAATGGAAATTCCTAAATTAGAAAAAATCGTAATCAATATCGGCGTAGGCGATGCTGTTGGTAACTCCAAAGCATTGGACGCAGCTGTTAAAGATTTAGAAATTATCGCTGGTCAAAAACCAGTCGTAACTCGCGCGAAAAAATCCATTGCGAACTTCAAAGTTCGTGAAGGTATGCCTCTTGGCACAAAAGTAACTCTTCGTGGCGAACGCATGTATGAATTCCTCGATAAATTGATTAATGCGGCATTGCCTCGCGTGCGTGACTTCCGTGGTATCAGCGCAAAAGCGTTTGATGGTCGTGGTAACTATGCATTAGGCCTAAAAGAGCAATTAATCTTCCCTGAAATCGAATACGATCAAGTAGAACGAGTAACAGGTATGGATATTATCTTCGTAACAACAGCTAACACTGACGAAGAAGCTCGTGAATTATTGGCACAATTCGGCATGCCTTTTGAAAAATAATTAGGAGGAAACGATAGATGGCTAAAAAATCTATGATCGAACGTGAGAAAAAACGTGCACGTATCGTTGCAAAATATGCAGCAAAACGCGAAGCGTTAAAAGCAGCAGGCGATTATGAAGGTTTATCCAAATTACCTGCCAACGCATCCCCAACACGCTTGCACAACCGTTGCAACTTAACAGGTCGTCCTCATGGTTATATGCGTAAATTCGGTATTAGCCGTATTGCGTTCCGTGAATTGGCGTACAAAGGACAAATCCCTGGCGTGAAAAAAGCTAGTTGGTAATAGGATAACGAGAGGAGGTTTTTAGAAGATGGTAATGACAGATCCGATTGCGGATATGCTGACACGCATCCGTAATGCAAACTCTGCACTTCATGAAACAGTTGAAATCCCTGCTTCTAAAATGAAGGCTGCTGTTTTAGCTATCCTTAAAGACGAAGGTTTCGTTAAGGAAGTTGAAACAATTGAAAATGAAAAACATGCTACTTTAAAAGTAACATTGAAATATGGTTCTAATAATGAAAAAGTAATTACCGGTATTAAACGTATCTCTAAACCAGGCCTACGTGTATACGCGAAAAAGGAAGAACTTCCTCGCGTACTTGGTGGTTTAGGTATCGCAGTTATTTCTACATCTAAAGGCATCATGAGCGACAAACAAGCTCGTAAAGAAGGCTTAGGTGGCGAAGTAATCGCTTACGTTTGGTAATCATAGCAATAGGAGGTAGAAAGAATGTCACGTGTCGGTAGAATGCCTATCGAGATCCCAGCTGGCGTAACGGTAACTCAAAACGAGCATACGTTAACAGTTAAGGGTGCAAAAGGTGAATTAACTCGTACTTTCCATCCGGACATCAACATTGCTGTTGAAGAAAATGTAATCACAGTAACTCGTCCTAGCGATGGAAAAGAACACCGTTCTTTACACGGTTTAACTCGTGCTCTTGTTGCTAACATGGTAACAGGCGTACATGAAGGCTTTACTAAAACTTTAGAAATCAATGGCGTTGGTTACAGAGCGGCTAAGCAAGGTAACAAACTTGCTTTAACATTGGGCTTCTCCCATCCAGTAGAGATGGAAGCTCCTGCTGGTATTACAATCGATGTCCCAGCTCCTAATAAAATCGTTGTTTCTGGTGCTGACAAAGAAGTTGTTGGTGCAGTTGCAGCTGATATTCGTAAATGGAGAAAACCAGAACCTTACAAAGGTAAAGGTATCCGTTACGAAGGCGAAGTTGTTCGTCGTAAAGCAGGTAAAGCGGGCGCTAAAGGTAAGTAATAACAGTTTACATTAGAAAGGAGTGGACATCTTGGCAGGAACATCCAAACGCAAAATTGCTCGTGCAAAACGTCATTTACGTTTACGTCGTCACATTTCCGGTACGGCTGCACGTCCTCGCTTGAACGTATTCCGTTCTTTAAGCAATATTTATGCTCAAGTCATTGATGACGTAGCTGGCAAAACATTAGTATCTGCTAGCTCTCAAGATAAAGAATTAAATCTTTCCTACGGTGGTAACGTAGCTGCTGCTAAAGCAGTTGGTGAAGCTGTTGCGAAAAAAGCAATTGCTGCAGGTATCGATACAGTAGTATTTGACCGCGGTGGTTACATTTATCATGGTCGTGTAGCAGCCCTTGCAGAAGGTGCTCGTGAAGCAGGCTTAAAATTCTAAGAAGGAGGAACTATAGACATGGCGAGAATTGACTACACCAGTCTTGATCTTAAAGAAAGAGTAGTATTCATCAACCGCGTAGCCAAAGTAGTTAAAGGCGGTCGTCGTTTTTCCTTCAGCGCTCTTGTAGTTGTTGGTGATGGCAACGGTTATGTAGGCGTTGGCTTAGGTAAAGCAGCGGAAGTACCAGAAGCAATTCGCAAAGGTATCGATGATGCTAAGAAAAATATTGTAAACGTAGCAATTAAAAATGGTACAATCCCTCACAGCGTAACAGGCGTATTCGGCGCAGGCCGCGTATTCTTGAAACCAGCTGCTGAAGGTACTGGCGTTATCGCTGGTGGCCCTGTTCGTGCCGTATTGGAATTAGTAGGTGTTCGTAACATCTTGACTAAATCTTTGGGCTCTTCTAACCCTAACAATATGGTTCGTGCTACAATCGAAGGTTTGAAAGATTTGAAACGCGCTAGCGAAGTTGCTGAACTTCGTGGTAAAACCGTTGAAGAAATTTATAACGCGTAATAAGGAGACAAGAAATGGCACAAGTTAAAGTAACATTAACAAGAAGCTTAATCGGTCGTCCTGAAGATCAACGCGCGACAGTTAAAGCTTTGGGCTTGAAAAAAACTAATTCTCAAGTCGTAAAAGAAGTAACACCTCAAATCGAAGGTATGCTTCATAAAGTTAGACATTTAGTAAAAGTAGAAGAAGTATAATAGATAAGGAGGTGCACGAATGAAACTTCATGAATTAGCTCCGGCTGTAGGTTCCAAAAAAACTCGTACTCGTGTAGGTCGTGGTCTTGGATCCGGTTTAGGTAAAACTTCCGGTCGTGGTCAAAAAGGTCAAAATTCTCGTAGTGGTGGCGGTGTGCGCACTGGCTTCGAAGGTGGCCAAATGCCTCTTTATCGTCGTTTACCAAAACGTGGTTTCAAAAATATCTTTGCACTTCAATATGCAGAAGTTAATGTATCCCAATTGAATCGTTTTGAAGACGGTGCAACTGTAGATCCAGTAGCTCTTATTGAAGCTGGTATTTTGAAAAATGTACGTGATGGTATCCGTATCCTTGGTAACGGAACTTTAGAACGTAAATTAACTGTTATCGCTAACGGCTTTACAAAATCTGCAGTAGAAAAAATCGAAGCAGCAGGTGGAAAAGTAGAGGTGATCTAGGGTGCTAGATAGCCTCTTGAACATCACTAAAGTAACGGAATTACGTAACAAAGTAGTCTATACATTACTTATGTTCATTGTCTTTCGCTTAGGTATCCATATTCCGGTACCTGGCGTAGAGGCATCTGTTATTGAAAGCTTATTCACCAGTGGTAACCTATTTGGTTTACTAGATTTGTTCGCCGGTGGTGCGTTAAGTAAATTCTCTATCTTTGCAATGAGTATTACCCCATACATCAATGCATCAATCATTATGCAATTGTTAGGGGCGGTAGTACCAACATTTGAAGCATGGAGTAAAGATGGAGAAGAAGGGCGCAAGAAAATTGCTAAAGTGACACGATATGGTACAGTTATCCTTGGTTTCATCCAAGCCTTTGGTATGACGTATGCCTTACGTGCTAGCAATGCGCTCATTGATAATAGCTTCATGTCTGTTATTTTGATTTCCATCATCCTTACAGCAGGTACATGCTTGTTAATGTGGGTGGGGGAACAAATTACAGCTCATGGCATAGGTAATG
The DNA here is from genome assembly GCA_963544145.1 of uncultured Veillonella sp. Classification (GTDB taxonomy): domain Bacteria; phylum Bacillota; class Negativicutes; order Veillonellales; family Veillonellaceae; genus F0422. The sequence continues at coordinate 4,363 of CAUUEA010000009.1, forward strand.
GTATTTCACTCATTATCTTTGCTGGTATCGTGGCACGATTCCCTGATGGGGTTCAGACCATTTACCAATACCTACAAGTAGGTACAATTAATGTATTTCAAGCGATTCTATTTGCTATCATTGCGGTAGCTATGATCGTTCTTGTAATTGCTGTGACACAAGGCCAACGTCGTATTCCTATCCAATATGCTAAGCGTGTGGTAGGACGAAAAATGTATGGTGGTCACTCAACATTCCTGCCTTTGAAAGTCAATCAAGCAGGGGTTATCCCAATTATCTTTGCGTCATCCATATTGATGTTCCCAGCTACATTGGCACAATTTGTACAAGTACCATGGGTACAAACTGTTGCAAGTTATTTCCAATGGGGAACGCCGATACAAACTATTTTGTATGCTGTACTGATTTTATTTTTTACATACTTCTATACAGCTATCTCAATCAATATTACGGATATGGCAGATAATATGAAAAAACACGGTGGTTTTATCCCAGGTATTCGCCCAGGAAAACCGACTGCTGACTATGTAGACCGAGTAATGACTCGAATTACATTAGTAGGTGCATTTTTCTTAGCTTTCGTTGCAATCTTGCCGAATATGATTGGTGGATTGACAGGCATTCAAGGTGTGTACTTTGGTGGTACAGCACTACTCATCGTAGTGGGCGTAGCATTAGATACAATGCAACAAGTAGAATCTTTAGTATTAACACGCCAATATAAGGGCTTTGTGAAATAGGAGATTATGATATGTATATTTTATTAATGGGACCTCCAGGTGCTGGTAAAGGCACGCAGGCAGCTCGTCTGATTGAAAAATATGGTATCCCTCAAATTTCTACAGGTGACATGTTCCGTGCCGCTGTAAAAGAGTCTACTCCATTAGGATTAGAAGCTAAGAAATATATGGATGCTGGACAACTTGTTCCAGATAGCGTTACCATTGGCATCGTTCGTGAACGCTTGTCCAAGGATGACTGTAAACAAGGTTTCATTTTAGATGGCTTCCCTCGAACTACAGCACAAGCTGTTTCCTTGGATGCGATTTTAAAAGAAATGAACATAGTTCTTGATGCTGTACTTAATTTAAGTGTTCCATCTGAAGAGTTGGTTCGACGCATCAGTGAAAGAGCACGTCTTGAAAATCGTGATGATGACAAACCGGAAACAGTACAGAAACGTCTTGCTGTATACGAAGAGTCTACTAAACCATTGATCGATTATTACCGTAATAGTGGTCAATATGTAGAAATCAACGGCTTACAGGATGTGGACACAGTATTTGCAAATATCGTTACGGCTTTGGAGAAATAATCAATGATTATTTTTAAATCGCCCAAAGAAATTGAGCATATCCGAAAGGCATCTCAACTGACAGCAGCGACGTTAACCGAGCTTGCTAAACTAGTAAAGCCGGGCGTATCAACGCTTGAGTTAGACCAATTTGCCGAAGAATATATTCGCAGCCATGGAGGAATTCCAAGCTGCATTGGTTACTATGGGTATCCAGCAACTATCTGTGCTTCCATAAATCATGAAGTGGTACATGGGATTCCAAGTGCATCTCGTATACTAAAAGATGGCGATGTCATCAGCATTGATTTAGTATCATCTGTGAATGGATATCATGGGGATTCTGCGATTACAGTTCCTGTAGGAGAAGTAAGTCCTAAAGTACATGCATTGCTAAAAGTTACGGAAGAATGTCTCTTTAAAGGGATTGAACAAGCTGTGGCAGGCAATCATGTGGGAGATATTTCTCATGCAGTACAATCTCATGCAGAACGTCATAGATATGGTGTTGTACGAGATTTCGTAGGACATGGTTTAGGAAAAAACATGCATGAAGATCCACAAGTTCCAAATTATGGTACTAAGGGCAAAGGTCCAGAACTTAGACCAGGAATGGTCATCTGTATTGAGCCAATGATTACTATGGGCACGCACAAGGTAAGGGTGCTTGAAGACAACTGGACAGCGGTCACAATGGACCGTAAACCAGCTGCACACTTTGAACACACTGTAGCTATTACTGAACATGGTACAGAAATTCTTACTATGCGTGATACACCGAGGTTAATACAATAACCAGTAACCGGAGGATGAAAGATATGTCAAAAGAAGACGTTATTGAAGTGGAAGGTACGGTCGTTGAGGCATTACCAAATGCTATGTTCCAAGTAGAATTGGAAAATGGGCATGTGGTTTTGGCTCATGTGTCAGGTAAAATGCGTATGAATTTTATCCGTATCCTTCCTGGTGATAAAGTTACTATGGAACTGACACCATATGACTTAAGCCGTGGTCGCATCACCTATCGCTTTAAGTAAGCATAGGATCCACAAAGGAGGTACTTATGAAGGTTAAACCATCAGTTAAAAAGATATGCGAAAAATGTAAAATTATTAAACGTAAAGGCCGTGTAATGGTTATTTGCGAAAACCCAAAACATAAACAAAAACAAGGATAATTGATAGGAGGTGGATGAATAGATGGCACGTATAGCCGGTGTAGATTTACCACGTGACAAACGTGTGGAAATTGGTTTAACTTATATTTACGGTATCGGTCTTACTCTTGCTAAAGAAGTATTAGCAAAAACTGGTATCAATCCAGATACTCGCGTTCGTGATTTAAGTGAAGATGAAGTAGCTAAAATCCGTGAACTTCTTGATGCAGAGTATAAAGTAGAAGGTGATCTTCGTCGTGAAGAAGCCCTTAACATTAAACGCTTAATTGAAATCAACTCCTATCGCGGTAAACGTCATCGTATGGGACTTCCATGTCGTGGTCAACGTACGAAGACAAATGCTCGTACTCGTAAGGGTCCTCGTAAAGCAATCGCAGGTAAGAAGAAATAATAAAGGAGGGATATTGTGGCTAAGAAAACAGTTAGATCCAAAAGAAAAGAAAAGAAACATATCGAATCTGGTGCAGCGCATATTCGCTCCACTTTTAACAACACTATCGTTACAGTAACAGACGTAAACGGTAATGCTCTTTCTTGGGCATCTGCTGGTGGTCTAGGTTTCCGTGGTTCCCGTAAATCCACTCCATTTGCAGCACAAATGGCAGCTGAACAAGCGGCAAAAGCAGCTATGGAACACGGTCTTCGCACTGTAGAAGTATTTGTTAAAGGTCCAGGATCTGGTCGTGAAGCAGCGATTCGTGCGTTGCAAGCAGCTGGTCTTGAAGTAACTAGCATTAAAGATGTGACTCCAATTCCTCATAACGGCTGTCGTCCTCCAAAACGTCGTCGCGTATAATCTGAGCTATATACTTAGAATAGTGACAAGTTTTAGAGGAGGGTATACCTGATGAGCGAAGAAAAAAAACTTAGAATCGAGAAAGTACAAATGACTGAAGATGGCCGCTACGGTAAATTCGTATGCGAGCCATTGGATCGTGGTTACGGTATTACTCTCGGTAATAGCTTGCGTCGCATTTTGCTTTCATCCTTAGATGGAGCAGCAATTACTTCCATCAAGATTGACGGAGTACTTCATGAGTTCTCTACGATTGAAGGTGTTCGTGAGGATGTATCCGATATTATTCTGAACCTTAAACAGTTGTGTATTCGTCTTGAAGAGGAAGCACCTGTACCGATGGATGTACATATCGATGTTCGTAAAGATGGAGTATTAACAGCAGGTGATTTGATTCAATTCATGCCACCTGAAATCGAAGTCTTAAATCCAGAATTGGTAATTGCTACAATGGATGAAGCAGCTCATCTTGTAATGGATGTGCGTATCGAACGCGGTAAAGGATATGTACCATCTACTAAGAATAAACGTGAAGATGATATGATTGGTCAAATTCCAATTGATTCTATCTTCTCGCCAATTCTAAGAGCGAAATATGAAGTCAGCGATGTCCGTGTGGGCAACGAAATGGACTTTGATAAGCTTACTTTAGAAGTTTGGACAAATGGTTCTATTACAGCATCTGATGCAATTGCTAAATCAGCAGCTATCATGATTTCCTATTTAGGAAACTTCACTCGATTGGCTCATTCTTATGACATGATCGATGTTGGTGAAAGTGAAGCTGAATTTACAACTGCTAATGGTCAAGAAGGTGGCGATAAAGATGCTGAACCTAAAGGACCAACGACGATTCCTATTGAAGATCTTGAGTTGTCTGTTCGCGCTTTCAATTGTTTGAAACGTGCTAACATTCATACTATCGGTGACTTAACTGGTAAAACAGAAGACGAATTAGGAAAAATCCGCAATTTAGGGAAAAAATCTGTAGAAGAAATTCTAGAGAAATTACAATCTTACAATGAAAGTAATGATTCCTTAACATCTCAAAGCGAATAAGAGGAGAAAGACTAATGGCATACAGAAAATTAGGCCGCAACAGTTCCGCTCGTAAAGCGTTGTTCCGCGGTATGGTAACATCTCTCTTCGTACATGAACGCATTGAAACAACAGAAGCAAAAGCAAAAGAGCTTCGCAAATATGTTGATGAAATGATTACATTGGGCAAACGTGGCGACTTACATGCTCGTCGTCAAGTTCTTGCTTTTCTTATGAACGAAGATGCAGTAAAAAAATTATTTGATGAAATTGCTCCAAAATATGCTGAGCGCAACGGTGGTTACACTCGTGTAATTAAACTTGGCCTTCGTAAAGGCGATGCAGCTCCATTGGCTATTCTTGAGCTTGTATAATCAACAGCAACTTGGTTGTGATAGAATGAGTTTCACTCATTCTGTTGCAGCCTTTTTTGCTTTTATAGGCTCTATAATAAATGTTGGGGCTACTCATATAAGAGTAGCCAGCAACATTTTTTTGATACAATACAATAGACATATAGATACTCATATAGCATCACAAAAAGTGCTATTTATCAAATATAGGGCTTGGAGGTTAATGCTTTTCCCCAGGTTTTGAGAATAGTATTTAATCGATACAGTTTTTTTGTATATAAACTGTATCAAGATGTAAACAATATATGAGTTTTTTCACATAAACTACAATAATTTTTATATTTACTAATTTGTTTTGGGCTATTATAATAATCACTTAATAGATATTTAGGGGGCTTTTTGATATTATAAGATGTACTAAACCATACGCTATTAAGGAGATTTGGAAAATATCAATTGTATCTATTTTGCACAGTATTCACGTAATGTAAATGTCTGATTTGATTATTGAAATTATTAATATTGAATTATAATGACGTATACCAAAATAGCATAGATTTACCATTTTATGTATTTGACAATAAATATCATTGCTTTTTATACTGAATATAGTAATTAGTGTTTTTTATGTGTTTACTATGAGGTGTGTATGAAGGTAAAACGCTTTTTTGGTGCAGCAGCGTTGGCTGTGGCTATGTTAACTGTGTTTGGTTGTGGTAGCGATACGACAAAAGTAGAGAATCCTGAGCAATTAACGTTTGCAAATTTCCGTGACGTTCGTGATCTAAATCCACATTTGTATGCAGGTGAAATGTATGCACAAGAGATGTTGTATGATACTCTTGTACATATTACAGATAAAGGATATGAAGCAGGTCTTGCAGAAAGCTGGGATATTAGCGAAGATGGTTTGACGTATACATTCCATATCCGCAAAGGTATGAAATTCTCTGATGGTGAAAAGCTAGATGCTCATGCAATTAAAGCTAACTTTGATGCGATTGTGGAAAACAAAGCTCGTCATACTTGGTTAGAATTGATGAACTTGATGACTGGCTATGAAGCAACTGATGACAATACATTCGTAATCCACTTATCTAAACCATACTATCCATTATTAACTGAATTAGGTGTAACTCGTCCATTTGCGATGATTTCTCCTAAAGCCATGAAAAATGGCAGTACAAAAGATGGTGTGAATGGGTATATCGGTAGTGGCCCTTACAAATTGACTGAGGTAGTAACAGACAAATACGCTGTCTTTGAAGTGAATGAAAACTACTGGGGTGAAAAACCAAAAATTAAAAAAGTAGTAGTTAAAGTAATTCCAGATAACCAAACTCGTATCTTGGCATTGGAAAAAGGCGAAATCGACTTGATCTTCGGTAAAAACATGGTTGATGCTGATGCAATCCGTAAGTTCAAAGATATGAAAGGCTTCCAAGCTGATCTTTCAGAACCAACATCGACTCGTCAAATCGTAATTAATACAACGAAACCACATTTGAAAGATAAAAATGTTCGTGTTGCCTTACAACATGCTACAGATAAAGCAAAAATCTCTGAAGGTATCTTCTATGGCTTAGAAAAACCAGCTGATACATTGTTCGCGAAATCTGTACCATATGCTAACATCGACTTAAAACCATATGAGTTCAGTGAAACAATTGCGAAACAAAAATTAACTGAAGCTGGCTATGTTCTTGGCGCTGATGGTATCTTTACAAAAGATGGTCAACCATTAGAATTGACATTGTTATATAACAGTGACAGTGTAACAGAAAAATCCATTTCTGAGTTCTTACAAGCTGAGTACAAAAAAGTGGGTATTAAGTTGAACATCAAAGGCGAAGAAGAACAATCCTACCGCGATAAAATGAAATCTGGTAACTTCGACTTAGTATTCAACATTTCTTGGGGCTTACCATATGACCCTCAATCTTCCTTGTCCGGTATGCGTAAACCAGTATATGGTGACTTTGCAGCGCAACAAGGCTTAGAAGATAAAGCTGAAATTGATGCAGCGATTACGAACATCTTAACATCTACTAATGAAAAACGTCGTCAAGAGTTATATACATTTGTATTGTCTCACTTGCACAATGATGCTGTATATATTCCATTGACATACGAAAATAATAAAGCTATCTTTAATTCTCGTTTGAAAGGTGTGCACTTTGCACCAACACAATACGAAATTCCTGTACAAGATTTTAGTTTCTAGTTCATAGGATAGTAGAGAAGAGGCTATTGTAGGTTCCTGCAGTAGCCTTTTCGTCTGTTAGGAGGTCTGTTATGATTGGGTATATTGTGCGGCGTACATTAACGGCAATTCCTCTGATGCTAATGATTTCGTTTGTATGCTTTGTGTTTATTAATTTAATTCCGTCGGATCCGGCAGAGGTGGCTTTACGGATTCGACAAACTCCGTTTATTACACCGGAAATGATTGAGCAAGTTCGTCATGAATTAGGGTTAGATCAACCATATATTGTGCGATACTTTCAGTGGCTAGTGAAATGCCTAGAATTAGATTTCGGCGTGAGCTATGTCAACCCAGCTCGTACTGTATTGGGTGAGTTTGAACGGACCTTGCCAGCTACGTTGCAATTAGCGGGCACATCTCTTATCTTTGTGGTAGGCTTAAGTTTGCCAATCGGCTTCTTCTGTGCGGTCTATAAAGATGGTTGGTTTGACCGTATTATGCGAAGCTTTGTATTTATTACTACCTCTATGCCAGCTTACTGGATTGGGTTGTTATTGATTTGGGTAGTATCCATTAAAATGAACTTGCTACCAACAAGCGGTAGTGCTACATGGAAACATCTGATACTGCCAGCTTTCACAGTAAGTTTGACCTATATTTCTACGTATATCCGCTTAATTCGGAATAATATGCTAGAGAATATGAAACAAGATTATGTGACCTATGCGACGGTGCGTGGTATTCCGCAACGGAAGATTCTATTGAAACACATTCTAAAAAATTCCTTGCATACGTGTATCGTTGCTATTGGTATGAGTATTCCGCAGCTTATTGCCGGCACCATCGTCGTAGAAAACGTATTTGCTTGGCCGGGGCTAGGACAATTATGTATTAGTTCTATTTTTAATCGGGATTATCCAATTATCCAAGCCTATGTGTTGTTTGTGGGCATTTTGTTTGTAGTGTTTAACTTGTTATTTGATATTATTCAGCACATCGTGGATCCACGATTACGAGGGGAGGGCGCACAATGATTGCATTGTTACTAAGAAATCGCCTAGTAGTGGGCTTAACTTCCTTTGTTGTGCTAGTAGGATTAGCAGGTATCTTTGCTCCTTGGTTAGCACCTCACGATCCATATGCGGGTAATATTATTGAAAAATTTGCGCCTTATTCCCTGAACCATCCATTGGGAACGGATCATTTGGGGCGGGATATCTTATCTCGTTTGATTTACGGCATTCGCCCTACCTTGTTTTTGAGCTTGGTGACGATGCTGGCGACCATCAGCTTAGGCACTATCATGGGCTTGATTTCCGGTTATTTCAGAGGCTTCGTGGATGAAGTTATCATGCGTATTGTAGACATGATGTTGTCCTTCCCAAGCCAAATTATGATTTTTGCTGTCATCGCATTGTTAGGGGTGGATGTGCAAAATATCATCATTGCCAATGTGCTCATTAAATGGGCTTGGTATGCACGGATGATTCGGACTAGCGTGTTGCAGTACCGAGATAGAAATTTCATCTTGTACTCTCGCACTATCGGTTCTTCTGAAAGTTATATTTTAGGTCGTCATTTGTTACCTAGTATTTTTTCTGAGTTAGCTGTCTTAGCTTCCCTCGATGTGGGCTGGACGATTATTAATATCTCTACCTTATCGTTCTTAGGATTAGGGATTCAAGCGCCATTGCCAGAATGGGGTGCTATGCTAAATGAAGCTAAAAATGTGTTGACTGTGAATCCGATCCAAATGTTGGCACCAGGGTTGTCCATTGTAGTGCTCGTCTCTGTATTTAACTTACTCGGTGATGCCATCCGTGATGCCTTAGATCCTAAGGAGGTGCAATCATGAGTCAAACCATCTTAGACGTACGTGATTTGAAAGTTACTTTCACAACGAAAAAATCTAATAAAGAGATTTTGAAAGGCATTAGTTTTTCTGTGCAAGAAGGGGAATGCTTGGGGATTCTTGGTGAATCTGGTAGTGGTAAAAGTATGACCACGAAAGCCATTCTAGGACTGTTGAATCAGGATTTTCACATTACAGGAGAGGCGTACTTTCAGGTGACTAGTTTATTGGATGCATCCTCGGAATCGTTGCGCCAATTGCGTGGCACCGAAGTGGGCATGATTTTGCAGAACCCTATGACCTGCTTTGATCCACTGTACACGATTGGGAACCAAATGTTTGAAACCTTTGATGCTCATGGTGTAGTGGAAAAATCAGAGTATGTGAATAAGGCCATCGAAGTGCTAGAATCCATGCGCATTCGTGAGCCTCAGGAAGTGTTGAAGAAATTCCCTCATCAAGTATCTGGCGGTATGTTGCAACGGATTATGATCGGCATTGCCTTGAGTATGAAACCGAAATTGCTCATCTGCGATGAACCGACGACGGCCATCGACAGTATTACCCAATATGGGATTATTCAAGAGTTCTTGCGTATCAAAAAGGAATCGAATGTGGGCATGGTATTTATCACTCATGATGTGAGTGTTATCTCTCACGTGGCGGACCGATTGATCGTACTGAACAAAGGGGAATTAGTGGATGCAGGAACGGTAGAGGATATCCTACGCCGTCCGAAGGATCCATATACGCAATTGTTGGTAGAGAAAAAATTAGCCGTTGCGAAAGCCTATGGAGATCTCATGGGAGGTGGAAAGCTATGATTCAAGTTCAATCCGTGAATGTATCATTTCCAAAGCCAAATTCAAAGTTCATCTTCAAACGAGAGATGCAACAAGTGTTACATGATGTCACATTTGATGTTCGTAAAGGTGAGTGTTTGGGGATTCTAGGGGAATCTGGGTCCGGTAAAAGTACCTTAGGTCGTGTATTATGCCAATTGTTACGCCCACAGGAGGGCAGTGTTCAATTGGATGGATGCACCTTGTACAGCAAAGAAAAATTAGAACCAGGTACCTTGGCGGTCGTGTTTCAGGATTATACGACCTCGGTAAATGGACGTTGTACGATTCAAGACATTATGAATGAATCCTTTATCATTTATGAGAAGAAAGCTGGTAAAAGCATTGACCGTGTAGCAGAAGCGGGACGATTGTTGACATTGGTGGGATTAGGACCTGAGTTCTTGGAACGCTATCCACATCAATTGTCAGGAGGACAACTACAACGGGTTTGCATCGCCCGAGCTATTGCCGTAGAGCCTAAAGTCATCTTGTTTGATGAGGCCATCAGCTCTTTGGATGCCCATACACAAGTACAAATCATGGACCTATTAAAAGATGTACAATCCACTTATGGATTTACGTACCTTTTCATTACCCATGATTTACCATCCGTAGCGTACATGTGCGATCGAGTGCTATTCCTCTATAAAGGGCGAGTACAAGAAATTATCGACGTGAAAGATATGGCACAGGCGAAAAGCGACTATGCGAAAGAATTATTATCTTCCATATTGGAAATAAAAGGAATTGAATAAAGGTTTTATAATACATGACAACAGCGACTTCATCCAGTGGGATGGAGTCGCTGTTGTGTTGTGAATCGCATTTGCTATAGCCATAGTATCTGATTCATATGGATAGCAGTATGATAGGATTCTATAGCTAACTATGCTTTGTTATGGATTAATTAAATTGTGTTTCGTCCACTTCTAAGAATCCGAAATATTCCATACGGCGGATCATTTCTTCGTAGAAGGCCAAAATCATGGTGTATTTATTGGATTGTTGTAAGGCTAGAGGGCTGATGTTTTCTTCTGTCATAGCCTCGTAGATTTTGCACATTACATCATGTTTCGTAGTTGGTTTACTTAACAGCTTCATGAACTCTAAATCTTCTTCGTTAAAATCGGAAATAGGGTCATTATAGCGATTGCCAGGGTAGATGTAAGCATTCACCCCTTCTTGTGGCATAATTTCAACAAATGGGATGTATCGTTCAGGAATATAGCTTTTCTTTTCTTCAAAAATATGATGTTTGAAAGGATGTACTGTTTCCAATAGGGATAGGCTAATACCGCCTTGAATGATATGTTCCACTAAGAATTGATAGAACAATGGTAAACACATGTCAGGAATTGGATGCTCTCCTGTGTAGGTCACTACTGTGTTGTTTTTTAGGTAGAAATGAGGACCTTCTTGTTGGAATAAATCGGCTAACTCTTTTACAATCGATGCATCATTTGTCGAAGTGCCTTCATCAGGTTGACTTGTGTTCACATCCTGTGTAGAGCTAGGCGCACTTTCATTAGTAGTCATCCGTTTTGCCAAGGCTTCAAAGATCGGTTCTAAATGCTCCGATGGAATGCGAAGAGTGAATAGGAATTGTTCCAAGTTTTGTTGGAATCCTGCATCTGTTATAGATGTTTCAGTAATGCGTTTTGGCATAGCACCCTTGTGGGTGAATAAGGATTTGCGGAATGCTGTGTTCAGCATGAAATCGATGTACTGTTCTCGTGCCAATGGGTCATGTGGGGCTAGCTCCTGTAATTTAGTGCGCAATGTTTCATCATACACCGTTGGGAATGATAGATTTAGATCGCAGTCACAGAGGTAGGTGAATCCATGTTCTGCCATATGGTCCATGCATTGGTGAAAGTACACTGGCGTGTTCACTGGCTCTAAATGGTCATGACCGACATAGCAATCTTGCTTTTGCAATGTTTGGCGTAAAGATTGTAGGAAGGGACCTTGTTGTGTTTTTACAGTGTCGTATTCGAGCATGAGAGCGCCCAGTTTACTAGCTACCGTTTTGCCGTGACGTACTTTTTCTCGATGGTTTAATGTGTCAATATCTTTATTGGCAAACTCCAAGAGAGCGCGTACGCTGTCCATTTTATGCCAACCTGGATAGGTGTTATAGGACATGTACAAGATGCCGTTCTCCGCGAGATGGGCTTTGCAGAGGCGGAGGAAATTATCTTTCGTTTCCTCGTCCACCCAAGAATAAAAACCATGGGCGACGATGTAATCATAAGTACCGAGGTGTTCGTGACTTTCATTCACATCACCTTCTAACAGGTTAAGATTGGTAATGCCCAATTGGTCAATATAGGTTTTGCCCACGCTCACTTGGGTCGGGGCGATTTCGATGCCTGTGAAAGTAGACTGCGGATAGAACAGGGCCTGGGAAATTAAATTACCGCCGTAGGAAGAACCGATTTCCAAAATGCGAGCAGTGCTAGCAGGGGCTGGTGCAAGTCCTAATAGACGAGCGTAACTTTCAAGGAAAGGAGCAGACGCATAAGGGAACGGCTGGGAAAGATACCCTAAGTCAGCATAGATTTCTTTGGCTTGCTCTTTAGTCATTCGTGTGTTGTATCGCATAAAAACTCCTTTATTCTCTGAGGTGGTATAGACCCACTCAGAAAGTGCTGTAAATGGGTTATGTAATCTACTTATAATATCATTAGTATATCAGAAAAAGAGGTAAATTACATACTATTATCTATGGTGACTAGGGGCGGGAATGATTTTGTATAGAGGAAGAGCATTTTCTGTTGTGATTATTAAGGTATAGATGGATGAAAAAATAAATAATAATACCGCATATTTAATGAGAATAATTTTGAAATAAAAAATAGTTATATGTGATATAACCAATGGAAATGCGGGGGGGGGGTATTAATTTTTGAAGTTTTTTATTGATTTACTTGAGTAAATTTGCTAATATGAAGACAAGATGAAATTGTAGAGAGAGTTACTTGTAATGATGCCTGCAGTTTATTAGTATTATTATATTTGAGTATTGGATTAAAGGAGAAAGATTACTATGAATCAAATTTTTAAAGTTGTTTATAGTGCAACAAAACAATGCTATGTAGTAACATCCGAATTTGCGAAGTCTCATGGAAAGAAAGCGGCTATTGTAGCGGCAGCTTTGATCTTAACAAATGGTATGGGGGCTGTGAATGCGGCGGATGTTGATAGTTTAGATACTCGATTAACTTCTTTAGAAACAACAGTTTCTAAAATTAATGCTAAGGTAACAGCTGGTACACCAGGTGCAGCTGCAAATAATGCGCAAATCGAAGAAAATAAAACAAATATCGAAAAGAACAAAACTGAAATCGAAGCGCAAGCTACATGAGTTGATGGTGTAGTTGATACAGTAAATACTTTATCTACAGACGTTGAAGAAAATGGTAAGAAAATCGATACTAATGCTAGTGATATCCTTACGAATAAAGAGGCAATTGCTGCCAATACAACAAAAATTGGGGAAGCTATTGAAAGTGTAAATGCTAACAATACAGCTATTACAACTCTTAAAGAGTCTGTTGATAAAGACGAAGAAAAATTAAATGAACTTGATGAAGCAGTAAAAGCTAATCGTAGTGATATAGATACAAATACTACTAATATTGAAACTAATAAACAAGAAATTACTAAAAATACAGAAGCAATTACAAAAGCAAATGAGCGTATTGATAAAGTAAAAGAACTTACAGCAAAAGCAATTACAAATGCTATGGAAAAGTTAGGTGAGGAAGTTCTTAATCCATTAGCTACTGATGTAGCAAAAAATGAAGAGAATATCGAAGCTAATAAAAAAGAAATTGCTAAAAATGCAGAAGCAATTAAAGCAGCAGATGAGCGTATTACAAAAGTAAAAGAAAATACAACTAAAGCGCTTACTGATGCTATGACTGACTTAAGTGAAAATATTCTTGATCCAATGGGAAAAACTGTAGAAAAAAATGAAAAAGACATTACAGAGTTGAAACAACAACACGCCGCTCACGAAACTTCTATTACGAATTTGGATGACCGCACAACTGCATTAGAAGCTGTAAAAGGCACAAAAGAAGGTCTTGAAAAACTTAAAAATGTAGAAGCTAAAGTAGATAAAAATACTGAAAAAGTCAAATTAATCGGTGAAGCTTTAAAAGCAACAACTGAAGCAATTGGCGATTTAGACAAAAAAATCGATGATGATACTAAAAAAGCTAAAGATGATGCAGTAGCAGAAGCTGGTACAAAAGCAGATGAAAAAATTGATACAGCTAAAAAAGCCATTGCTGAGGATATTAAAACTGCAAAAGAGGAAGCTATTAACACAGCTGGTACTAATGCAGATAAAAAATTAAATGAAGCTAAAGCAGCGTTGGATCAAAAACTTGGTAATTTAGATACTACTACTGTTAAACTAGAAAAATATGATAAAGACATCGCAGCTTTACAAGAAAAAGATAAAAACCATGAAGCTCGTTTAACAACTGTAGAACAAGATGTGAAAACTGTAGGTGCTAATGCAGCAGCCTTAGCAGCGTTGAAACCTCTACAATACAACCCTGGTCAAACTACTCAAGTAATGGCAGGTGTTGGTACATACCGTGGTAAAACTGCAGTAGCATTAGGTGCAGCTCATTATGCTAGCGAAAACTTAATGTACCATGCAGGTGTAAGCTTCGGTAATGGCAACGGCGCAATGGCTAATGCTGGCGTTACAATTGGATTCGGCAGCGGTGAAGGTGCAAAAGCGAACTCCTCCAAAGTAGCTGAATTACAAAGCGCAGTAGATCGTTTAACAGCTGAAAACGAACAAGTAAAAGCAGCATTGTACGATATCTACGCAAAATTACAAGCTAAATAAGAAATAACTTAGAGAATAGATAACTAGGGTATCTCCTAGTGTATAGACACTAAGATTATGACAGGAATACATGTTAGGTATACTCTATTTTGGGGTATCCTAACATGTATTTTTTATATGAATCAATGTATGTTTTTTTGAATGTCTACATAGATTTTGTATCTAAGTTTTCAATGACTAAGCCAGAATCATGATACTCCTTATGACATATTAGGGCTGCATTAGAATTTCACAGGTGTGGTATAATTGTAATAGAATCTATATAACATGTCCCTACTCAGGTATTAGGGACGATGAGGAGTCATATGAAATATATTAAGGAGCCTTTACAATTAGACAATCCTTTGGAGTTTTGGCTAAACTTCGAGGGTGAGGAACGAGTCTTTTGGGTGGACCGTCAAAGCGATCGTGTGGTGGTAGGCGCCAAACGATTGGCGGTGGTACAAGACGACATCGATCGGGAACAATATGCGTATGTATTTTATGGAGGCACGTTCTTCCCGACTGTGAAAGATAAAAAATGGAGTAATATGGGCCATGAAATGGTGGCTTTTACCCATTACTATATTGTGGAAAATGGGGAGTCCTTTTACCTGCATGCAGGGGAAGGAGTAGATACACATCGCCATAGGATTGAGCGCATGGACCATACGTTTACAGAGACTAGTGATGATAAACAAGATTGGGATACCTTGATGGATGCCATTTTGACAAATATCCATGAAGGACGCATGACGAAGGTGGTTTCTTCTCGTGAGGTAGAGTTTACGAGCCCTAGCAAGTTTAATGTGGTGAGCATTTTGGACCGTTTGGTGGAGAACAACCCAAATTGCTTTATTTTTGGCTATGAGAAAGAAGGACGTATCTTTGTGGGGGCATCCCCTGAAATTCTCGTGCGCCATCGGGGGGATGAAATTCTAAGCTATGCTTTGGCAGGGACGGCACCGAAGTTTGGTCCTAAGGCGTGGACGAAAGAGCGGTTCCTAAGTGACCATAAAAATCGGGTGGAGCATAATATCGTACGAGATCGTATTGTGGATACTATGCGACAAGTGACGAAGGATGTGACCGTAGGCGAAACGGGGATTATGGAGCTGTCACGGTTATACCATTTGCGGACCATCATTACCGCCAAGGATAGTACTAAGTCCCTCATCGAATGGGGGCAGTTATTACATCCTACACCAGCCCTAGGGGGCGAGCCACGAGAACTAGCTATGGACTTACTAGCGAAATATGAAGCCCATGAGCGTGGTATGTATGCGGCGCCTTTTGGATTTATGAAAGACATGGGTGATGGCATTCTAGTGGTTGCCATTCGGTCTGCCCTCATCATGGGGAATACTTTGTATGCCTATGCAGGATGCGGTGTGGTAGGTGAATCCAATAGTGATGAAGAGTACGAAGAAACGATCAATAAAATGGGCACTATATTGGATGCGTTATAGAGTGAAAAGGAATGTTGAGTCATCAGCATTCCTTTTTTGTATTATTTATTGTGTTACTAGGCATTCAGTTACTAGAAAATAAGAGTTATATTGGTTGGTATCGTGTAGGTGCCATATGCTACTTATATGAATACGTACAGAATCTGAAAACAATGATATAATACATAGTAGATAGTCACTATTAGATATAGCACAATACCACAGGATGGTATGGGAGATATGATATGAACGAATATATAGCAAGTATGGTGGATGAGTTGCACCAATTGGGCGTGCGCCATGCGGTGTTCAGCCCTGGTTCACGGTCCACTACATTAGCCATGCTTTTTCAAAGCCATGGAGGCTTTCACACATATATGAATATTGATGAGCGATCCGCAGGGTTTATGGCATTAGGCATCGCCAAAGCACAAGGTGAACCAGCCGTGTTGGTGTGCACATCCGGGTCTGCTTTGACCCATTATGGTCCTGCTGTGGTGGAAGCGAAGCACAGCGGAGTGCCGATGATCATCTTGTCCGCTGACCGTCCGTATACCTTGCAGCAGGTGGGGGCGCCGCAGACCATTGATCAACAGAAATATTTTGGCTCCGCTGTGAACTATTATGAGGAATTGTCTGTGCCTAGTGAAAGTCACTATTACACCTACCCTCGTCAAGTGGCACGCCGTGCCTATTTGAAAGCGAATGACCATAAACTAGGACCTGTACACATCAACGTGCCTTTGTTTGAGCCCTTAGTTCCGAATCGTGAGGAAGAGTATTTTACACAGGGGCGCAGTGCGAACCCTTTCCGCCTCGTGAAACATGAGGAAATAGGGTCCTTGGTATCCTTGCTAGATGGAAAACGAGTACTCATCTTGGGTGGCCCTAGTGTGACGAATCCTAAAACAGTGGTAGAGTTTGCAGAACGAATTGGTGCCGTTGTGATAGGGGACCCTTTGTCCAATTTGCGCCAATACGAGGGGGTTATCAGTACCTATGATGCATTCTTAGCACATCATGAGCGGTGGGAGGAGTTGCGACCAGATGTGGTCATCCAATTGGGGCAAATTCCTGTGTCGAAGCGGATTCAACAATGGATGGCAACCTTGGTGGATATCGATTATATTACGGTGAGCCCTAATGCAGATGTGGTGAATCCTAGTTTGACAACCACCATACATGTTATGGCAAGTGTGGATGTATTCCTAGCGGAGTTATGTCGTGGCTTATTTGTGGTACCAGAACTAAGTACAAATATAGGAGATAAAAAACAAAATCTATTAAATATATCTAATGTAGAAGGTTCTAATGTAAGCACTGATAGCTATGAATTAGGAGCGCAACAAGAAAATATAGATACAAATGAAGAACATAGAGTAGAGCACGGTAGAGTTGTATCTGCTCAGAATACAATAGCCGACATAGAGTATGTAAAAGCATGGCAACGGATAGAATCCGACAGCCGTCAACAATTAGATAAGGTACAAGAAGAACCAACTTTATTTGAAGGTCGTACGATTCATATGTTGCAACACATGATGCCCCATGAGGGACAAATTCTAGTAGCGAACAGTATGTCGATTCGGGATATGGACTATTTTTGGGCTACTGGGAGATCCCAAGCTAGGGTGTACGGCAATCGTGGCACCAATGGTATTGATGGGACCGTGTCCACGGCCTTAGGACTTAGTACGAATGGAAAGCCTACGGTGATGGTCACAGGGGATTTAAGTTTCTTTCACGATTTGAATGGGTTGGCTATTGGAAAAACGCATGGTATGAACTTGACCATCATTTTGCATAACAATGATGGGGGCGGGATTTTCCAATATTTGCCACAAAAAGGAACGGACGATTTCGATTACCTATTCAATACACCGCAAGACATCGATTACAGCGGTTTGGCGACCATGTATGGCGTAGACTATGTGAAAGTCACCACCAATGCGGAACTAGACCAAGCGATGCAACAATATATTGGTACAGAGGGGATTCATATAATCGAAGTGCCTACTTCTAAAGAAGGTAGTCGTGAACTACACAAGGTATATCGGGTGCTATGATATGAAGTCAATGATTCAAGATATACAAACCTTAGATATACAATGCATGCAGATCAACATAGGAGAGTACCGCTATGGTGTGACTGTGGTGGGCACGGGGAAACCCTTGGTTTGTTTTCATGGATTTTCGGAATCTGGTTCTACTTGGGATGGCATTGAGGTCAAAGGGTATCGACTGATACGCATCGATAGTATGGGTCACGGCAGGTCCTCACGACCTACGGAATTAAAACCTTATGAGTTGCCACAGATACTGAGCGATTTGTATCGAATTATCTATGCCGTAGCCGGGGAAACCTATGCTCTCATGGGGTATTCCATGGGGGCTAGATTAGCTCTACTATACGCATTGGAGTATCCTCAAGAAGTGACACACCTAGTTTTGGAAAGCGGATCTGTAGGAATAGAAGATAGAGAAGCACGACAAGAACGCTATGTAGCCGACCAAGCATTGGCAGATCAGATTCGTGAAAAAGATATACAGTGGTTCGCCGAGACTTGGGCAAAGCTAGATATCTTCAAGACACAACAGCAGTTGCCTCTCCGTGTACAGCAGCAGATTCAGAGACGGCGCTTGCTGAATAGTCCTCATGCGTTGGCTTTCACATTGGAAGGAAGCGGACAGGGGACGATGCCTTATGTTGGTCATCGTTTGTCGGAATTGACCATGCCCGTCTGTTATATTAGTGGAGAATTAGATGTGAAATACACAGCTATTGGGGCTAGGTATTTTGGCGATGTCCATCGCATTGTACCGCAGGTAGGTCATAATGTGCATGTAGAAGCACCAGAGGCATATCGGCAGATTTTGGAGAAATTTTTTTATGTCGGTAGGTACTAGGTCATGTGTTGGATGTGTATACCAGAAGGATATATTGATATAGGAAGAGATAGTATCTAGTAAGATAGTCACTGTATACTATAGAAATCGAGAAAATCTTTACTATATACTACAGTAGTATTCACTATGTTATGTAGCCATAGGTCGGAATATTATGACGTGCACTATGTATATATAAATCTAGTGATAGGGTAGAAATGAGAGGTATCATATGATTAGTAATATTACTCTGTACCATGTGCAACTACCGATGAAGTTTACGTTTAAAACCGCAAAGGGCGAAGTAGGTCTCAGGGATACTCTCATTGTTCGTTTGGAAGATGAAGCGGGTTATGTAGGCTATGGGGAATGCGTAGCCTTCGTAGATCCTTTTTATACGCAGGAAACGGTGGCATCTTGTTGGGATACCTTATGCAGGAGGTATTTGCCAAACCTTTTGGGACAAGATACCACAACGACATTACCACAACAATGGCTGTTGGAAGGGATGCCTATGACCGTGGCAGCCGTGGAAAATGCCTTGCTCCATTTGCAATGTAATCGTTTAGGTGTTAATACAGTAGAATATGTGCTACAGCAATCTTTACTGCCAACAGTGCCAACGGGTATTGTCATCGGCGAGGTCCCTTTGGATACTTTGGTGGATGCCGTGTCTGCTTATGTGGCACAAGGATGTAAGCGTATTAAATTGAAAGTATCCCCGAAGGATGGCTATGAACGAGTACAACGAGTGCGTTCAGCCTATCCAGACCTTACATTAGCGGTGGATGCGAATCAAAGTTATACCTACCAAGATATGGACAAGGTACGAGCATTGAACGTATTTCATTTAGCATGTATAGAAGAGCCTTTTCAAATACAAAGTTTAGAAGACTATTATTACTTTAAGACAACTCAAGAGTGGGGTATTACGACCCCCATATGCTTAGATGAATCAATTTTGGGGTACGATGATTTGGTCTATGCCTATACGCATGATTTGTTGGATGTGCTGAATGTAAAAGTTGGTCGTTTAGGTGGTCTTCGAGAAACGGCTAAGGTTATTCAGTATTGTCGTGACCATGGCATCCAGTATTGGATTGGATCCATGGTGGAATCTAGTGTTTCTAAATGGATGCATGTACAATTAGCGGCTCTAGGCGATGCGTATATGCCAGGAGATTTATCAGATTCGTTGCGCTATTTTGAGCGGGATTTGACCCAGCCACCGATTGTTAGTAAAATAAAAAACTATGGTGCAGAGGGACTTTCACAGTTTGTAGATGTGCCTAGGGGTGCTGGGTTGGGTGTAGACATTGATATAGAAGCGTTAGAGGCAAATTGTATACATAAGAAATTATGGCACCTATAACTGATTTATATACTTGTATGGGTGGTAGATGTGGTATGATACAATAGGTGAGTAGTTGATGAAACTATAGGATATATACAGGTATGATGTATTTCAAGTAGAGGTGGAAAGCATCGTTCTTAAACATAGGTAAGTAGGAGGTTTGTATGAAAGAGTACATAGAATTATTAAGACGTGAGGTAAAACCGGCCTTTGGTTGTACAGAACCTATTGCGTTAGCTTTTGCAGCAGCGAAAGCAGCGGAACTATTAGGGGTTCGACCAGATCATATTCATGGCCGTTTGAGTGGTAATATTATTAAAAATGCAAAAAGCGTGACCATTCCTAATTCAGAAGGGCGCACAGGTATTTATTATAGCCTTATTTTAGGCACCTTGGTAGGCACAGCTGCGAAGGAACTAGAAGTGCTAGAAGACCTTACTCATGAACAAGTGGTAGAGGCAGACCGTCTATTTGAAGCGGATTACTGTGATATTGAGTTAGCAGAAGGGGTAGAGAACTTATTCATCGAAGTGACTGCTGTCGCTGGTGAGCATACGTCTAAGGTTATTGTTCAAAATACACATACCACTATTTCTTATGCAGAAAAAGACGGAGAAGTGCTGATTGCTCTATCTGCGGAAGAAGTAGCAAAACATTCCATGGAATTATGCTTTGACTCTTGCTATGAATTTGCGAGTACCGTAGATGCGGCAGAATTGGAAGAGATTTTAGGACCACAATTAGATTTGAATATGGCTATTGCCGAAGAAGGTATGAAAAATAATTATGGCTCCAACATTGGTAAATTGATTATTTCTAATTCTTCCTCCATTGCAGATAGAGCACGTGCCTATGCAGCGGCTGGATCTGACGCGCGCATGGATGGTTGTTCTATGCCAGTGATGATTAACTGCGGTAGTGGTAACCAAGGGATTACACTATCTGTGCCTATCATGATGTACGCTAAAGAATATGGTGTTGACCGTGACCATACGCTGCGATCCTTAGCCTTAGCTAATGTATTGGCCCTATACATTAAACAATATATTGGTCGTTTGAGTGCGTATTGCGGCGTAGTGAGTGCTGCGTCTGCCACAGCTGCTGGTGTAGCATTCTTGCTTAATGAATCCAAGGAAGTAGTTTGGGAAACATTATCAAATGCATTGGCGGGTACATCTGGTGTAGTTTGCGATGGAGCGAAGGCATCTTGTGCTATGAAAATTGGCATGTCCTTGGGTAATTCCTTATTAGCCTATGCACAAGCAAAGACTGATAATAGCTTTAAAGCAGGCCAAGGTATTGTAAAAGAAGACATTGACCATACGGTGCAAACGGTAGCCACTATTGCCCGTGAAGGAATGAAACAAACCGATGTTGTCATCCTAGAAACCATGTTAGAAAAGTAATCTATGCATTATTGGTATAGAGAATGAGAACAATTCTATATTGATTTTCCTAAAAGTATAGTGTATGATAGATACATAGATTGATTCCATAGTTACATACCCCCTATGTGCTATGTATATGTTGTAAGATTAAAGGAGATATTAGAATGGCAATCATCGGTAAACAACTACCAGCTTTTGAATTAGATGCATTCCGTAAACCAGAAATCATCAAAGTAAGCAATAAAGATATCGAAGGTAAATGGAGCGTATTTGTATTCTATCCAGCAGACTTCACATTTGTGTGCCCAACAGAATTGGCAGACTTACAAGATCAATACGCAGAATTGAAAAATTTGGGCGTAGAGGTGTTCTCCGTATCTGTTGACTCTGCGTTCGTTCACAAAGCATGGTCCGATGCATCTCCTACAATCAATAAAATCGAATACACTATGTTATCCGATATTAAACATGAATTAGCTGACTTCTTCGACACATTCTCTGAAGAGTCTGGTCAAGCGTATCGCGGTTCTTTCGTGGTAGACCCAGAAGGCATCGTTCGTGCCGCAGAAATCTGTGACATGGGTGTAGGTCGTTCCGCTGCTGAGTTAGTACGTAAAGTACAAGCTTGCCAATTTGTTGCAAAACATGGTGAAGTGTGCCCAGCAAAATGGACTCCTGGTGAAAAAACGTTGGACCCATCAGATCTTGGCTTAGTTGGCAAAATCTAAAGTAAATAAACAGCTCCTTTAGTAGTTGTGGTTGAAGGCTCCTCTCCCTCTCTCGAATCTTCAACACTACATGATGTACTAATTGAGTATGTTGACTATATTTGTAAACTTTCCTAAGAACACATCTTAGATCCTTTACTTCCCATAAAAACGACAAAGCTATGCTTTGTCGTTTTTATTTTTCCTAAATTGTATAGCAGTATTACTAAAAAGCATCCTTTCTTCATTTAAAGTATTAGATTTAATTGAAAATTTTGTATATAATAAGGAGGTAAGGTTACAACTAGAATACATATAGGAGAATGAGAATGTTAGAAGTTACATACGAACGATTGGCAGCGATTTTTAAAGCCCTTAGTGATGAAACGAGATTGCACATTGTAGACATGTTGTCTTGTAATGAATTATGTGCTTGTGATATTTTGGCTAGCTTTGAGTTATCTCAATCTACCCTTAGTTATCACATGAAAATTTTAATTGATGCAGGTATTGTGAATTCTGTGCGTAGCGGTTTGTGGACACGCTATTCCATCAATGAAGAAGCATTTGATGAATTTGTTAAATTCTTACCTGAACTATATAAAACAAAAGATGAGTGCATTTGTGCACAAATCAAATACTGCCGTATTGAGGATGCTCCACAAACGGTGGCAGAATAATATGAAACGTTGGATTATGCATGTAGATATGGATGCTTTCTTTGCATCTGTAGAACAACATGATCGTCCAGAGCTACAAGGTCACCCAGTTATCGTGGGTGGCCTTTCTTCACGTGGTGTAGTAGCTACGTGTAGTTATGAAGCACGGAAGTTTGGCGTACGCTCTGCTATGCCCATTGGAAAAGCTAGAAAATTATGTCCAGATGGTATCTATCTATTGCCACGGATGGAACGATATCACGAAATCTCTGATCAGATTCATGAAGTGTTGCATCGGTTTAGTCCCTATTTAGAACCTATTTCGTTGGATGAGGCTTTTATAGATATTTCAGGACTAGGAAAATTGTATGAATCTCCTATGGCGGTGGGACGTGCTGTGAAAGAACAAATTAAGGATCTAACGGGTTTGGTCGCATCTGTTGGAATTGGACCGAATAAGTTTTTAGCAAAACTCGCCTCGGATTTACAAAAACCAGATGGATTATATATTATTCCCCATGGGAAAGAAAGCATTCACATTAGGCACTTACCTGTACGTAGATTGTGGGGTGTAGGAGCACATATGGAACGAGCCCTACAGCGAGGTGGCTTTCATCAGATACAAGATATTGCGCGCCTAGATTCGTATCATGAGCTAGAACCTTATTGTGGACACCAAAGTGAACGAATTTATTTGCTGTCTAAAGGCATTGATGATCGTCCTATTGAGTGGAATCGTGAGCTGCAATCCGTAGGTAATGAACTGACTTATGAAAGGGATTTAATAGACTCAGAGGAAATCGACCATGAATGGAGATATTTTGCGCATCATGTGGCTAAGCGCTTGCGCCAAAAAGGGCTGAAAGGTCATACGATAGCTATCAAAGTACGGTTGCCAGATTTTACTACCAAAACTAGGCAAAAACGATTATCCTATCAGACGGATAGAGAAGATGTATTGTATGAGACGGCTTGTGTATTATATAATAAACTTAATGTACAAGGGCCATTCCGGTTATTGGGGATTACGGTCAGTGGCTTTCACCAACAGGTGGAGCAAGAGTCGCTCTTTCAGAGTGAAGAAACAGAGCCAGATAGGTTAGCACAAGTGCTAGATACTTTGGAGGAACGGTTTGGAGAAGATATTGTTACCACGGGAGCTCTGTGGAAACGAAAATTGAAGGATGACACGACATCGTCCTAGGAGGATAGTATGCAACAATATATATTGGATCAGGAACAGATTGAAACATTGTTACAAGGCTTGCAGACAGCGTATAGTCATTGCAAGGAAGTGCAACAGCAATATGTGGCGAATTTAGAGGCGCAACATATGGAATCCCCCGAAATGGCTATGGAAGTGGTAGAAGACTTAGAAAACTTTGCTCATATGTTGGCTCTCTTGGGAAAACAATGGGAAGAACTACGTGGGCTCCAAAGTATGGTTACAGAGCATTATCTGCATGATATGATATCTTCCTTAGAAGAGACACCAGAAGTAGAAGCTGTAGCTGATGAAGGTGTGGAAGGCTATGATGTAGGTGTTGCTTTAGGTGTGGATTTTGTGATGGCTAATCGTTGGCAAGGTGAAGATGCATGTTTAGTAGAGAAAGAAGAAACCTCCGGCATCAGTCCATCTCAATCGACTTCCTTTATGGGCTTGTTTAGTACATCTGTGTCAAAAGAGGAATCTAAACAAGAAGAGTTACAGAACCCGCAGTGGACAGATGCAGATTGGGATGATGTAAGTGATAGTCCTAAAGATGCGTGGAATTCTGGTGAACTAGAGATAGAGGAGGACTTTGTAGACTTAGTTGAAAAGCCTAAGAAAAAAGAGAAAAAACGCTGTAAACATTGTACAGAGAATTCTCCAATTCCAGAAGAGAGAGAAAAATGCTGTATTGTGAAGCAAGAAAAAAAGAAAAAGAAGGAAAAAAGCAAAGATAAGTCGAAACATAAAAAAGAGGCCCCTTCTGTAGACAAGTGGGCGAAAAAGTTGTCCAAGTGGGAGCGCTATGCAGAAGAGCATGGCGATGCGTGGACAGAAAAGGTCTTACAAAAAATGGCAAAAAAGGCAGAGAAAAAAGCGGAAAAGCGCGGGATGAAATCGGTTTTCAAGAAGCATAAGTTAGATCGATTTGCGAAGCTATCTAAGGAGGACTAAGGTATGGATATCATTAGTATATTAGGATTTATATTATTAGGTGTAGCCGTTGCCGCATTGGGAACTATCATTGGTGCTGGAGGTGGACTGATTTTTGTACCTGTATTTTTATATTTCTTCCCAGAATGGACCCCTGCTATGGTGGTAGGTACATCCTTGTTTACGGTGACTTGTAATGCTATTTCTGGTACTATTGCCTATGTGCGGCAGAAAAAAGTGCTCTATAGTGCGGCTATTATTTTTAGTATCGCTACGTTCCCAGGGTCGATTATCGGTGCTCATGTGGCGGAACTTTTCAATCCTAATGGGTTCCGATTCTGGTTTGGATCCTTCTTGTTGGTCATGTCCTTGTTCATTGGTTATAAAAATATGAATAAAGGGGAACGAAAAGAAGAATCCCTGAAGTTAGAAGAATTGACCTATAATAAAGTAGTGGGCATCTTAATTAGTATGGTAGTAGGCTTTATCTCTAGTCTATTTGGTATCGGAGGAGGATTAATCCATGTGCCCGCTTTCATTTATATCATGGGATTCCCTACCCATATGGCCACAGCTACGAGTCATTTTATCTTGGCAACCTCTACCTCAGTAGGGACCTTAACGCATTTTTTGAGCGGTCATATTCAGTTTGAAATAGCCATTCCTTGCGGTATCGGTGCTTTAATGGGTGCTCAATTAGGGGCATATATTTCGAAACGATTGCGGGCAAAAACAATTTTAATTGGCTTGTCCATCGGGATTGGTCTACTAGCGCTACGCTTGATTTACACATCTCACGTATTGTTCTAGGATACAGTATATAGGTTAATTAGAGAGGATTCCATGGGGAAAGCAAAGAAACGAAAACAACATCAACCACAGCCAAAACAGACGATTACCACAGCCCGTTTGACCACTATGATTAAATGGATGCTATTTATTAATCATTTAGCCTTGTGCTGGTTCTTTAATGGTCGGGCAGACATGAGCTTACTGGCTGCTAATATGTTAGGCGGTTTAGTATTATGCGGTATCTATTGGATGCGTTTTAAGAAAGAGATGTTCACCGATGAAGATGTAGAGCGAGGTATGCGCTATGTATTGTCCTATATTCTGATGACGATGACAGCTTTCTTCTATACCTTGGCTATGTATCGATCAGGGGAATTAACAGATACTATGTATCTGATTATTACAGGCGCTAGTTTCTTTGTGTGGTTCTGTTTGTATAGTGCTACACAAGGGTTTATTAAGAAAAGTGAATAATATATAATAAAAGTTCTCGTTACGTTATAGGTAATGGGAACTTTTTGTATTGAAATATTTCGATAAAATATATGAAAAACTATTGCATTTTCTAATTTACTGTGCTAAGATATACACATAATAAATAATAATTATTAATTGCTAATCATAATGATTAGTAAAAAAACTAAAGAAAAGGAGAAAAAGTTATGAAAAACTTACAAGCAGTCAACCAATATATTGCAAACTTAGCAATTTGGAACATTAAACTTCACAATTTCCATTTTAATGTAGTAGGATCTCAATTTGTGCCAGCTCACAAATATTTAGAAGAAGTCTACGACGTAGCATTTGACTATTATGATGCAGTGGCTGAACATGTAAAAATGCAAGGTGAAGAACCTGTAGTGCATGTGGCAAAATACTTGGAAATTGCATCTTTGAAAGAAGAAGCAGGCAATAAATTCTCCGTAGAAGAAGTATACAAACTTTTACAAGGTGACTTTGAATTGTTGAATAAAGAAGCTCGTGCTATCCGTGAATCTGCTGATGAAGAAGGTAACTTCGGATTAGTGGCTATCATGGAAGACCATATCGCTTACTACGAAAAACAATTGTGGTTCTTACGTGCTACTTTAGGCTAATTCCTCCTGACAGTAACATTGAACACATCACATAGAACTCCCTTATATGTGATCTATCCTGAACATGACTAACACTATATAACTATACAACTATACTATACAACTAACTATACAAAAGGACCTCTGCTTTGTGCAGGGGTTCTTTCAGTATATAGGGCATACCTTTGAAAGGTGATAACTAATGATATATTGTAAAACTTCAGCGCCAGGTGATACAATACAAGTGATATAAGCGAGATTGAGAAAGGGGCGATAGGGAATGAATCGATTTTTACGAAGAGGCCAATTGCAAACTATAGAGCCACAAAAAGATAAGTCTGTTATAGAAGATATGGATACCCTTGTGAGCGAAGTGAGTTCCGATGAGTTCTTAGACATGGTGCAACAAGAGGGGACGCCAAAGGATTTGAATCGAGCCATAGATATGGTAGAGGTTGGAGATGCCGAGGAGGATCGTGAACCTGTGGATCCCTATGAAGCAATGACGATTCGTAATTATAGTCAATTAGATGTATTACCAGAAGATTCCCATGAAGGTTATGATTTTTCTAGTGCAAACGAAACAGAACAGGACCAATTTTTTCATAATAACTACAATGATATTATGGAAGATGAGTTAGAATATGAACAGCACGAGTCCGAGGACTCCGATAATGACTACAGTTATGATTCGGGCTACGATGACGATGATTTCGATGATGACGATGATTTCGATGATGACGATGATGGCGACGATGATGATGACGACGATGATGACGACGATGATGACGACGATGACGACGATGATGACGATGATGACTAGTAAGGAATGAATGATGACGAAGCCCATACAAAATAGGACATCAGTATGTCCCTATGATTGCCCAGATGCCTGTGGGTTGACCTTGACCATTGAGGGAGACCAATTGCGACAGGTACAAGGCATGAAAACGCACAACTTTACACGAGGAACCTTGTGCCAGAAGATGCAACATTACGAACGAACTGTTCATCACCCTGGACGGTTGATGACACCTTTGCGCCGTATTAGCCCTAAGGGAAGCGGTCAATTTACACCGATTACGTGGGACGAAGCGTTGCAAACAATCGCAGAGCAATTTCAACACTGTATCGACACTTACGGTTCTGAAAGTATTATGCCTTATTCTTATGCGGGAACGATGGGAATTTTGCAAAAGAGTGCAGGGGATCCTCTGTTTGCCATATTAGGTGCCACTCGTCAAGATAAAGGGATTTGTTCTCCAGCAAAACGGTATGGTTGGGCTAGCCTTATGGGGAATACTTTGGGGAATCGTCCACAAGATATACAACACAGTGATTGCGTAGTGCTATGGAGCCTCAATGCAGTGGCTACGGATGTGCATGTTTTACACGATGTGACAATAGCTCGTCAACGTGGAGCCAAACTGTGGGTGATTGATACGCACCATACGGAAACGGCTAAGTTAGCCGATGAAGTAATTATTGTAAGACCTGGTACAGATGGAGCCTTTGCCTTGGCTGTAGCCTATGTGTTAGCGGAAGAGGGCTTGGTTAATACAGAGTTTATTGAACGGTATGTACAAGGTTATGAGGGATTCCGTGATACGGTAATTTCCCAATATCCACCATCTAAAGTGGCACAGATTACTGGAGTTCCAGAGGAACGGATTGTGGAGTTTGCTCGTGTTTATGGAGAGGCGTTGGCGCCCTTTATTCGCTTAGGCAGTGGTTTGTCTCGCTATGGGAATGGAGCCAATACGGTGCGTTGTGTAGTGGCACTGCCGGCCTTGGTGGGGGCATACCTACACAAGGGAGGAGGACTTTTATCCAGTGCTTCGGGCAGTCAATTTGTTGGGGGTAAACGTGTCAGCTGGGAGCGCTTTCAGAGAAAAGAAACCCGATTAAACCCGATGATTCATTTGGGACCCATGCTGACAACAGGGGAGAATCCGCCGATTCATGCCCTCTATGTGTATTCCAGTAACCCGGCTGTGACGTCGCCGGACCAAACAGTGGTTCGCAAAGGGTTGGCGCGGGAGGACCTTTTCACTGTGGTGCATGAGCGGTTTATGACGGATACAGCAAAGTATGCGGATATTGTGCTTCCCGCAACGAATTCCGTAGAGCATAATGATATCTATAATTCCTACGGACATTACACCATCGGTTGCGGATATCAAGCCATTCCGCCTGTCGGTGAAAGCCGCTCTAACTGGAACACCATTTGTAGTATTGCCAGAGCTATGGGTATCGACGACCCTGTATTCTCCCTGTCAGAACTGGAAATGATTGAAGATATTGTGCGCCACGCACAAATTCCAGTAGATGTGCAAGATAGAATCTTGGCAGGGGAACTAGTGGAAATGGACCTGTCGGACACGTATAAGCTAGAGTATGGCACACCGTCCGGTAAGATTGAACTGTACAATCCTTTAGAACGGGACCCTTATCCTGTATATCGTGAAGCCCATGGAGATACAGCGGAGTTTTTCCTCATCAATGGGGCGGATCCACGCATACTAGATTCGTCCTTTTGTGAG
This sequence comes from uncultured Veillonella sp., assembly GCA_963544145.1. Classification (GTDB taxonomy): domain Bacteria; phylum Bacillota; class Negativicutes; order Veillonellales; family Veillonellaceae; genus F0422. The sequence goes on from CAUUEA010000009.1 coordinate 33,772, forward strand.
CTCCAAGAGGATACACCGAAGATGATTGCTCGTATGCATCCAGATGATGCGGCCCGCAAAGGGGTGTTACACAGCGAGTTTGTACGCTTGTCTAATGAGCGAGGTTCCTTGCGGATTGCTTTAACGATTGACGATATGGTGCCAAAAGGAACCATTGTGAGCAGTGGTGTATGGTGGCAATCGCAATCCCATGATCCAGAGCATACGATGAATGTATTGACTGCCTCTCGACCTACCGATTATGCATGGGGTAGCACCTTTTATGATGTGAAAGTAGATGTAGAGGCGTGTGACTAAGAAAGAGTCATCTTTAGTTATAGTTAATAGATGTAGTTTGCCTATCAATTATAGGTTGGGCGTATATGCATAATCGGTATAGAAAAAGCCATTTTCTTTACAGAAAATGGCTTTTTATTTTACTTATAATTAGCTATAATAAAAGCTAAAGCACAAAAGAATGTTTATATACAGTGTATATTTGTTATCGTAGAATGTATTTGAAAGGAGATATTATGACAGATCATACGCAACTGTCGGGTCGAGCCTATATTGCTATCGGCCTGATGTTGTTTGCTTTATTCTTTGGGGCAGGTAATCTAATCTTCCCTGCTACCTTAGGTCAACATGCAGGTACTAATGTGTGGTGGGCCATTCTAGGTTTTATCGTCACTGGTGTAGGTTTACCATTGTTAGGGGTTATGGCTATGGGATACTCTGGCAGCCGTAATGTACAAAGCTTAGCGAGTCGTGTGCATCCAGTATTTGGAGTCTTATTTACATTGGCATTATACTTATCCATTGGCCCTGCCTTTGCGATCCCTCGTACGGGCACAGTATCCTATGAAATTGCAGTGAAACCATTCTTGGGTGGCGCTGCCTCAGATACTTCACTATCCTTGTTCCTAGTGGCGTTCTTTGTAGTCACTTTGTGGCTCTCTATTAATCCACAAAAATTGGTGAATCGCATTGGTAAAATCTTAACACCAGCCTTGCTATTGACCATCGTGGTGTTGATTATTAAATCCTTGATTACTCCATTAGGTAGCTATGGCACGCCAACAGAGGCGTACGCTACTAGTGGTACGGCATTCCTACAAGGTTTCTTAGATGGATATAACACATTAGATGCCTTGGCATCCTTTGTGTTCGGTATCTTGGTTATCGAATTTGTGACACTTTCAGGGGCACAAACACGGGATGAGATTACACGAGCTACTATGAAAGCTGGTTTAATCGCCGTAGGTTGCTTAGGTGTAGTGTACATCTTCATTGCTAGCTTGGGTGCTACCAGCGTAGAGCAGCTAGGCATCCTAGACACAGGAGCGCCTGTATTGGCAGAATCGGCTCGTTTGTTGTTCGGCGACTTAGGGGCTATGATCTTGGCAGTTATCGTATTGTTGGCGTGCTTGACGACGAGTATCGGACTTGTTACCTCTTGTGCGCAGTACTTTAGTACACAATTTGGTGGCTTATCCTATAAAGCCTATGCAGTGTTATTCGTGTTGATTTCTTTCGGTGTAGGTATGTTTGGACTGAAAACCATCATTACTGCAGCCATCCCTGTGTTGATGTTCCTGTATCCGTTATCCATCGCATTGATTGTGTTGGCATTCTTGCATCCCTTGTTCAACGGCCGCCAATGCGTATATGCGTGGACAGTAGGGGCTACGTTCATCACAGCTCTTGTATCTGGCTTAGAAACAGCGAGTATCGACTTAGGTAGGGTAGGACAATTCTTTGCTACACAAGTGCCAATGCACAGTATCGGCATGGACTGGCTTGTATTCGGCGGCGTAGGATTCGTGATTGGATTGATCCATCGGGTATTGGTGAAAGTTAACTAAAATTATGTATGTTGGGGCTACTCATATACGAGGGCCCCAATATTTTTTTTGCTTATAGGATAAAATGAGGGTTATAGGACAAAATGAGTTGGTTTTACCAGGGGAGAGCCCCGTTACATGCTAGACAGTTGAATTATAAAGTTGTACAATTTGCGTAGGAATTGAAAAACAAAAAGCTACACAGTAGATAGTATCTACGTGTAGCTTTTATGTATACTCTAAGGGTATTCTTATTCTAAATCATCAAAATCAAAGGCAGCGGCTTTTGTATAGTTCGTAACTTTTGCCTCGAAGAAGTCGGTTTTCGTGCTGTTCAAGTTGGAGAAACTTTCAATCCAAGCCATAGGATTTTCCTTAATGTCTGGATATAACGGTTGCAAGCCGATGGAATCAGCACGTTGGTTCGCTAAGTATTTGATATAGCGCTCGATCAATGTATTGTTGATGCCAAGGATTTTGTCATCAGTAATGTATTGACCCCACGCGATTTCATTTTCTGTACCCTCACGAAGCATTTGAGTTAACTCAGCTTCTAGTTCAGCGGTGAACAGTTCAGGACGTTCGATGCGAAGCTCACGGATAATATTTTGGAACAATACTAAGTGAGTTACTTCGTCACGGTTGATGTATTTAAAAATCGTGGAAGTAGCCGTCATTTTACCTTGGCGAGCCAATGTGTAGAAGAAACTAAATCCAGAATAGAAATAGATGCCTTCTAAAATGTAGTTTGCCATGATCGTGCGGATTAAGTTATGCTCAGATGGTTCATCGCTAAAACGTTGGTAAATGTCGGCAATGAAGCGGTTACGAGCCAATAAATGTTCGTCTGTACGCCACTCATCATAAATGCGGTCACGAGTAATTGGGTTCGTTACGGTATCTAAAATGTAAGAATAAGATTGGGCGTGAATTTCTTCTTGGAACGCTTGGATGTTCAACAAAGAAGCCACTTCAGATGCCGTAATATAACGGCTCAAGTTTGGCAAGTTTTCGCTTTGAATGGAGTCTAAGAAATTTAAGAAAGAAATGATCTTATCGAAGGCACGGCGCTCGCTATCCGTTAGATACGGGAATTGCTTGATATCTTCGTTTAAAGAAATCTCTTCCGGAATCCAGAAATTGTTTAGCATCGTGCGATATAATGTATTCGCCCAATCGTACTTAATACGATTCCATTCCCGTAAATTCGTCGTATTACCGCCCACCATACTTTGCGTGCCACGGTCACCATGTTCATTAAAAATCAGTTTCTTTTCCATGAAAGTAACTCCCATCTTATCTATAATAACAATATATTTATAAATTATTATGAAAGCCTGGATAGAATACATGCTTTCATAGAGGTGTATATATACACTACCCTCTATTATACTAAAAAGATAGTAGATTGAGCAATCAAAAAGCACAGGCATACCAGTCCTGTGCTTTTGTGTACTATATGCTAGAATATGTTTACTGTTAATTTAGTACACTTTTATTGTAGCATGATAGTAGAGAAATAGGAAAAATAATTGTTGTTGGTAGTATACAGCAAAAATAAAAGTGGCAAAATAAAGGACAACGTGAGGGACAAAATAAGGGTCAAAAATTTTTATATGAAAATTATAAATAGAGAACACCTATATGCGCTTGCAATTACTTGCATATGCAATCGCTATAGTGTATGATGAAGAAAAGGAAGGAGTGTGATACATATGGCGAATACAAATGCAGTATATGCTAGAATTGACTCTACTTTAAAAGAAAACGCAGAGCATATTTTAGGACAACTTGGGATTTCTCCATCCAGTGCAATACAAATGTTATATAGTCAAATTGTGTTGCAAAATGGAATGCCCTTTGAACTTCGCTTGCCTAACCGTAAACCACCAATATCTTTGGATAGATTATCGAAAGAAGAACTAGATGCAGAATTGCAAAAGGGAATGGATTCGTTACAGAATGATACATGCTATAGTGTAGAGGAAATAGATGCGTTACTTGCGAAGGAATATGGGATATGAGTGATCATTATACAGTGACTTATTCCACCATGGCATTAGAAGATTTAAGAGATATATATGAATATATTCGCTATACATTACTAGCTCCTATAACAGCAGAACATCAAATATTACGAATCAGAAAAATGATTGCGTCTCTAGAGGTGTTTCCAATGAGGCATCAGCTTGTTGATGAGGAACCTTGGCAATCTAAAAGGATGTATAAGGTTCCTATTGATAAGTATATAGTTTTTTATTGTGTGAATGATATGATGCATGTAGTTTCAATTGTACGTATTTTTTACGCAGCTCGTAATATAGAGAATTTAATAAATTATTTAGATACATAGTTTAAGAGTATTGCTCATAATATAGAAAGTAAAAAGCACAGGGTTAAAATCCTGTGCTTTTGTGTACACTATGCTAGAGTACAGTGCTTATCAATTTAATGTATTCTTATGGTAGCATTAATACTTTAAGAAAATGTAAGATATAATAAGAAGTTTACGTTGTGTAATTTGATAAACTTAGAATTTATGTACAACATTTCGAATATACTTAAAATGGGTGAATAAACAAGATACAGATTCGATTATACTCGAATCAATTAGAAGATAGAGCGAGAGTTTCGACTATAATCGAAAGCATCAGCATTTATATATATGATTTCGAGTATAGTCGAAATTATTAGTAGATATTAGCGTAAGTTCGATTATAATCGACATCTGTAGGAGTTTCATGATATAAAACGCCTAAAATATCAACATATCGTAAATATTTGTGCTATAATAGAATCATAGAAGAGTCATCAACGTGAGTTGGGCTTATCTCTTCCTACCATGGGAGGAGGTGATACTATGACGAAATACGAAAAAATCAGCTTGATTATTTCTGTTTTATCATTAGCAGTTAACATTATTGCTTTATATAAATAATGAAAACGCCTAACGTAAAGAGGTATCTCACCACCTCAACACGTTAGGCCATTTCATTTCCATATTTCTGAGATGAGCCTAACGCCACCACACGTTGAAGACTCTTCTTGTTTCTACATCAAGTATACCATAGTTATGTATAGAATACAAATACATCTACAAATGATGACGATTCTCCAATAAAAAAGTAATCACATGCTTGTTAATGGCGCCATCCTGGCTAAAGTCAATTTCAATATCTTTCGTATTGGAATATCCTTTGGCAGATCGAAATCATCGCAAATTATGGATATAGTTTCTATTATAAATAGTGCATATAATGGAAAGGCTATATACCACATCTTTAAAACACAAAAATACGAATATTTGCGCTATAATAAAGTTAAAGATGAGTTGTCAACGTGGGCTTTGATTTTCATTTCCTACTATGGGGGAAGATAGTACTATGGCAGGATACGAACAGATCAGCATAAAGGAGGAATGTATATGTCTAAGGTGAAAAAGGATACAATTGAAGCAAAAGGGCTTTCTATTCAAGTTTATACAGAGGACTTTAAAAACGATTATATAAGCCTTACGGATATTGCAAAGTATAAAAATAGTGATGATCCTCGTTTTGTTATTCAAAATTGGATGAGAAATAGAAATACATTAGAATTTATAGGGCTATGGGAAACTCTTAATAATAGAAACTTTAACCGTGTGCAATTCGACACGTTTAGAAATGAGGCAGGTCTTAATAGATTTACTATGACACCACAAAAATGGATTGCATCTACAAATGCTATTGGGATTATAGCTAAATCTGGAAGGTATGGTGGGACTTATGCACAATATGATATTGCTATGGAATTTGCTTCCTGGATATCACCAGAGTTTAAGCTATATATTATTCAAGATTATAAACGGTTGAAAGCAGATGAAAATTCTAACTTATCACTTGTTTGGAATTTGAATCGCGAGATTTCTAAGATTAACTATAAAATTCATACAGATGCAATTAAAGAATATCTATTAAGTGATTTTACCCAGGAGCAGTTATCTTATAAATATGCTAGTGAAGCGGATATGCTCAATGTTGCATTATTTAATAGGAGAGCAAAACAGTGGCGTGAGGAAAATCCAACGTTAAAAGGCAATATGCGCGATTATGCCAGTCTTAACGAACTGTTGGTGCTTGCCAATATGGAGAGCTACAATGCTGTTTTAATCAGTAAAGGGATAGAGCAAAAGGAACGCATGAGAGAACTTAGAGCATTAGCTAGATCACAAATTGCATCGCTAGAAAAGCTGAACTCCAAAAGTCTTGTAAATATAAAGGGAGTAGCTGAAGAGAACGTATGATAATATACTAGATGAAGAGACTACATCTTTGGTAGGATAGTTACTTAATCTAGAACACACAAAAAGAGCACGGTGTGCCCCGAACAAACATCATGAAATGCCGTTTGTGAGGGGGATGCCGTGCTCTTTTATTCATTAGGCTTACGTCCGCCAAAGATTAGGAGGAACAGCTAGTGCATTCATCCATTTCTAAGGATTGGTTACGGATATAGTAAATTGTCTTAATGCCTTGTTTATAGGCTTCCACATATAAATCAAGAATTTCTTTTGCTTTCATTTGTGGTGTAATGTACAAGTTGAAAGACTGTGCTTGGTCGATATGACGTTGGCGGATACCGCAAGCCTTGATAGACCATTGTTGATCAATAGTGTGTGCTTCTTTGTAGAACCACATCGTTTCATTGCTCAAATCAGGTGCTGTTTTTGGTGTGAAGCTACCTTTTTTCTCTTCAATAAAGAATTTTTTGAAGATAGGGTCGATACCAGCTGTGGTATTAGCAATGTTGGAGGTACTACCTGTTGGAGCAATCGCCATTAAGTAGCCATTACGGATGCCGTATTTTGCCACATCTGCTTTCAGTTGTTGCCATCTTTCAGAGGTATAACCACGGCGTTCAAAATATTCGCCAGTTTCCCATTGAGAACCTTTGAACGCAGGGTAAGCTCCTTTTTCTTTTGCTAATTCCATGGATGCCTTGATGGCAGCGTAGGCAATATTTTCAAACAATGTATCAGCAATTTCCAAGTGTGCATCGCTCTCCCATTGCACTTTATGTTTCACCAAATAGTGGTGGTAACCGCTCGTGCCAAGACCGATGGCACGGTACTTTTCGCTAGTCACACGTGTTTCAGGCACAGGGAATTGGTTGATAGTAATGACGTTATCCAACATACGAACTTGTAAGGCGATGTTTTTTTCTAATTCTTCGTCAGAGGTTTGACCTAGGTTGATAGAGTTCAAATTACATGTAACCATGTCTCCCGCTTTTGTGCGAGTCACAATGGAACCATCGTCTTGGATAATTTCCTCGTCTAGGTCTGTGAAGCCAACGTTTTGGGCGATTTCATGACATAAGTTGGAGGCATAAATCATACCCGCATGCTTATTAGGGTTTGCACGGTTGGTCGTATCTCGGAAGAAAATGAAAGGAGTACCAGTTTCTACAGCAGAACGCATGATTTTTTTCATCATATCCAAAGCACTCACTTCGATGCCGTGTAAATCTGGACTAGCTTCACAAGCTAAATATTTTTCTGTGAAAGCTTTATTTGTATCGTCATCGTAATAGTCTTCTAATTGAAAGCCCATCACACGAGATACTTCATGAGGATCGAATAAGGTGAAGTGTTCGCGGTTGATGACACGTTCCATGAAAATATCTGGTACAGATAAAGCAGGGAAGATGTCGTGGGCTTTACGACGATCGTCACCATTGTTCGTACGAAGCTCAACAAATTCGTAGAAGTCTTTATGCCATACGTCAAGTGTTACCGTAGCGCCACCTTTACGTTTTCCTAATTGGTCTACTGCAACAGCTGTATCGTTGTATAAACGAATCCAAGGGATGACACCACCAGAAGAATTTTTGTAGCCACGGATATCGGAGTTCAAGGCACGTACTTTGCCAAGATAAATACCAAGCGCGCCACCATGTTTAGACACACGGGAGAACTTTGCATTCACGTCGTAAATGGACCATAGATTATCTTCTACACCAGAAATAAAGCAAGAGCTCAATTGATGGAATGGCGTACCAGCGTTCGCCAATGTTGGTGTAGCCGTTGTCATTTTTAATTCGCTCATGAGGTCATAGAATTTTTTTGCGTAGTATACTTTTTTGTCGCCTTCGATGACAGCTAAATGCATAGCGATAGCCATGAAACGCTCTTGTGGAAGTTCAAAAATTTCTTTGTTGAAGCCTTTTACTAAATAACGGTCTGCTAATAATTTAATACCTTCATAGTTAAATAAATAATCTCGTTTCGGTTTGATGTAATCGCCTAACTCTTCTAATTCAGCTTCTGTATATTGTGTTAAGAAAAAGTCTGCATAGCGGCCAGCGTTTACCAATGTTTTTACTAAATTAGTGAAGTTACCGTACCCAAAGGCTTTATATTTGCGGTTGATAGCAGCTTCTTTGTATAAATCAAATAAATAAAGGCGCGCTGCCACGAATTGCCAGTCTTGGTTCATGCGGTTTACCATGTTGCCAAAACCATCGTCTACCTTTTGGATGACTTTCTCGATGGCAGTCTGTACAAGGGTTTGTTGAATTTGTTTCGTAGTCATACCGTCTACGAATTGTAACTTACAATCCATTTCTAATTCGATAGGATCACAAGAATCTAAGCCTAAACATGCGAAGGCTACCATCTTTTTTGTTTTCTCTACCGACAATGGCTCATAATGGCCATCCCGTTTCTTGATCATAATGCTCATGAGTGTCTCCTTTTTCTGACGATGTGGTTTTTGTATCCATTGTAAAAAGTATTCACATATATTGAATATATGTGAAAGCATATCCGTTTAACATACGCATTAGGCCTTGACCATAAAAGGACTCCCATTTACATCGTGTAAATGAGAGTGCATAGATATGTTTTCACACGGACTCAATATCAATATATTGTATAGTGATGAAGCACCTTGGCACAACATCTTCTAAAATTATACTATACCAGTCGTTTTTTCACAACGTCCTCAGCATGTCAAAAAAGCATACTATAATGAAGAAAAGATACTTTACAAAAGAGTGATGTTAGAAATACGTTGATTTGAAAGCTGTGGAGAGAAATGATTGACTTAACTCTTGTAGAAACTGAATTAGGGGAACGAGTATCACAGATGTAATAACGGGTTATGTTATATAAGAGTGCATCTGATGAGAAAGAAGATAGAACTCTAATAATAAAATAGAACAGATAATACTATAGACGATGGAAAATTCCGTCGCCTTTTTTCTATTTTGTACAGTTTGTAATGGATACTTTCAGAAAAGAAAATGGAGAAAAATAGATATGACTTGTAGTTGGACTGTGACAAAAATCAATATCTTGTATTATAAAATAAAATCATAGTATCAATGCTAAATAAGTATAATAGAATGTGAAAATAATTAATGAGAAAAAATATCATATAGAGAAAAGTAAACATTTTAAAAGTATTTTATTAATATATGTGTGAAATAAAATTTAATAATGACAAAAAATTATGTAACCTAAAAAATTGTGTAATAATAAGATAGTTGGGGGAAAAGATAAAAGTACACTGTATAAGTATAAATTGAAGGATACTCACCTTGAAAATAGTATGCTGTTATATACTTACTTAAGACCTATGAAAAACGTTATCAAAACGGCTTAATCCCTTGTAAAAAAGGGGTTTTTAAGGGCTGCTGTGACAATTGTAACACTTTGAAATACCGTATATAATAAGGCTATAGATTGATGCATATATCAGTCATATATGCAAGTAAACATAGTTCCTTATTTAAGAACAGTATGTATGAGGTATAGTTCAAAATAAGACAAGTGTTTTTGAGGAGGTACGTATGGAACAATATGATGTTCTCGTAGTAGGTAGTGGTGGAGCAGGCCAACGAGCTGCTTTAGAAGCTGCACGACGCGATGGTTTGCGTGTAGCATTGATCACAAAAATTTTCCCAACACGTTCTGCCACAGCAATGGCACAAGGTGGTGTTAATGCAGCGTTAAATAACGTAGCAAAAGAAGACTCCACAGAAGTTCACACATTCGATACTGTAAAAGGTTCTGACTATCTTGGCGACCAAGATGCTATCGAATTCTTCTGTCAACGTTGCCCAGAAGGCGTATTAGAAATGGATTTCATGGGAACTCCTTTCTCTCGTACAGACGAAGGCAAAATCGCACAACGTAACTTTGGTGGACAATCCTATCCACGTACATGCTACAGTGCGGATAAAACTGGTCACGTTATTCTTCATACAACATATGAACAATGTCTTAAAGAAGGCGTACATTTCTTACAAGAATGGTACCTATTAGATATCGTTGTAAAAGACGGTAAAGCTGGTGGTGCTATTATCTGGAATATGAAAAAAGGTAAAGTAGAAATTATCAAAGCTAAATCCATCGTATTATCCACTGGTGGTGCTGGCCGTGTATTCTGGACTCGTACAACTAACCCATTCCTTTCTACTGGTGACGGTATGGCAGCAGCTTTCCGCGCTGGTGCAGGCTTAAAAGATATGGAAATGATCCAATTCCATCCAACTGGTCTTGGTAAAACTGGTATCTTGATGTCCGAAGCTGTTCGTGGTGAAGGCGGATACTTGTTAAACGTTGAGGGCGAACGTTTCATGAAAAAATACGCTCCTAACAAAATGGAATTAGCGTCTCGTGACGTTGTAGCAAAAGCAATCGAAGATGAAATCGCAGCTGGTCGTGGTTTCAATGGTACAGGCCTTGATGCATACGTAGTAGCTGACCTTCGTCACTTAGGACCAGAAGTTATCATCGAAAAACTTCATGGTATTCGTGACTTGGCTCTTTGCTTTGAACATTGCGATCCATTAACTGATCCAGTGCCAATTCGTCCTACTTGCCATTACATCATGGGCGGTATCGACGTAGTTGACTACAAAACTTGTGCTACAGAAATTCCTGGTATCTTCGCATCCGGTGAAGCTTCTTGTATTTCTATCCATGGTGCTAACCGTTTAGGCGGTAACTCCCTAGCTGACGGCGTTGTATTCGGTAAAGTATCCGGTGCAGGCGCAGCTGATTATGCACAAACTAACACATTTGCAGATTGCGATGCTGAATTGAAAGCAAAAGCTGATGAGTGGGAAGCTAAATTCGTTGAAGTTACATCTCGTACTTCTGGTCGTCCAGTAGCTGAAATTCGTGATGAATTGGCTGTGGCTATGTGGAATAAAGTAGGTATCTTCCGTAATGAAGCAGGTATCACAGAAGCATTAGAAGTGATTGACCGCTTAACTGAAGAATATGAAACTTGCTATGTAGGTGACTCTAACCGTACTTACAATATGGCATTCGTTAACTACGTAGAAATCAAATCTATGTTAACAGTTGCGAAAGCTATCGCTTTGGGCGCTTTACACCGTAAAGAATCTCGTGGTGCTCACGTTCGTGAAGAATTCCCTAAACGTGATGATTCCCAATACTTAAAACACGCTATTTGGAAACTTGGCGAAAATGGCGAATACGTAATGTCCGAACGCGATGTAGTGTTCACTAAATACGAACCACAAGAAAGGAAGTACTAAGATGAGACAAATTACTTATCATATCCACCGCTTTAACGAAGGCCGCGCTTATGTACAGTCTTATACTTTCGATTATGAAGCAGACCGTACTATCCTTTGGGGCTTACAAAAAATTAAAGATACATTAGATCCAACATTGACTTTCGTAGCAGCTTGCCGTTCCGCAGTATGTGGTGCTTGCTCCGTGAAAGTTAACGGTCAAGCTATGCTTGGTTGTGAAGCTAAAATCGATGAAATTACAGAACGTTTTGGTTCTGATGAAATCACAGTAGCACCAATCGGTAACTTTGATGTAATCCGTGACTTAGTAGTTGACTGGGAAGCGAAAGTTAGCCGCTTGAAAGAAGTAGCTCCTTGGATTTTCGTAAAACCAGAATTTACAACTAAAACTGGTACTCGTCAAACAGCTGCAGACTTCAAAAAATTCGTTATGAACACAGAATGTATCCTTTGCGGATGCTGTGCTTCCGAATGTAACAAATTGTCTGCTAACCGTGATGATTTCTTGGATCCATATGTGTATACAAAAGCTAACCGTTTTGTAATGGATTCCCGTGATGTGTCCCCAATGGCGCATACTACACCAGCTTTCAACCATGGCTTGTGGAAATGTGTACATTGCATGAACTGTATCACTCGTTGTCCAAAACATTTGAAACCAGAAAAAGATATTTCCAACCTTCGCCGTGTAGCGACACAAGCTGGCTTGTCCAACAAAGGTACTCGTCATGCTATCGCTTTCAAACAAGACTTGTTAAAAACTGGTCGCTTAAACGAAGTAACAATGAGCTTGAAAACAGACGGATTATTGGATTCTGCAAAACAAGGTCTATATGCTCTTCGTTTATGGAAACATGGCAAAATCAATCCATTCGAATTGGTAGTTCCTCATAAACCAGTGAATGGTATTGAAGGTGTTCGTACAATCGGTCGTGCAGTAGAGGAGGCTGGAAAATAATGAAATACGGATTTTTCCCAGGTTGCGTATTAGAAGGCGCATCTAAAGAAGACTACTTAGCAACCGTTGCAGTAGCGAAAAAATTAGGTATCGAAATCCAAGAATTAGACGGATGGACTTGCTGCGGCGCATCCCACGTTCAAGATATTGATCCATTATTGACTCTTTCCACTAACGCTCGTAACATCGCGTTAGCTGAAAAAGAAGGTTTAGATATTCTTACAGTTTGTAACACTTGTACTTTAATGCTTCGTGAAGCTAAAAAAGAGCTTGATGATCATGAAGTAACTCGTCAACAAGTCAACAACATTCTTGGCGAAGCTGGTATGAACTACAAAGGTACTAGTGAAGTAACACATTTCTTATGGGTTCTTATCCGCGAATATGGTTTAGATAATTTGAAAGCAAAAGTAACTCGTCCATTGACTGGTCTTCGTGTTGCTGAATATTATGGTTGCCATATCCTTCGTCCAGAAGAAGAAATGGGCTTCGAAGATATGCAAATTCCAACAAGCTTGGCAGATTTGATTACAGCTTTAGGCGCTACTCCAATCGATTTCTCTCGTAAATTAGATTGCTGTGGTTTCCATGCAGTATACCCTGCACATGATTCTGTAATGCAAATGACTGGTTCTATCAATGCGGATGCGCAAAAAGAGGGTGCTGATTGTGTCGTAACACCATGCCCACTTTGCCAAATGCAATTGGATATGTTCCAAAAAGAAGCGAAAGCAACTGTTCCAATGAATGGTGATATGCCTATCATCCACATGAGCCAATTAATTGGTCTTGCATTGGGTTGCACTCCAGCAGAAATGGGTATGACAGATCGTCATTTGGCAAGCACTGCTTCCTTGAACCGTTTCTTATAATAGGAAAATAACTTAATTACACAAACTTACAAGGGGCTGTAACAAAATGTACATTCTACATTTTTGTTACAGCTCTTTTTTATCTTATAATACAGACTAAATATTCTTATTTATTATATCGATAGGAAATCTTTGTAATAATTTTATCAACTATAACTAATTGGCATAGTGATGCTTTACTATACAAAGTATGCATAATAACTTGCTTATAGGGATATGAGTGTATACGAAATACAAATAACGATGTATAATGATAATAAGTTTATTGATATATATTATTATTTTTAAGGCTCTTGTGAGTAAGGAATTGTGGTTTCTTATTTCTCCTGAAGGATAATAATTAGTATTTCTACTACTTACCGAGTGTGTGAGTTAATCAAAGACCTCCTTAGTTGGACTAAGGGGGTCTTTCTGTGTGTGTAAGGTGCTATAGCTCTTATGTAATCTAGTGAGGGGATTATAAGCATCGTATAGAAAAGAGGTAATCATGAAAATTACACGTCATGTATCAGCAGTGATGGCTGCATTAGTAGTAACAGGAATGTCTTATTCCGTAATGGCTACAGATATTACTGCATTCAGTGATAAAGCAGAAAACTTAATTGGTTTATCGTTGGGCAATCAAAAGCAAACAGAACCTGAGGTTAAGCATATAACAGATACATTAACCGTCAATGTACATGGTAAAAGCTTGATGGAGACAGGTAAATCTAAAAATGTAACTGGGATTTATACTGTATTTGGATCGCAATTGACCATAGATAAAGATCTTATTGTAC
>CAUUEA010000010.1:0-47056 GCA_963544145.1 uncultured Veillonella sp.
TATTAGCCTTAGGTGTAGTAGCACTACTAGGGGGATGTGGTTCTCAAGGAGGAGAGCAAGCACAAAAAGGAAGTGTTTTGAAGATAGGCACTAATGCAACGTTTGTACCATTTGAATTTAAGCAAGAAGGCTCAGAAGAATTACAAGGGTTTGACATTGATGTAGCCAAAGAAATTGCGAAACGGACTGGTAAGACCATTGAATTTAAAAATGTTCCTTTTGATGCACTAGTACCAGCCTTAGATAATGGAGAAATTGATCTAGCTGCATCGGGGATGACCATCACAAAAGCACGGATGGAAAAAGTTGGTTTCAGTATGCCTTATTATGAATCTGGTATGGCTGTGGTTGTAAAGGAAACTAGCGCGATTAAAGGTTTAGATGATTTGACAGGAAAAACAATTGCTGTACAAATGGGTACGACAGGGGCAGACTTAGCAAGCAAAATCAATGGAGCTATGGTTAAAAACTTTGACCATACTAGCGATGCCTTATTAGAGTTACAAAATGGTGGTGTAGAAGGAGCGTTAATCGATTTGCCAGTAGCGCAGTATTACGTAGCTAAACATAGCGATCAACACTTAACGGTGATTGCCTATCCAAATACGAAAGAATACTTTGGTCTAGCTATGAATAAAAAGAATAAAGAACTAGTAGATAGTGTAAATAAAGCATTGACAGAGATGAAGCAAGATGGTACTTTAAATAAGATATACCAAACATGGTTTAAAACTGACATGCCTAAGGATATTCCCGTGACATACGAAGGAAAATAATGTACTATATAAGGAGGCTTTGTGCCTCCTTATCTGTATTGAATGAAAGGATGGATAGGTAACGATGGATTTTAATTGGCAGTTAATTGTCGACTCTTTACCCCTGTTAATTGGAGGGGCTGGGATTACGATTCAAATTACTCTCATGAGTGTAGGCTTTGGTTTCTTTATTGGCCTAGTAGTGGCGTTGATGAACTTATCACGATTTAAAGTGATTCGTTTAATCGCAAAATGTTATGTAGAATTATTCCGTGGGACACCACTATTAGTACAAATCTTTATGATTTATTTCGGTGGTCCAAAATTAGTGGGAGCTATCGTTAATGCCAATGGTGCGCCAGAACCAATTGGACCTTATTTAGCAGCTGTGTTGGCATGTTCGATTAACTCTGGTGCCTATGTGTCTGAAATTTTCCGTGCCGGCATCCAATCCATTAATAAAGGTCAAATGGAAGCAGGTCGTTCCTTAGGGTTAACTTGGTTCCAAACGATGCGCTATGTTATCATGCCACAAGCTTTCAAAGCTATCATTCCACCATTGGGCAATGAATTTATTGCTATGTTGAAAGATACTTCCCTAGTGGCAGTTATCGGTTTTGAAGAATTGACACGTCGAGGACAATTAATTATCGCTCGTACCTATGGTTCCTTTGAAATTTGGACAGCCGTAGCGGTGATTTACTTGATTATGACATTAACCATTTCCCGATTTGTAGCGTACTTAGAAAGGAAATATAATATCAAATGATTCAATTACAGAATGTACATAAATACTTTGGACAATTGCATGTCCTAAAAGGCGTTTCTACAGAAATCGATGCTGGTGAAGTAGTGGTGATTATTGGACCATCTGGTTCTGGTAAAAGTACTGTATTGCGCTGTATGAACTATTTAGAAGAACCAACACAAGGTGACGTGATTGTAGATGGTATGAATCTTAATGTGAAAGAAAACATCAACAATGTACGTGCTGAAGTGGGTATGGTATTCCAACGATTTAATCTATTCCCGCATATGACTGTGCTAGATAATATTACTTTAGCACCACAAAAAATTAGAGGCCTTTCAAAATCTGAAGCAGAAAGCATTGCTCATGACTTATTGGGAAAAGTAGGCTTATCCGACAAAGCAGAGGCGTATCCAGAGCAATTATCTGGAGGCCAGCAACAACGTGTAGCCATTGCTAGAGCATTAGCAATGAAACCTAAAGTGATGCTTTTTGATGAACCTACATCGGCTCTTGATCCAGAGATGGTTAGCGAAGTATTAGACGTTATGAAAGATTTGGCTAAAGAGGGGATGACTATGGTCATCGTTACTCATGAGATGAGCTTTGCTAAAGAAGTAGCCACTCGTGTATTGTTTGTGGATGGTGGCGAGATTTTAGAAGAAGGAACACCAGCAGAAGTATTCGATACACCAAAACATGAACGGACAAAATCGTTCTTATCGAAAGTTATTCGATAAATATAAGCTTGTTGCGTTTTGAGGCAGCAGAGCTTGTTTCTTATGAGAAACGTCACTTTAAATATATAAAATTAACTACCCTACATACGGAGTTTCCTATGTAGGGTAGTTTTTTTGTTGTACTGTTATCTATTTCTATGAATGAAACTCAGTGCCTTGATAGATATGGTTAGACAAAGATGCGCTTATACAAACTAATAGTGATATATATGCCTATATTATTAGAGGGTGTAATGAATAGTAACTTTGTGTGCTAGTATATTTGTATTTGCATAAGGATTTCTGAATAAATTATGCAAAAAGAATAAATATTGTAATATTTTATAGTAAGTAGCAAGTAAAAATAATTATTAAAATGATATACATGAGGTGGAAATATAACGGTTTGAATAAAATAATAAAGTATAATCTTGATAACTGATAGATTGTATAGATTTATAAAAATAAAATATAATGTGAATATAAATTGAATTAGATATTAAAAATTTAAAGTATAAGATATGTAAGAAATACATATATTATATGGATAAAATGGAATAATTGATTAATAATTGTGTTGAATTATATCAATATGACAAATACTTGAAAATAAAATGACATTTTGATTGACATCACACATATATAGTGATAACATGAAAGCAAGATTTAGATACTCTAAATCGCTTGCAGTATTAAAAGTAGGAGGAATTATCATGCTTGGGAAAGTAAAATGGTTCAGCGCAGAAAAAGGTTATGGATTTATTGAAAGAGAAGATGGTAGCGATGTATTCGTTCATTTTTCTGCAATCCAAGAAGATGGCTTTAAGTCTTTATCCGAAGGACAACAAGTTGAATTTGAAATCGTAGATGGCAACCGTGGTCTTCAAGCGGCTAACGTATATAAAGCTTAGTTCAAACAAAAAAGCTTAGGGTGTTCCTAGAAGGGGATCATAAGCTTTTTTTGCAATTGTAATCGCAAGGTAGTAGCAAGCGTATTGTAAAGCAGTGGTATAGATATTGGTTAGACATGATGATAAAGGAAATGTAAAGGAGCAAAAGGAGTTTCTCAAGAGGGAGAGTCCAATAGAGTTTAATAGAAAAAAATTTTGAAAAATAAAAAAGGGTTTTAAGGATTTCTGTAGAACTATATAAATATGGTACTTATTTTATAGGTAATACAGAAAGGATGAGCACTATGAAATTAACAGTACGAGGCAAAAATCTTGAAGTGACAGCAGCGTTACGTGAATATATTGAAAAGCGAGTAGAAAAGTTATCTCGTTATTTTGAAACTCCAGTGACAGTGCAAGTTGTATTATCCGTGGAAAAAGAAGAACGCAAAGTAGAAGTGACATGTTTCGTAGAAAGCGTAGTATTGCGTGGTGTGGAAAACCATTTAGATATGTATGCGGCTATTGATTTAGTGGTGGATAAGATTGTTCGTCAAATCCATAAACATAAAACACGGTTGGCAAAACGATTCCGTAAAGAAACTGGATTCCATGTAGATGTAACACCAGTGGAACCAATTCCAGAAGAAAAAGAATTAGAAGTAGTACGTCGCAAAAACTTTACTGTACGTCCTATGAGTGTGGAAGAAGCGATTTTACAAATGAATTTATTGGAACATGACTTCTTTATGTTCTTTAATGAAGATACTGAAATCATGAACGTCGTATATCGTCGACATGATGGCAAATATGGTTTATTAGAACCAGAAGTAGGCTAATCGGTTTATACAAATATAATAAAGAGCTGTAACAACGTGCAGATTGCATAGGGTTACAGCTCTTTTGTTGTGTGAAAATAAAAATGTGTAGAAGGCTAGGGCTTACTTTGGCTTGCCTTAGCTTAGCTTGGCTTGCATAGCTTTAGTCTGTAAAGTATTTGACTCCTGATGCAAAGATAGGCATGACTAGCTGGCCTTCTATATTTTTATGAACGCCATATCCGATACGTTCTACATGTGCCATTTTTCCAAATACACGACCATCAGGACTGATTATGCCTTCTACAGCACCCATGGATTGATTGGGATTCCATGGAGGACTAGTGCTGTAATTGCCTGAGGCATCTACGTATTGAGTGGCTACTTGACCATTTGCATATAGTTCGCGGAGTTGCTCTTGGGATGCAAGGAAACGACCTTCTCCGTGAGAAATAGGCACCGTATAGATACGGTTCAGGTCACAGGCACTCAGCCATGGTGAGGCGGTGGATACAACTTTGGTGTGAACCATGCCAGATATATGGCGACCGATGGTATTATATGTTAAGGTAGGGCTGTTTTCTGATAATCCTTGTATATGCCCTGTCGGTAAAAGACCTAACTTAATGAGCGCCTGAAATCCATTACATATACCAAGAACCAATCCATCACGGCGGTATAACAAGTTTTCCAGGGATTCTTGTAGATAGGGGTTATGAAACAGGGTGGCTATAAATTTACCAGATCCTGCGGGCTCATCGCCACCACTGAAGCCTCCCGGAAAACATACAATTTGAGCACTGTCGATACTGTGTTGTAAGGCTTGAATGGACTCTTGCAACTCTTGGCTACTTCGATTGCGAATCACAAGAGTTTCTACTTTGGCCCCATGCTCTGTGAAAGCTCGCGCAGATTCGTATTCACAATTAGTGCCTGGAAATACAGGGATGAGAACTTTGGGATGGGATATAGGAGAATGGAATGTACTTGAATCATCATGCTGTGTGTGTGAGGGAATAGGCCTAATACACTTCATTTCATTAGAGGTGTGAGGTTCTATGGCATTTGATTCTATCGCTGAGACTGAGAGGTCTTTTGTGACAGAGACGTGTTTCTTTCCATAGATAGGAAAGATGGGTTCTAAGGTATGCTCATAGGATTTGAGCAAACTATCTAATGAGATAGTGGTATCTTCCATAACAATAGTGGGTTCTTCTTGTGTAGTGCCAATGTGGTAGATATGTGGCATGGCCTGTAATGTTTTAGCTGTCACGGTGTCCACCTCTATAAGGAAGGAACCACGGAAGGGGTAGAACAACATATCTTCAGGAGTTAGACCAGTATTGGCACTATGATTCTCCGATGCATTGGCACAGGATTGCGAGGTAATAGTTTGATCCAGTTTTCGTTTTTTATGTAAAGAAGACACAGTCATAGCTAGTCTTTGCAATTCTTTTTGATCGTAGACACAGCCAATGGCATTGCCTAGACAAGCTTTCACAGTGGCAGGCCCTATACCGTCCTGTTCTACTACATACGCACTATATACTTGTTGCGTGATATTGTAGGAACGCAAGGTTTTGCAATGTGCTGTAAAGGCAGTCCAATCAGGGGTACCATCAGAGAGTTCTGGGACATGCAGGAGGAGGATATGATGTTGTGCCTCATGAATATGAGGAGATAGTATACGATGGACATCTTCGGTAGTGACGGCGAAAGAAATAAGCGTAGGTGGCACATGGAGATCTTGGAATGTACCGCTCATGGAATCTTTGCCACCAATAGCGGCTACACCTAATTGGCGTTGCGCTTCGTAGGCACCTAATAGAGCAGATACTACTTTGCCCCAGGAGGTAGGACTGTTGAGCTTTTCAAAATACTCTTGAAAACTTAGATAGGCCCTAGAGATATCTCCTCCTATAGCGGCCAACTTTGCTAAGCTAAGAAGTACCGCATATTGAGCGCCATGGTATGGACCCCATTCTGATAGGTAGGGATCAAAACCATGGGTCATGATGCTGGCAGTGGTAGTAGTTCCGTGCAATACAGGAAGTTTTGCTACCATCCCTTGGACGGGAGTTTTCAGATAGGTTCCGCTGAAAGGGAAGAGTACCGTATTCCCACCTACCGTAGAGTCAAACATAGAGCGCAATCCTTCTTGAGAGGTGCTATTCAAATCTTGCAAGATTTGATGGAATCGTGCTTCTATGGAAGGATTGCTTGTTGTAGGGTGGGAAGATGCATCCATCATAAACGAAGGGTAGCGGTTTGCTTTTGGAGACACGATATGGGCATTCGTACTTTGTGTAGCCCCGTTTGTAGCTAAGAATGAACGATGTAGGTCTACAATAGTCTCTCCTTGAAACTCCATGATTAGACGGCCCGTATTTGTTACTTCCCCTACGATG
The DNA here is from genome assembly GCA_963544145.1 of uncultured Veillonella sp. Taxonomy (GTDB): domain Bacteria; phylum Bacillota; class Negativicutes; order Veillonellales; family Veillonellaceae; genus F0422. The sequence continues at coordinate 6,339 of CAUUEA010000010.1, forward strand.
GTGGCGTCTAGATTTTCCTTTGCACAATAGGATTGGATTCGCTTCCAGTCAGTAGGAGCTATGATGCAAGCCATTCGTTCTTGGGATTCTGAGATAGCTAGCTCTGTACCAGTAAGACCAGAATATTTTGTAGGGATAGCATCTAAGTGAATGTGAATGCTATCTGCCAGCTCTCCAATCGCAACAGCTACACCACCTGCTCCAAAGTCGTTACATCGTTTGATGCATTGTGTCACCTCTGGGATGCGGAATACACGTTGTAATTTTCGTTCTGTCACAGGGTTTCCCTTTTGGACTTCTGTACCACAGGTAGTGAGGGAGTCTTTCGTATGCGTTTTCGAAGATCCCGTAGCACCACCACAGCCATCGCGGCCTGTCTTACCACCTAGCAATATAATGAGGTCTCCTGGGACAGGGCTTTCACGATGTACATGAGATTGTGGTACTGCACCGATGACGGCACCTACTTCTAATCGTTTAGCTTGATAGGAATCATGGTAATATTCTCGCACTTCTCCTGTAGGAACACCGATTTGGTTGCCGTAGGAAGAAAACCCTTTGGCAGCGGTTGTAGTGATATAGGATTGCGGTAATTTACCAGGTAAGGTATCTTCTTTTGAGACTAGAGGATTACCAGATCCAGTGATACGCATGGCTTGGTATACATAGGCACGACCACTGAGAGGGTCACGAATACAGCCACCTAAACAAGTGGCAGCACCACCGAAAGGTTCGATTTCAGTAGGGTGATTATGGGTTTCGTTTTTGAACAATAACAGCCATTCTTCGTCCTTACCATCCACTTGCACAGGAACAACAATGGTACACGCATTGATCTCATCCGATACATCTAATTGAGTTAGTTTGCCTTGATGACGGAGTTCTTGCATAGCCATGGTGGCTATGTCCATTAATGTAGGTGTTGTATTATTTGATGGATTCAGCTTTTCTTTTGTTTCAAGATAGGTTTGATACGTTTTTTGAATTGGCTTCGTAAGGGGAGACTCATCAAAGGTAATCTTTGTTAGTTTGGTGTTGAATGTACTATGCCGGCAATGATCTGACCAATAGGTGTCTAACACTCGAATTTCGGTGACTGTGGGATTGCGATGTTCCTTTTGAAAGTACCTTTGAATGCATAGTAGGTCTTCTAGAGTCATGGCTAATTGCATGGAGTGAAGGAGTTCTTTCAGTCCCGTTTCCGACAATGTGGTGAATTCCTCTAGGTAGGAAGTTTCTGGAACCACAGGTGTTACGATGTCTAGCGTTATAGGAAGGTCCATAGAGCTTTCACAGGTATCGATAGATTGCAAGAGATATTGTCGAGCTTTATCTATATGCGCTTTGGAGAGGGGGCCAGTTAATACATAGACCCGTGCAGTACGTACTGTACTATGATCATGACCAGTGAGGATGGATAGACATTGCTCCGCAGAATCGGCCCGTTGGTCATATTGGCCTGGTATAGGTGCCATCGCAATGGGATGATCTAGATCGGACAAGAGTAATGTTGTACAGGTAGTCTCTATAGGAGGTTCAGAAAAAATGAGAGTTTTGGCACGTTCAAACTCTGACTCTGTAATCCCAGAGATATCATATCGTTCGTAGATTGTGAGACCTGTGAGAGGAATCTGTAAGTCCTGTTCAAAGGTCATACGTAATTGTTCTGATTCTTGTGAAGTACTTGTGCGAGGCGCCACAAATAGACGGAAGATGTGCATACATAGCCTCCTTTAGGTTACTATGACGGTAGCGGATTTTTAATGCTGTACATATTGTGTTTGTTAGCATTTCATACATGAGTTATTGTATCTTAAGTATACCACTTTTTTGTTGATTCCCTGAGTTTATATTGAAGATACCTTTGTAGCAAGTTATAATAGAGTTAGTTTGACATTTGATAATCTATCCGTGTGCACGATACGAGTAGGGTATGACTCTAGGGGGCATAATGAAATATGATAGTGTATTAGATACATGGCATGAGGAATGTGGAGTCTTCGGAGTCTATGACTGTTTCTCTACCATGGGGACAACGATATATGAAGGACTTATGGCGTTACAGCACCGAGGACAAGAGGGTGCGGGCATCGCTGTTGTTCATGAATCACAGATAGATGTGGTGAAAGGGCCGGGACTCGTGAAAGAAGCCTTGCAGGATGTTTCTGCCTTAGAAGGTCATATAGGGATTGGACATGTGCGGTATTCTACGACAGGGATAGAGAATCCTAGTGATGTACAACCTCTTGTAGGAACATCAGCGTGGGGGATATTGGCAGTAGCCCATAATGGGAATTTAACGAATGCCCTAACATTACGTCGTGAATTAGAAGCCCAAGGCTGTGTGTTTACAACCACAATGGATTCAGAAGTTATCGTCCATTTAATCCAACGATCCAATGCATCGACCATCGTGGGAGCTATTCAGCAAGCTTGTGGACGATTGGAAGGGGCCTTTTCCTTGACGATTGCTACGAATACGATGCTTATTGGTGTACGAGATCCCCATGGGTATCGTCCTCTTTGTATAGGACATACGGCGCATGGATATATATTTGCTTCTGAAAGCTGTGCCATAGAGGCTATAGAGGGGACTTTCATTCGTGATGTAAGGCCTGGTGAAATGATTCTTATTGATGGAACAGATTTCTGCAGTGTACCGTATCACTCCAGTATAAGATATGAAGTCTCGGACTACCGAAATACTGAGGGTGATATACAGAGTAGAACTATTTCTCAAGGTAAGGCTGAGGGATTAGAAAATAAAGAAAAAATAAAACAAGTTAATGTAGGAAGTGCAGGCGCAGAACAACAGGCGGTAGTGGAACAACATACTTGTGTGTTTGAATATATTTATTTTGCACATCCTACCAGTGTGATCGATGGGCAAAGTGTATCAGAGGCAAGGGTAGCAATGGGTCGTCAGTTGGCTAAAGAAACACAATATGAAGCGGATATTGTTATGCCCATACCTAATTCAGGGACTTTGTCTGCTCAGGGATATGCTGAGGAATCTAGTATATCCTATCAGGAAGGATTAGTGCGGAATCCGAAGGTATTGCGGACTTTCATAGAGCCCAACCAAATGAGTCGTGAAGAGGCGGTGCGTAGAAAGTTTAGCGTTATTCCTGAGGTAGTACAAGGTAAGCGCATAGTTCTTATTGATGATTCCATTGTACGAGGCACCACAAGTCGACATATCGTTTCTATGTTGCGACAAGCGGGGGCAAAAGAAATATATATGTGCTTAACGTCTGAACCTGTTCGGTATCCTTGCTATTTTGGTATCGATACATCCGAGTCAGAAGAGTTGTTAGCTCATCGATATTCCATAGAAGAAATTCGTCAATATATTGGCGTGGATCGTTTATATTATTTGTCTCATGAAGGATTGATGCAGTCTATGAAACAATTAGAAGCGCAACATTTGTGTGTGGCTTGTTTTACTGGAGAGTATCCAAGTCCTGTAGGGGAAGAGTATACCAAGGGAGGTACTTATGTCTGTCGATAATACACCTGTTACCTATTTAGATGCTGGCGTGGATGTGGAAGCGGGCAACCAGCTGATTCAAAAGATTAAACACCGTGTAGAACGCACGTACACACCGGGTGTACTAGGATCCTTGGGTGGATTCAGTGGGCTTTATTCCTTAGCAGGAAATAGCATGAAGGAACCTGTACTAGTATCAAGCACAGATGGAGTAGGTACAAAGATTCGTTTTGCAGTCCTTATGAATGAACATCGCCAGATTGGTCAAGATTGTGTGGCCATGAGCGTCAACGATGTGGTGGCACAGGGAGCAACTCCTTTATTTTTCTTAGATTATATTGCAGTGGGTAAATTGGAACATGACCATATTGAAAGTATCATCGATGGCATTGGTGAAGCTTGTGAAGCTTGTGGGTGTGCCTTAATCGGGGGAGAAACATCGGAAATGTCTACCTTTTATGGTGATGGCAATTATGATTTAGCTGGCTTTGCAGTAGGGATTGTAGACAAGGATCAATGCGTTACAGGCGCTGCTATCGAGGCAGGGGATATGGTGCTAGGTTTACCTTCATCAGGTTTGCACTCCAATGGATTTTCCTTAGTTCGCCATATCATTTTAGACAAAAAACAAATGCCCTTGGATACCTATGTAGACGAATTAGGTCGTTCCATTGGAGAAGAAGTATTAACACCAACGAAATTATATGTAAAGCCCATTCTACCACTACTGAAAGAACAGTTAGTGAAAGGGATGGCTCATATCACAGGAGGATCTTTCTACGACAATATTCCTCGTATATTACCAAAGGGACTGTCTGTCACCATTCATAGTGATGCTTGGCCAGTACCATCTATTTTTAAGCTACTACAAGAATGGGGACATGTGGAAGCCAAAGAAATGTATCATACTTTCAATATGGGGATAGGCATGGTGCTAGTGGTGAAGCCAGAGCTAGTAGAGCGCGTCGTTGAAGTGTTGCAAGAACAAGGAGAAGTAGTGTACTCCATTGGGCTTGTTACAGAAGGGCAAAACGACGTGACGATTCTTGGTGAGGCATTCCATGGGTAAACGATTGGCTCTATTTGGCAGTGGTAGAGGCTCTAATGGAGAAGCCATCTATAAGGCCATTGAAGCTGGGTATATAAAGGGGAAAATAGTTCTTATCATTAGTGATAGATCTAATGTGGGCATTGTGGAGAAGGGGCGCTCTTGGCAGATTCCCGTTCATGTAATAGATTCAACTATGTATGCTCAGAAAGAGGAGTGGACACAAGCTATGCTCAATGTATTAGCCGCATATGTCATTGATGGCGTGTTGCTAGCTGGGTATATGCGTATATTACCTCCTTTATTTGTGCAAGCTTATAGAGGAAAAATCCTGAATATCCATCCCTCTTTATTGCCAGCTTTCATAGGCTTACAGGCACAGAAACAAGCCTTATCAAAAGGCGTAAAATATACGGGATGTACTGTTCATTTTGTAGATGAAGGCATGGATACAGGGCCTATCATTGCGCAGGCGGTAGTTCCTATTTACGAAGCGGACACAGTAGATACCTTATCGGAACGAATTTTACGAGAGGAGCATCGCATCTATCCTGAGGCTGTGCGCTTATTTTGCGATGATGCCTTGGAGATAGAAGGTTCTCGTGTTGTCATTAAGAAACAAGCCATTCTAAAATAGGCTAATAATGAGAGGTATCTATGAAAGTATGTATTATCGGTAGTGGTGGGCGTGAACATGCCTTAGCGTGGAAATTACATCATAGCCCATCAGTAACCGAAGTTTACGCCTTGCCAGGTAATGTGGGTATGGCATCCGTAGCAACGACGGCAGAGATAGATTGGAAACATCAAGAAAGCTTAATATCTTGGTTGGATGAACATCAGATTGATTTAGTGGTAATAGGTCCAGAACGCCCTTTAGTAGAAGGACTTAGTGATGCGATTCGAGCCATTGGAATTCCTGTGTTTGGACCATCCAAGGAGGCTTCTCGATTAGAGGGCTCGAAGTCGTTTGCGAAAGATCTAATGCGTCGATATGGGATTCCTACGGCAAAGTATGCGGTGTGCCAAGATGTAGAAGCAGGTAAAGGCATTATTTATCAATGGGGTGTACCGATTGTATTAAAGAGGGATGGCCTCTGGGGTGGTAAAGGTGTCACTATTTGTGAAACTTTCACAGAAGCAGAATGTGTGTTGAAAGAGATGCTAAGTAGTTCCGAAGACAACGTTGTGATTGAGGAATATATGCAAGGACAGGAGCTATCCTTGTTATCCTTTGTGGACGGTACTCACGTCTTGCCTATGATAGGGGCCAGAGATCATAAACGATTGTTAAACAATGACGAAGGCCCTAATACGGGTGGTATGGGAGCTTATGCACCAGTGCCAGAACTGCATGACACTCTGGAACAAGAGATTGTAGACACGATAGTAAAACCCATCGTGAAAGCTATGGCAGAAGAAGGTCATCCTTATGTGGGTTGCTTGTATACAGGTCTTATGCTCACCGAGGACGGACCGAAAGTGGTAGAGTTCAATGCTCGCTTCGGAGATCCAGAAACACAAGTGATACTGCCATTATTACAGAGTGATTTAGTGGAAATTATGTATGCTACGGCTACGGGTCAGTTAGAGGGGATGACCTTGGGATGGTCCGAACAATATGCGTCATGTGTTATCTTAGCATCCGAAGGATATCCACAGCAGTCCTTGACAGGTCGAAGTATCACAGGAGATATTCATACTATGGATACTGTATCGATGGTATTTCATTCTGGTACGGCCTATGAAATAGATCACTATGTAACGCAAGGTGGCCGCGTATTAGGTGTTGTAGGATTGGGGAATACATTGGAAGAATCCTTAGAACGTGCCTATGAACGTGTGGCAAGGATTACATTTGAAGGACAACAATATCGCAAGGACATCGGTGAATCGAGTATTGAATTTTGTATACATACGCAACATAGAAAAAATTCGATAGATTAAGAATTTAAATAGTGATATAATAACAAAGACATATTTTACTTATTCAATGATATATATTACATAGTAGAGGGGTAATTATATGAATCGAATTGTATCTTTTTTTACATCACCATCAGCAGGGGGCGTACTACTCTTTGTAGCTGCTGTGGTAGGAGTGCTATTGGCAAACTCTCCAGTAGAAAGTTTGTATCACTCTTTACTTCATGCTAAATTGGGACCATTATCCATTGAATTATGGATTAATGACGTGGCCATGGCGGTCTTCTTTTTATTTGTAGGCCTTGAAGTAAAACGAGAAATGATTGCAGGGGAATTGAATACCAATGCAAAACGATTTTTGCCAGGTATTGCTGCATTCTTTGGACTTTTGATGCCAGCATTAATTTATTATTTCATCGTTGGTTATCATCCAGAATTTATTCATGGTTGGGGGATTCCAACTGCTACAGATATCGCCTTTGCCATCGGCATCGTTTCACTCTTAGGTGATCGAGTACCGATTGCGATGAAAGTATTTTTAACTACTTTGGCTGTTATGGATGACTTGATGGCGATCGTCATCATTGCTTTCTTCTATACAGCGGAGTTAAATTTCTTTTACTTATTCGTAGCAGCTATCATTGTGTTTATGTTACAATACGTAAACCGTATGAACTATACGCGACCAATTCCGTATTTAGCCTTAGGCTTTGGCCTTTGGTTCTGTGTGTTTAAGTCTGGCTTACATGCTACCTTAGCAGGTGTTATTTTAGCAGCATTCATTCCATACCATGGTATACGAGATGGACGTCATGTGTCTCCTTTATCTGAATGGGAACACACTTTAACTAATTGGGTTACCTACTTAATTATTCCAATTTTTGGGTTTGCCAATGCAGGGGTATCTTTCCATGGATTTACCTTAGAAAGTTTTGCCCATCCAGTTGTGTTGGGTGTAGCCGTAGGCTTAGTATTAGGTAAACAAGTAGGTGTATTTGGTACTTTGTTCTTGCTAGTGAAATCTAAACTAGTGGAAATGCCAGCGCAAACTAATTGGGTGCATGTGTATGGCATCGCTTTATGTTGTGGTATCGGATTTACCATGAGCTTGTTTGTATCCTTGTTGGCATTCCCCCCAGGAGAAGCGCAAGAAATGGCAAAAGTTGGTATCTTCGTTGGTTCTATCGTATCTGGTATTTTGGGATATATAGTATTAAAAATTGCTGGACGTAAACAACAAGTGAGCGTGTCTGAATACGATATGATCAAAGGACAACATATTTAAATGCATACTTCATAGAGAGTAGAGGCTCTATATAAGCTGTAGTGAAAGGAAACTTTCATTACAGCTTTTTTAATTTATAAGAAAATTAAATTCATATAATCATATTGTTGTTACTAAAAATATACTTCAGTTTATCTTGTATAATGTATGTCATGAATATATTATATAGAAAAATTTTAATGTAAGTGTTGATTTCCTAACATTTTGTGATATACTACTAAAACATACAAGTTAATTGAACTTAGAAAATAGGAGAAAATAAAATGAGTGAAAAAAATTTAAAAATTGTAGGATGGATTGGAACAATACTTTCTGTCATCATGTATGTGTCTTATGTTCCACAAATAATGGGAAACTTGGCTGGGCATAAAACATTTTTTCTGCAGCCGTTGGCAGCGACGATTAACTGTGCAATATGGACAAGTTATGGACTTTTAAAAGAAAAAAAGGACTATCCTTTGTCAGCAGCAAACTTGCCGGGAGTAATCTTTGGATTGCTAGCAACAATTACGGCATTTTAAACAATTTATATTAAAAGATTTATCATAAAAAGTTCACTTGAATTATAATTAGTTATTTTAGTGAGCTTTTTTATTATGACCATTTTTAATATGTAAAACGTTTGTATCATATCATATTGAAATGATTTATTATGCCAATTTAGTATAGTACCCCTATGTATATGCATATTTATCATAGAAATTGAGCGAAACTAACATTTTTAGTGTACATATGTAGTAGGTGGTATTTCCTGTAAGTGAGAATTTATACTATATGTGGGAAAAATGCGTTAAAAATAGGCACTAAGTGGTGTTAAAGTGTTAAAAAAGGCCTGTTTTTTTGACGTATGTCCCAAAAAATGGTAAAATGTATAAGCATTTAGATATGAGGTGAACATCGTGAAAAAAATAACTCTTATAGCGATTCTCCTTTTTGTATGTTCCATGGTGACAGCCTTGGCAACATCGGGACGTGGAGATCGTGGAGCTGAAGTAGAAGAGTTACAAGCGTTGTTAGTAGCCCAAGGCTATTTGCTTGATACAGCAGATGGAGTGTTTGGGAATAATACAGAATACGCAGTACTCGTCTTTCAGAAAGAACACGGGTTAACTCCAGATGGTAGGGTAGGCAAAGAAACAATGCGTGCTTTACTAGAGAATCAAAAACAATTCGAGGGGCGGCAAGCATCTCGAAATACCCGTACTGTCGAGGTATCACGGTTTGGTGATCGCGGTCGACAAATAGAAGAATTACAAAGTAAATTAGAAGATAGTGGATTTTCTCCTGGTTCCATTGATGGCGTATTTGGTAGTGGCACAAAAGAAGCCTTACTTCGCTTTCAACGGTATCATGGATTAAGTGAAACTGGTATCTTAGATGCTACTACATGGTCTAAGTTATCGAATGCAAAACATAGTACTTTCAAAAAAAATCGCAAGCCATCATCCTATAAAAAAACCATAGAGATGGAGGCCACTGCTTATACCAGTCAAGAATCAGGTTCTTATACAGCACGAGGACATGCATTGCGCCGAGGATATGTATCGGTAGATCCGAATGTGATTCCATTGGGCACAGAGGTATATGTAGAAGGGTATGGCTATGCAGTAGCAGATGATACTGGTGGCGATATTGTAGGTCACCGCATCGATGTGGCTATGGATAGTTATGATGAGGCCATACAATTTGGTCGTCGTACGGTGAAAGTATATATTTTAAATTAGAGGAAGTATTGATTTGTTGTAAAACAGAAAGAACATCTAATTGCAAAGTGTAGTTACACAAAATAAAAGATAGGAAACTACTGTTGTGTAGATTCTAACGTACTAGAAGGATAGTCGGTCATTTGAATCGGCTATCCTTTGTTTTACAGGTTCTCTATGATATAATAAAATGTATTCTAAGTAGTATATATAGGAGGAAATGGTGGATATTACATCAACACAAGGGTTATTAGCAATTCTACAAATTATTATTATTGATATATTATTAGCAGGGGACAATGCTATTGTCATCGGCATGGCTGCGAAAAATTTACCGGAAACGTTGCGTAAGCGCGCTATTTTTTGGGGCACTGCGGGGGCCATCGGCTTGCGTTTAATTATGGCAATATTGTTCATTGAAGCCTTAGATAACATTCCAGCATTACGTATCGTAGGTGGTATTATGTTGCTTTGGATTGGTTACTCCTTATTGAAGGATGGGGATAATGAGCATAACATTGAAGCAAAAGATAATATCTGGGGTGCTATTGCCACTATCATCATTGCCGATGGTGTGATGGGTATCGATAATGTGCTGGGCGTTGTGGCAGCAGCAGAAGGCCATTTTGGTCTTGTTGTAGCAGGTATGCTTGTGACAGTGCCAATCATTGTTTGGGGTAGTACCATCTTCGTCAAACTGATTGATAAATTTCCAGTTATCCTATATGTAGGTGGTGGTATCTTAGGCTGGGTCTCTGCAAGCATGATTCAACATGATCCAATGGCAGCACCATATATTGAACCCTATAGCTTACCATTCCACATCGGTTGTGTCGTATTGGTGCTAGGCGCAGCGATGATTCGCAATCGGTTGGTGAAAGGATAACCACAGACCTTATTTGGTGTAGTGAGAGTATCTGATATAAAGGATATGCAGATAGAGCTTTCCTTAAAAATTATATAGTAAATAGGCATATAGTTTTCACAGTACGTATGTACAAAATGTGAAGCTATATGCTTTTTGTTTTTTAGACAAGCTAGAGTTGTAAGATTATAAAATTAGGACTATAGGGTTATAGGACAAAATGAGTTGGTTGTAATATTGATGAGCCTAGATACATACTTGGTTATTTGAACTTTAATGTTGTTATAAATAAGTTTAAGGCAGGAAACTATCGTAGTATACTTTCAGTAAATGGTATGAAAGATAGTTCTATGATCGTAGACTAAGGTACATAGTTTGATGATATAAATGGTGCGCATGTGAGGGAACAATACTAGGTAGTAGTGATATACAGTGACGTGTTAGGAATGCATAAAAAATGATATAATAAAAGAAATACATTGATGGAAAATGATTACATTATTAAAGGATATTTAGATGAGCGAGAAGAAGAAACAACAGAAAGCACCGGTGTGCGTTGGATATACATATACGATAGAGATTCACGGCACCGGCAGTAGTGGCGAAGGGGTAGGCAGGTACGAAGGGTTTACAGTATTTGTGCCCTATGCTTTACCGAATGAAACGGTGCAAGTGAAGATTATCGTAGTCAAAAAGAATTATGCCGTAGGGGATATTGTAGAGGTGCTCACACCCTCTGCAGAGCGAGTGGAACCAGAATGCGAAGTATATGGCAATTGTGGGGGCTGCCAATTGCAACATGCATCCTATGCAGAACAATTGCGACTAAAAACAGAATCTGTAAAAGCTGTCATAGAACGAATTGCTAAATGTGACCCAGAGTTAGTATTACCTTGCATAGGTCCAGAAGAACCATGGAGATATCGGAATAAGATGCAAATGCCTGTAGGTGGAACCATCGGCAACATCCGCATGGGATTTTACCAAAAGGGATCCCATAGCATCATTAACCATGAACATTGCCCGATTCAAGATGTGGGCAATGATGAGATTCGTAAAGTTTGCTATGAGTCTATGCATGAATTAGGTATCGAGCCTTATGATGAGCATACAGGAAGAGGTGTTCTTCGTCACGTGGTAGGACGTATTGGAAAAGATGAATGGATGGTTATTCTTGTGAGTCGGACTGCTAATATTCCTCATGAATCAGAATTGGTAGACCGCATCGTAACAGCGTTACCAAAGGTAACATCCATCGTAGTGAATCACAATCCAAAACAAACGAATGTCATCTTAGGACCTACGAATCGTACGATCTATGGAAAAGACCAAATTACAGATTATATTAAAGATTTATCCTTTCAATTGTCACCCCATTCTTTCTTTCAAGTGAATCCGGAACAAACCACCGTGTTGTACGACACAGCCTTGGAATTTGCAGAATTGAAAGGTCATGAAACGGTGATTGATGCCTATTGTGGAACAGGAACTATTTCCTTATTCTTGGCGCACAAAGCAAAGCATGTCATCGGCATTGAAATCGTGGCACCTGCCATCGAAGATGCGAAGAAAAATGCACTTCACAATGGATACGAAAATACAGAGTTTATCGTAGGTGATGCAGCAGTGGAGATACCACGCTTGTATAAACAAGGCATCAAGCCAGACGTCATCGTATTTGACCCTATCCGTGCAGGCTGTAAAGAAGATGTATTACACGCTGCCGTTGGCATGGTGCCAGAACGAATCGTATACGTGTCTTGTAATCCATCTTCCATGGCACGAGATATAGAAATACTGACGAAACAAGGCTACCAATTGGTGAAAGTCCAACCAGTGGATATGTTCCCGCAGACGTATCATGTTGAGTGCGTAACATTGCTGAGTAAAGTACATAAATGATAGTGTGAAAATACTTGAAATATAAGGCTTTTCCGAGGATTTTGTCGTTAATCCAATTCCTCGGATTTTCTGCGTTTTAGGAGCTGCAAAAAGGAAGGTTTTTATAGTTGGCTAGATAGAAGTATTGGTTTGGGGTTGGGTAGACAAAAATATTGATTTTAGCTGTCCGTATTTTGGTACACGACCTTTATTATAATTGAAATTGCAAAACGATATATGTATTCATATAAAATCATATAAATTAATATTAAAACATATAAAAGGCATTGAAAAATAGTGCGAAAAATGCTAAAATAAATTATAACTGATTTTAAAGAGAGGTATTCGATATGGAAAATAATCATGATGATAGATGGATAGGTATAGAAGAAGCTGCTAATTATATGGGAGTTAATAAGGATACTATCCGTAATTGGATAAAAAAGGACACTGGAATCCCAGCTCATAAAATTGGAAAGCTGTGGAAATTAAAAAAATCAGAATTAGATGATTGGATTAAAAGCGGAGAAAGTGCTGAGAAATAGAAAGGTGTTTTGATAAGTATATGTTGAGAGTTTTTGAAGCATTTGCAGGGTACGGAAGCCAGAGAATGGCTCTGCGCAATATAGGAATAGACTTCGAAGTGGTAGGTATTTCAGAAATTGAGGGGGATGTTTTACAGTCATATGCGGCAATCCATAGTGATTTCTTGGAAAAAAGAAAAGAGATAGATAAATATGTTCCTAAAGATAAAGAGGAAATGATAAGCTATTTGGAAAGTATTAATGTTCCGCTTGATTATAAGACCTTTGAGAATAGAGCTAGAAAATTAAAACTTCCCAAATTGAAAGATCTATATTTGGCAAACAAACTAATTAAAAATTATGGGGATATTCAGAATATTGACCCTGCATCATTACCAGATTTTGACTTATTTACATATTCATTCCCATGCCAAGATATTTCAGTGGCTGGGTATCAGCATGGATTAAACGAAGATTCTGGTACAAGATCATCATTACTTTGGGAATGCTGTAAAATTATTGAGGCAAAAAAACCAAAGTATCTGATGATGGAAAATGTTAAGAATCTTGTGGGTTGCAATCATAAAGAAAACTTTTTGAAATTCCTTGATTACTTGGAATCTTTAGGCTATAAGAATAGTTGGAATATCTTAAATGCCCGTGATTACGGAATTCCTCAAAATCGTGAAAGAGTGTTTTGTATAAGTGAATTACACGGAGAGAAAGATTTTGATTTTCCAGAGCCAGTTGACCTAAGATTTAAGTTGTATGATATTTTAGAAAAAGATGTAGATGACAGATATTATCTTGGAAATGGTCAAGTAATGGATGTTCCAATTGAACAGGATTATAGCTATTGCTTAGATTCAAATTACTGGAAAGGTGTGACCTTAAACTCTTTCTTGGAAAAACACAGAAGACAGTTGGTAACGGATAAGATTGATGAAAACGGAAAATATGTTCCAAGAAGATTGACGCCAAAAGAAACATGGAGACTAATGGGTGTAAACGAAGAAGATATAGAAAAAGCAAGTCAATTAATCAGTCAAACTAGTCTGTATAAACAGTCAGGAAATAGTATTGTGGTAGCTGTGATAGAAGCTGTTTTTGCAAAGTGGTTTTTACGATAATTCATATGAAAAGTGATTAAAGTATGAGTAGAGCAGAAGATATTACTGGTATTAGAGAAAAACTCGGGATAACACGAAAAGAATTTTCAGATGCTCTTTATTTTTCAAAGGAGCAAGAGAAACTTTTAAGAGAATGGGAAACCGGAAAGATAGATGTTCCAGAAGATGTTTATGGGAAAATAATGTCTTTTCCTACAGAGGCGCCCTTTAAAAACAAGCCATTAGATGAATGCCGATTTAAACAAATAGATTTGTTTGCAGGTATCGGAGGAATACGCCAAGCATTTCAAAGACAAGGTGGATATAATGTATATTCTTCTGAGTGGGATAAATTTGCACAAACAACCTATCGAATTAATTTTGGAGAAATACCTGACGGAGATATTACGCAGGTCAATGAAAATGATATTCCTGATCATGATATTCTTTTAGGTGGTTTCCCTTGTCAGCCGTTCTCACAAGCCGGACTACAAAAAGGGTTTGAAGATGCGAGAGGAACACTCTTTTTTGATGTGGCTAGAATTATTAAAGCTAAAAGACCCAAAGCATTTATGTTAGAGAATGTTAAACAATTAAAGGGACACGATAAAGGAAATACTATAAGAGTGATTTTATCAGTGTTGGATGAATTAAACTATTATGTTCCAGACCCACAAGTGCTCAACGCCTACCATTTTGGAGTTCCGCAAAACAGAGAGCGAATAATCATTGTGGGGTTTAATAAAGACTATCTTCCTGAAGAATATAAAGAGTTTAAATACCCCGAAGGACACGTTTATGAAAGTGTTAGGGTAGGTGATATTTTAGAAACAAATGTAGGCAACCGTTTCACTATTTCAGATAAACTGTGGCAAGGTCATCAATCTAGAAAAAAGATGCACGAAGAAAAAGGTAATGGATTTGGATTCTGCCTCTTCAATGAAGATAGCAAATATACAAGTACAATCAGTGCGCGTTACTATAAGGATGGAAGTGAGGCGTTAATAGAACAACCTGGAAAAAACCCACGAATGCTTACTCCAAGAGAATGTGCAAGACTTCAGGGATTCACAGATGACTTCATCATTCCAGTGTCAAATGCTAGATCCTATAAACAGTTTGGAAATTCCGTGTGTATTCCTGTTATTGAGGCAGTTGCTAAAGCAATGCTAGAGTATCTCGGAGAGTATAATATTTTATAGGTGATGATGAAAAAGATGTTATTAACTTTTAAACCAAGTGTATATAAGAATATATATGCGGGAGTGAAAATATTTGAATATAGAAGAAATTTTCAAATGAACCTATTATGGCTTATATGGAGGTTAGTAAACCTGTTAGAGCCATCACAGGAATAGTATATTTTAATAATCGTCATGAATTAATTGATTGGGAGCAGGATTTCGACCAAGATTTTGAGGCACTACAAAGAATCGCTGATTATAGAAAATCATACAGATATGCAATGGAAATAGTAGAACTTCAGGAAACTAATACAATTAGCTTAGATGACTTAAAAAGAGATTTGCCGAGGTTTGTAGTTCCACAAAGTTACATTTATTCAGATAGTAATCCTGATTTATTAAAGTACATTGAAGATAGGATAATTGAACCAAGGATAAACGTCAAACATGATTTTTCTGTCATAACTTCAGATCAGGTGTGTGCTCATTGAAAATAAGCGAGGTGACTTGAAAATCCCCCCGCTTTTTATTATTCATATTCTTCAATAATTAAGCTGTCCCAGAAATTGTTATTTGCTCTCCATTGGGAATATGGTCTCACATTTCCTTCATACATTCCACTGTCAAAGAATACAGTTCCTTCGCTAACCAAGCGCAACCATTCATCATAATTCATTGGTTTTCCGAAGCAAATTTTTGTATAAACACCTGCGTAGTTGGTTTTGCACGTGAACCATCCTTTATTGTTAAATTTGTCTTCAAGCTTGGCCTTTAAGCATTTATCACTTCTTTTGGATGTGGGGGAATGTTCTCCATACCATCTTGCAATCTCTAGGTTTTCTATTTGAAGAGGTTGTGGAATGATGGTAGATTTGTTGACCCTGCGGTCACGAGAGCATGAATAAAGCGCCACAATGTCCTTATCTGGAGTAATAACAAGTATTTGTCCAAAATCGTTGTAAGAACCGATTTTCGGACATGGTGAACCAGACCACGAATAACGACCACCCTTTGCTGCATTAGGCTTACCAAAGATTCTGACAAAACTGTCCTGCTTTTCATATTTAGTAGTTCCGTGGAATAGAGACGAGTAACGAGGGTTAGTGAATACATACATATTAGCGGACCAATCTCCGAAAGTGGTTTTTGAAGTAGTTTCGTTTTTTAATTCATATCCCCATAAATCAGCCTCATTATCAGCATTGGCTGTAATTCCAAATTGTTGTTCTAACCAATGGCCTTTTCTTCCGTCATGGCGTTCATTTCTTCCTTCGACATTGGGTCTTTTTCCCTTTACATTTTTTCTGAATAAATCAATAATTTGTTCTTTTGCTGTCATAAGAGCTCCTCCTTAAAAATTGTTTATAAATTCTTCTACAGTAATAATTTCTTTAGAGACGATAGATGCCGGAAAGCTATTGTCACTTGTCATCAAATAACCACTGAACTCATCTGTCAAATACCAACTATTTCCAAATTTAGCATATACTTTCTTAGGAACATCATTTTTTAATAAGCAAATGAAACTGACATCATCCATCTTAGAATTAGGGACAGTTTTGAAGTCATTTGGGGTAAGAGTATTACTAATAAGCACATTATCTAATAACTTCTTAGATAAACCTACACAGGTATGCTTAAGTTTACAAAGACTACAAGCTAATGGGTTTACCCCACGTAATTCACCATTTCCGATAGTTCCATATCTTTGACACCAAAGAATATCAAAGAAGTTTTTCATGTTTGTTTTGTTTGATTGGCTGGCTAACCAAATAACTCTTTCAAGTTTCCCAAGCATATCAAAATCATCGTAGAAATCTGAACGTGTTTCGATTCCTAATGGGAATAGATAGAAGGTTTCAATCCATGTATCTATTGGGATGATTTCATCATTTGCAAATCCTTGCTGAAGGAAACATGCCATAACCTTTTCAGAATAACCTTTTAGTTTGTTGCCAGAATTATAGAAGTCTTTGAAGAAATCCTTACTCCAAGTATGATAATCGGTTTGCTCAATATTTAGAAAAGCACTAATAAAATAAGCAGCTCGCCACGCATGACGATTGAAAGCATCAACTAGAATCTCGGCAAAGTATTTGTCTTCTTCTGAAATTTCTCCTGCAGAATAATACTTGCCGGATACGTTTGTGATAAAGTCGTCTTTATTCTGTTTCCATGCTTTAGGCATTACATTAAATGTTATGCCATCAATGGTAACTAAATTAGTAAAATCCAAACGAAATAACGCTGTCATTGAATGGTGTAGTTTTTTGAATTTTGGAAAATCAGAATAGTCTTTCTTCCTAACATCATTGTATGTAGGAATTGCATAGTACTCTAAATGACTCCAGTTATCTGAGAATACAATCTCTTCACCAAAGGCACTCATAAAGTTATACAGCATACGCATTTCGCTTTGTCGTCCTGTTTTAGGCTGCCATGCAGCAACAAAACGAGGAATTGAATAAATCTCTTCATAAAATCTTCCATAAGGTATTGAAGCACCATACGATTTTTCAATGTACTGCCATAAATCGGTTAAAATACTAATGTAGTCGTTATTTCCTTTGCAGCAATCAATAACAGTCTGGTGCGTTATCTGATCACTAAATCCGATTCGATTCGCTATTTCTTCGGCGATTGAATCTATTACAGATTGTGAAGGATTTTGATTAACTAGCACCAAAAAAACAGCATCGCATTTATCGTTGTGTATCTTGTAGTTAACTGAAACAGGACACGCAATAATACGTTCATCGTTAATTAAAAAGTGAACATACATTATTGGAAACTGTGGTAAGTCGGGATAATATAATTCTATTTTTGGAATCCATTGCAAAGGTAAATCGCAAATTTCAATTATTGTTTCGTGTTTTAATGTAAACATAAAAAACTCCTATTTCAGTTCCCGATAAGGAGCATTGAGATTTCGATTGAAATATAACTCTGTTACTCCATTGTCTTCAAAAATCTCTAGCATCATATCTAAATGCCATAGGGTTTCTTTTGCCTTTAACTCTTCAAGTGGCATCCAGAATATTTCTCCCTCTGATGAAGATTGAATGCTGCCAGAATATGTGTTGGTTTTATAAAGGAAAACCATGTAGCAAGAATCATCAAATTCAATCCAATCTTTGATGCCACAGAACTGACGATTGTTAATTGTGAGTCCTGTCTCTTCTTTTATCTCTCGAATCATAGACTCAACTACAGATTCGTTGCTTTCAACGTGTCCTCTAGGAAAGATTAGTCCTTTTGGATTTTACACAATCTTTTTTTCGACAAGTACATTTCCTTGGTCATCATAGATCATGCACATATTTGTAAGTTCGACTGAGGTTTTACGATTCATCTGTTCCACCTCAATCCTTTATTGTTTCCATGATGTTTTCTAACTTACAATTTATGGCTTTACAGATTTTAAGAAGTATATCAGTTGTAATATTTGCCTCTTTCCCAAGTTTTGCAATGAAAGCCACACTGATTCCAGCCGCTTCCTTTAGATCGTTTTTATTCATTTCTTTGTCGATTAACATTTTCCATAATTTGTTATAGCTGATTCGCATTTTCTGCGCTCCTTATTTCTTGTTAGGTATATCGGTTAAATATACTTTCAAGAGTTCGACATCTTTACTTATATCTTGAGGCTTAATTCGATTAAGCACTTTTTCTTCGACTTCTGGAGTCCAATAGATTCTCAATGTTTCTCTAGCTCTTGTGATGGCAGTATAGAAGATGTTGTGAGTAACTAATTCTTCAACTTCATCGGTAATGACGATTTTCACAGAGTTATATTCTAATCCTTGAGCTTTATGAATAGATACTGCATATGCTACTTGAAATGGAACTATTGTATTTGAGCTATTATCATCACCATCTTCATCCGCACTTTTTAATTTATTTATAGTGAATCTAATTAGAGATTTTCCTTCATCTTCAGAGTACTGAAGTAGATCAAAATCGCAGTGAAAAGCATCATTTTCATCGATTATTTTTGGTACTTCAATATCAAATTGAATACGCTCTCTGAATGTTCCTGAGTCAATAATTTCTATTCCTTTAATAATTCCTTTCATGTTGTTATAGATAATAGGGTGGAATCTATTTGATTCAAGAAAGAGAATTGGATCATCAACTTTATATTGGTGAATATCCCACTGGATAGCAGGAGAGGGATTACTTTCTTGTAAAAACCTATTAATATTATTTATTCCATATAACCCATCATAGTTTAGACAGAGAATAGCCTCATCATTTTCAAGCGAGGAAAGAAGTGTTGTATCAACCTTTAAAGAATAGCTTTCTTTTTCTATTGTTTCTTTGGCGGTCTCATTCATATGTCTTACTTTATCCCATAAATCTAGAAGATATGGATCTTTTGTACGGTGAGGCGTAGTGAGTTCAAAGACTGAATATTTTGGTAAGAAGGATTTGAGTGCGGTAAACCAATTGCCGAATTGAATGGCATCTATTTGATAGGTATCTCCGACTAATAGAAGCATGTTGAACTTTGCCTTTTCTAAAATGGCTACCATATCTTTGTTACTAACAGTACTACATTCATCAATAACTAATAGCTCATATTCAGCAGAATTATTTTCTTTACCTAAAAAGCTGGCAATAGTTGAGAAAGTTGTATTTTCAGCATCAATTTTACGTTTTAAATTTTCTTTAGCTGGGTTGGTTTGTGTTAAATATAGTTTATATGAATCATTTAGAAAATGGGAAACGTGATTGATTAATGTTGATTTTCCAACTCCTGCAGAGCCATATATTACCCCCACCCGTGAGTGTGAAAAAATGTTACTTATTATCTGGCGTTTTTCAGGACAATCTACTTCATAATTATCTAGTAACAGCCAAGACTCAACATAGGTATGATAGTTTTCAATCCCAGAAATAGCTAATGTTTGTAATTTCTGAATTATATTACAAGTATCGAGCTTATATTCATTAATAAAGATTTGATTATTTTCTATCTTAAGATCACTTCTCGGTCTGTGACCGTACCACAAACTATTATTATATGCGTTAATTAGAGCAGGAATATTAGGATAACCTATAATTTTATTAATATCTGTAAAAAGTTGACCTTTTCCTTCAGTGTTATTCCTAATAAATCTTGCAAATAGTTCAGGTTGTCTGTCATGTGTATGAATGCAGTCAAATAAAATATTCAATTTTGGATTATGACCAATTGGAGAACGATTAAAAGGAAGGTTGTCAAATTGTTTACAACCATTAAGTAGGTATAGGTTTGATAGGTATGCATTTCTTATATTACTGCGTTGATTACGTATGATTACATTGTTCATACTATAAAGAAGATAACGCAATATATTTTGCCCTGGATTTTTTTTGCGGATTATAGCTCTGCAGTGATTTAGTATTGGTATAAAAAAAGAAGTATTTAAGTTGCTTTGCCAGTTAAGAATTACTTTATTGTAAGCAACGTCTGGGAAGTCCATTAACTCATTTAAAGTATATCTTGTTTTTGTTATAAACTCACAGACTGTTCGCTGCTCAGAATAAGAAACTTTCTTTTTCTCACCTTTTATAAGTGAAATGAAATTTTGAAATTCACAATCTCGAATAGCTACTTCCCATCCCGTAATAATGATAATTGGCATGGTTTTTCCTAGGATTTCAATTGAATCATGGATTAGACTGAATTTAGAGGCGTAACTATTTAGAATTGGTAGCTTGGTGAATGCAATTACTCTATTAGATTTTGATTTATATTTTCTATCATCAACGGGAGTAAATGTCACTTCATAGTATATTTCTTCTCTAACAAATAAAGGTTTTAGCTTTTGAATATAGTACTTACTATTTCCATCCCCTTTGAATTGTGTGGGGTACTGATTTAGTTTTTCTGCAATCTTAGAATAATATTCTTGAAGTGTAGTGTCTACATGTAAAGGGAATTTATGTAGATTATGCAAGACCAGTAATCCATAGCGTTGTTGGAGTAGCTTTTTTGTTTTTAGTAAGTACTGATAGTACTTAAGCATTAATCTTTCGGAGCCATTTTCATCTAAGGTGAACTGGGTTGTTACTATTTGGAGATAATTATGGAATTTATATAAAAAAGTTAGACTACTTGTGACTTGAGCGTGTTCAATCGCTTTAGCTATATTTTCTGTATTAATTGAAATATTAGGGTCGTTGGTATAGCATTTTAACATTATGTGGCTAGTAAATTTCAATAATTGTTCTAATATATCCTGCGATATAACGCCACGAGTTGATTGGTCAATGCTATCCAAGTGTCTACATATTACGCCATCTATTTTGCATATAGAATCGTCTATTTTTGGCATTAAAATTTCCTTTCAATAGATTAGTATTCGCCATCATTCCAGTCATCAATAAAAGCATCGTAAGGTACACTTGAATCAAATGAATGAGGGTGTAGTTTTACATATAGATTTCTTATTTTAGTTCTTGTAGTTCTCAGTAAATGGGGCTGAAAAGGGTATTTACTTATCGTACTTAACTCTCCTAGTAACGCCAAAACATTAGATTTTAATGATAGATCAATAAAATCGTTAATTTTTTTATTCCATTTGCTTTCAAATAGTTCCTTAATTTTGCATGGTATGGTCATATCAATTAAAGAGGTACTGAAGTTATCACCAATTATAGTGAGCATAATTTTGTCGTAGTCGGATGTAAACTCTTGAAGTAGTTCAATATCTTCTAAGGAATAAGGTATGTTATTTGATATCATAGTTTCTGGTATTTCAAGAGTCTTTTTATCAGTATAGTCCTTAGGGATTGGATATATCCGAACATAAATGTCTTTCATTTCGGTTCGTTTTTTTAAGGTTTCAGATCGAAGAATATTTCGTAATTGATTACCTTCTTCTAATGATTCATTTCTGAACCATAGGATATTCATGTTAGGAATCCGACGTAAAAATTTATATGATAGATAATAGGTATAATCCTCAAGTACATTTATAGTATCGATTACAATTTTTCTAAAACAAGCATCTTGAACTTTTTGTACATCATATTTCCATGATTGTAGGAAATCATTAATCTCGTCAGCTAGAGATAGTTTTGTTCCTTCGCCTGCAGGATCATGATCCATGCAATATGTGAGAATGGGTTCAACTTGAGTCTTAAAGCGATCAAGGAAGGTTAAATCTTTTTGATTGAGTTTTTCTTCGTCAAGACAGTGCGCTGATGAGATTTCATCAACGGCAGTTTGATTTAGCTTAACAGTTTGAATAGGGATTCTTATTTTATCATTGTTTTTTTTAGCACTCTTTGGGGTGCTTTTTTTATTGCTAGAAGCATTTCTTAGAATATCTAAGAATAGATCGGTAATTAGAATTGGTGCATTTACAGCAGTAACCTCAGGAATATCATCTATAAACTCATCTGCGAGTAGTTGGGCGGCTGTATCTCCGAATCCTTCTAGATACGTAGCAAAACCATCATCATCATTTAAGTTTGAAAGTACAAGGGCAGCTATTCTTGAAATATTTGCGTGCCCATTGTAATAGGATTTAAATGTTGCGAGTTTAGTGCTTTCTAGTAAATCGGGACCGCTTTCATTCATCATAGTTTCAAATATAGTTTTGGTAAATATTTTAGTGTTAGATTTACCGCCAATTACATTTTTAAGTTTCTTAGCAAAAATTTTAAACTCCATAGTTTATCACCTTATAAGTATATTATTATCCATCTCTATCCATCTCTATCCAGTTATATCCACCCAAAAATCTATAATGAAAACTGTAGGGAGCAAACAGTGAGTGATTGCTATATAGTCGATAGCAGGGATATATATATATTATCAACAAATAAGATAAAAATATATACCTTTGCAAGGTTATTTTATTCAAATGCAGAGATTAAATAGCAAAAATCTTCTTGCTCTTACTTTCACATTTTTATATCGCAAGGCCTGACTAGCTATAAGGGCATTGGGATACAGATATCGGCACCATCTATAGGACAACCTATGGATGGGTACGATAGAAGTACCCTTAGTTCCTTATGTCTAATTTAGGCTTATTAGGCTCATTAGGTCGGTACTTCTATAGGCACCGACCTTTATTTGTTTCCCATGCCCTTTTGCAAGAGCCAGGCAGAAAGGCATGGGAAAGAATATGAAATTAAGAATTTGTTACGAGAACGAGTATCAAGTGATTGAGTTGGATGAAAAAGCGGCTAATAAGTTATGGGTAAGTTTATCACTTACGGGTGGTGAAGATATGACCAAAGAAGAAAAGGAACAACGTATTCAAGAGGCTTGGCATGAGCATTTTAATAAATCAGACTACAACTGTTTTCATAAGTTTGATCGTCATAGAGGGAATAGTAAGGCACAACCTAATGATGAAACTGATAGACTTGATATATCTGAACCTCTAATGGACGAAGTCATCGATTCTAGGATTTTTTGTAAAGAATCTATTGATCGTGAAAATCAGTGGGAGTATGAATCTGTTTGTACAAAAATTCACGAAGTTTTAAAGCCCGATATAGCAGATATGGTTATTACCATTGCACTTGACGGACAAACCGTTGGTGAATATGCGAAAGCTATAGAGGATAGTGCTAATAATGTCAGTCATCGATATAGACGGGCTCTTAGTACATTAAAAAAAGTTTTTTCAAAAACGTCCTTTTAACCCTTTTTCCAAGGCTACTAAATAGGAGGGGAAAAGGTCCTCCAATTGTTTAATTTAATTAAGGAGGTAATTCGAATGGAATTACAAATATTTAACAATGCTGAGTTTGGCTCTGTTAGAACTGCAATGGTAAATGGTGATGTCATGTTTGTCGGTAAGGATGTGGCCGGAATTCTTGGTTATAGTAATCCGAGAGATGCCATTAATAAGCATGTTGATGCTGAAGATAAGGGGGTAGCGAAATGCGACACCCTTGGAGGCACTCAAGATTTAACAGTTATTAACGAATCGGGACTTTACAGTCTTACATTCACTAGTAAGATGCCAAAAGCAAAAGCGTTCAAGCGTTGGGTAACGTCAGAGGTTTTGCCTGCTATTCGTAAGCATAGTATGTATGTGATTGATGAGATGTTAGAGAATCCAGACCTTGCTATTGCAGCACTGACACAGCTTAAAGATGAACGGGAGAAACGAAAACAGTTCGAATGCTTAAGTTTAGCTCAGCAACAACAAATCGCAGAAATGCAAGCTAAGGCAAGTTACTATGATTTAATTTTGCAGAATACGAATACAGTACCAATAACACAGATTGCAAAAGATTATGGTATGAGTGGGCAACGCTTTAATACATTACTACATGACATTGGTGTTCAATATAAGTTTAGAAAAACATGGCTCTTATATCAGAACTATGCAGATTGCGGATATACACAATCCCGTACTTATGCGATTGACGATAACAGAAGTGTGATGCATACCTACTGGACACAAAAGGGCAGGCTTTTCCTATATGACCTTTTAAAGAGTGAAGGTATTTATCCACTCATCGAGCAGGAGGCATAGGTCTATGAGTATCGATAAGTTTAATTCTGAAGGGTATTATGATCCGACTAGTTATGAGGCTCTTACCTAAATTCAAAAAAAGAGGAGATGGCGGTCGATAAAAAGGCTGCCTATCTACCGTTAGTGTATATTTGTAGTTCCTGTGCTGGTGATGTTGAGAATAATGTAACAAATGCTAGAATGTATAGTTGTTTTGCCGTTGATAATAATGCAATTCCTATAATGCCACATCTTTTATACCCACAATTTATGGATGACACAAATGTACTGGAACGAGAACTGGCTATGTATTTTAACTATATACTCTTGGGTAAATGTACAGAACTTTCGGTTTGCGGAAGAATCGTAAGTTGGGGGATGGCTCGAGAAATTGGTCTAGCTAGGAAGCGAAGACTCAAAATTAAATGGTTTGACCATCTTATGAAGGAGGTAGAGACATATGCGTGAGTTTACTATCTATAGGGCAGATTGTGCAGGGGGATAGTAGTAATTGCTTGTACCCTACTAAGACCATGTTTATAATCAGCTTTTGTTTAAAATTATGTTTGCATCGATAAGACTATAACTAACTTTCATGTAAAATATATCCTATAGAAGTGGTTTATCACTGTTTTTATTACGTCACTTGCCGTATAATGATTACAGCAAGTGATATTTTTTTATTAGAAAGGATTGAGTAATTTCATGATTATTTTATTCGGATTTATTCTACTGTTAGCTTGCTTAATTGTTGGTGTAAGACATGGTGGCTTAGGTTTAGCTGCTGTATCTGGTATCGGTCTTGCTATTTACGTATTCGTAATTGGTCTTGTACCTGGTAAACCACCAATTGATGTAATGCTAACTATTATGGCAGTGGTAACATGTTCAGGTTTCTTACAAGCTTCCAAAGGTTTGGATGTTATGCTTGTATACGCAGAAAAATTTCTTCGTAGCAATCCAAAACAAATTACGATTTTAGCGCCTATCACAACATGGTTCTTAACTGTGTTATGCGGAACAGGTCACGTAGTCTATACAATGTTCCCAATCATCTATGATATTTCTATTAAAGAAGGTATCCGTCCAGAACGACCAATGGCGGTGGCATCTGTGGCATCTCAAATGGGTATTTGTGCATCCCCAGCATCCGTAGCGGTAGTATCTATGGTGGCTATGTTAGGGGCTGTTAGTTTCCAAGCGAGTGTGGTAACGATTTTATCTATTACGATTCCAGCTACCTTTGTGGGTGTTATCGTAGCAGGTCTCTGGAGTATGCGCCGTGGTAAAGAATTGGCTAATGACCCTGACTTCCAAGCACGTATTCAAGATCCTGAACAACGCGCTTATATCTATGAAGAAAATAAAGAAGCCAGCGTTGTGAAAGAACTCCCTCGCACAGCCTATTGGGCAACTATTATTTTCTTGCTAGGTATTTTAGTCATCGCTTTATTCGGTAGTTTCCCTAACGAATTATTGCCATTAGTTCCTAATGCAAAAGGTCTATGGAAACCATTATCTATGACTCCGACCATTCAAATTGCTATGCTTGTGATGGCATCTTTAATTCTGTTGATATGTAAAGTAAAAGTAAGCGATGTAACAAGTGGTTCTGTATTCAAATCCGGTATGATTGCCGTTGTATCTGTATACGGTGTAGCTTGGATGGCAGAAACGTATTTCGGTGCTTATATTCCACAATTCAAAACAACTCTATCTAGTGTAGTAGTAGAGCATCCATGGACCTATGCACTTGTATTGTTTATTATCTCTAAATTGGTTAACTCTCAAGCAGCAGCACTTGCTATCGTTGTGCCAATGGGCTTAAGTGTAGGTGTGGATCCATTAATTGTGTTATCTTTTATTCCTGCATGTTATGCGTACTTTGTGTTGCCAACGTATCCATCTGACTTAGCTTGTATCGGTTTTGACCGTTCAGGTACAACACGAATTGGTAAATTCGTTATTAATCACAGTTTTATTATTCCTGGACTTATCGGAGTATTTACAAGTTGTGTAGTAGGTTACTTCATTGCCCATGCTATGTTCTAAGTTAGATACAGTCTGACGATAGAAACCGTAAGGGTCAATATCTATTGGCATTGGCGATCTGATAGTGCTATAATTTTTATAGGGAGATACTACTGCATCATGGTATGCACCAGTGTTACTCTTGCCAGTCTATGGCACATGTATAGTATTAGTTGAATTAGCACAAGAGTATAAGGAGAAGTACTATGTCAACTAACAAATTAGGCCTTATGAGTATTATTCTCTTAGGGGTCAACGCAATTATTGGAACTGGGATTTTCTTACTTCCTGGTAAAGCGGCTGCTTTGGTAGGCGTCAACAGTTTATGGGTTATCGTGTTCGATGCTTTACTAGTGATGTCTATTGCCTTGTGTTTTGCCGAAATGGGCGGTATGTTCAATAAGAACGGCGGTCCATATGTGTATGCAAAGGAAGCATTTGGTAACTTCGTAGGATTTGAAGTAGGCTTTATGAAATGGGCCATTGCTACGATTGCATGGTCTGCTATGGCAGTAGGTTTTGCAACTGCTCTTGGTGCAGTATGGGAACCAGCTAGTACAGAAATGGGCAAAAATGTGATTGCCACATTGATTATTGTTGTACTGGGTATCATGAATATCATGGGTGTTAAGATTTCTAAAATCATCAACAATATCGTAACCATCGGTAAATTGTTGCCATTGATTTTCTTCATCCTAGTAGGTATTTTCTATGTGAAAGGCGTTAACTTTGCGCCAATGGAATCTGTACCAGATATGACACAAGCAAGTTTTGGTGCAGCAGCATTGATTATTTTCTACGCTTTCACAGGATTTGAATCCATTGCGGTAGCAGCGGAAGATATGGAAAACCCTGAACGCAATGTACCAAAAGCGATTATTCTTGTGTTAACACTAGTGTCTATCGTGTACATCTTGATTCAAGCAATTTGTATCGGTATCATGGGGGATTCCCTTGTAACATCTAAAACTCCAGTAGCAGATGCTGCGTTCGTATTCATGGGGCCTTTGGCGAAAGCAATTGTTACAGCAGGTACATTGATTTCTATCGGTGGTATCAACGTAGCATCGTCTTTCTTGGCACCACGTTCTGGCGTAGCTATGGCAGACGATGGATTGATTCCTAAAGTAGTGTCTAAACGTAATAAAAAAGATGCTCCGTACGTGGCAATTATCGTAACTGTAGTATTTGCAGTAGCATTATCTTGGACTGGTAGTTTTGAAAAATTAGCAGCTATTTCCGTAGTATCTCGTTTTGCTCAATACTTGCCTACATGCTTAGCAGTACTTGTATTCAGAAGCAAACGCCCAGATATGGCTAGAACCTTCCGTGTACCATTTGGTCCAGTCATTCCAGTATTAGCAGTTGTAGTTAGTACTTGGTTGATTACACAATCTTCCTTAGAAAAAGTGTTCTGGGGACTTGGTGGTTTAGTAGTGGGTGCAGTATTGTACTACATTATGAATCGCAACGGAAAAGAAACGGCTTAGTCGATTAATATAATAAGTTCATAAGATATTTGTGAGGTATTACAATTAGAGGTCTGCAAGTATAGTATGAATGATCGATTGAGAAGCTCTACATAACAAGTATATATAAAAAAGTAAGAAATATAAGCAGGTAATGGCATCAGTTTGATGGACACAGAAAGCCTGCTTATGTTTTTTTGCTTTATCTACTGTATGAAAATCTCTATACAGTGTATCTTTTCTATAGATAAACAAGTTTATGCAGCTCTGATGTTAGATAGAATGTAAAAAGAATAACTTTCATTACTTTTTCATGTATATGGCTTACAAGTATGGTATAATATAGATACTGTCTAAAGGAAAACTATCCAGTGCAACATAGATTGGAGTGAGATATTTGCGTAAGTTATTTGCCCTATTGGGTATGTTAGTATTGGTGTTACCAGTCCTGTTTGGAGCTACGAAGGCTGCAAATGTGACAGATCTTCATTGGGTCACTAGAAATGATGCGCCCATTCCTTTTGTGAGAATGGTATTTAGTTTGTCTAGTCCTGTTCATGCGACGGCATCTATTAGTGCCAGTGGTACATCTACCACATTAGTGCTGAAAAATGCCACCCTTACAGGGGTGCCTACCTCGATTGTCATGGATGATGGCATTGCTAAAAGTGCGACACTTTCACAGTCAGGAGCAGATACGTTGGTGAAAATTGAAACCCCGAAAGCCATTGATGTGGAAGATTTGAAAGTATTTACCTTAAAAAAAGACACCGTAAATAATAAACCATATCGTATGGTGGTGGATATCCAGAAAAAAGGGGTAGCCCCACGAGATACTTATTATGGTAAAAAGCCAGTAGCTCCAGTGGCTGAGAAAGCACCAGCCAAGGTAACGGAAAGTAAAGCAGTTCCTAAGGAAGTGACTGAGGCAAAACCATCACCAAAACCAGCTACTAAACCAACTAAACCAGAGCCTAAGGTAGCGCCAAAGCAGCCAGTGGCATTGCCCACAGTGCCTGAAAAACTGATTCCACAAGTAGTCAACTATCGCACTACAGGTGGTATTGGTGGTAAAATCATCGTATTGGATCCAGGACACGGCGGTAGTGACCCAGGAGCCATTGGCCCTACGGGATTACAAGAAAAACAAGTGACATTGCCTATTGCTGAGTATTTAAAATCCATCTTAGAAGCAAAGGGTGCAAAAGTTATTTTAACTCGTACTACTGATGTGGATGTGTATGGACCACATGCGAGTGGTGTGGACGAGTTACAAGCACGTGTGAATGTGGCAAATGGTAATCAAGCTGATGCGTTTATCAGCATTCATATCAATTCCTTCTCGAATCCGAATGTAGGCGGTATTGCCACCTATTATTTCGATGGATCGGATCAGTCGAAAAAATTAGCTTCTTCCGTACAAGAGCAAATTGCGGAGCACAGTGGCTTTAATGGTGACCGAGGGATTCAACCAGGGAATTTATATGTCCTACGACATTCCTTGATGCCATCTATTTTGGTAGAATTAGGCTTTATTTCTAATCCTAAGGAAGAAGGGCACTTAAAAGAATCAGCAACACAGAAAGACTTTGCCAATGAATTGGCAAAAGGTTTAGAACTATATTTTGGAGGTTAATTCATGAAACAATCATTACGCTATGGCTTAGTGGCTATCATGAGCGTATGTGTTATAGCTTTGGCGGGGTGTAATTCTCAGGATTTGAAACTGGATTCAGGAAAACAAACAACGGCGCAAACTTCTATATCACAAGATACGAAGTCTATGGATAAGATGACAAAAATCGTGGTCTATGTACCGCGTCAAGATGGGAAAGGCGTAACGCCACAACCGCTTACGATTGATAAAGAACGTAAAACGGTAAAAGATGCCATAAACTTGATGATTGAACAAGATGGTCGGGCAGAGTATCCAGTCTTCACAAAGGGCACAAAAGTAGTGGAGGCATCAAAGCATGATGATACAGTGACCGTGGTGTTAAATGATGATTTCCTACAAGATGCGACAGGCTTAACGGCTACGCTTCGCATCGCAGCTATCGTCAATACGGCGGTGGAATTTGATGGTGTGCATAAGGTTTATGTGAAAGTTAAAGGTGTAACCTTACCGACCTATGGTAATATTGATTTAACGCATCCATTGAAACAAATGAAAGATAAGATTGTAAAAGATTAAGTAGTATGTTGGGGGACTCTTAATAAAGAGCCTCCAACATTTTTATACCTTAAATTCATGGTGTTTCAGTATGATAATAAGACTACGAAGATAATGTAGGAAGGGAGGACTCGATGATACAAACTATTTTTGAGGAGTTAGGAAAGAACTCTGATTTTTATGGACATTTATTACTGGAGCATATAGGAATTACTTTTACGGCGGTCATCATTGCCACCGTATTGGGATTGGCTATAGGAGTGTTCATCGCACAGAAGCCGAAACTAGCAAATTCTGTTATATCTGTGGTGAATATTGCCTACACCATACCTTCCATTGCGTTGTTGGGGTTTCTAATTTCTTTCACAGGTGTGGGAAATACGACGGCCATTATTGCCCTCACGATCTATGCGTTACTACCTATCGTGCGTAGCACCTATGTAGGGATAACCACTATTGATCCAAAGATTATTGAGGCAAGTCGTGCCATGGGCAGTACAGATAGCCAAATTTTATGGAAGATACAGTTGCCACTAGCGTTTCCTGTTATCTTCGGAGCTATCATGAACATGGTGACCATGACCATTGCATTAGCGGGGATTGCCTCTTTTGTAGGGGCAGGTGGTCTAGGTGTTGCCATTTATCGTGGGATTACAACGAATAATGAAGTGCTCATTTGGATTGGTGGTATCCTCATTGCAGGGTTGGCCTTGGTGATAGATGGTATCTTAAGTGTCAGCGGCAAGTTAGTGGAAGAACACAAAGTACGTACGATAGTGAATCGAAAAGTAGCTTATGCATTGGGTGCTTTGTTGATTGTTATCTTAGGTGTTGTGGGAATGCAACAATATAATAAAAGTGATACGATCCACATCGCATCGAAACCAGTATCAGAGGGATACATCTTGGCGGAGATCGTGGGCACGCTCATCGAAGCAGATACTAATTTGAAGGTCGAGTACACTCACGGTGTAGGTGGGGGTACATCTAATATCCATCCTGGCATGGTGCGAGGTGATTTTGATATGTATCCAGAGTACACCGGCACATCTTGGCAAATCGTGTTGAAACACAAGGAAGAGTATAAAAACGATAAGTTTTCCATGTTAACTGGGGAATACAAGGACAAGTATCACTTCTTGTGGAAAGGGATGTTTGGTTTTGATGATACCTATAGCATTGGTATTCGTTCCGACTTAGCGAAGGAATACGGTATCCGAACATTTACTGACTTGGCGAAGTATGCGGGGCAGTTAACGTTTGGTGCAGAATATGATTTCTTTGAACGAGAAGATGGATATAAGGCGCTAGCCAATGCCTATAATTACCACTTTAAAAAAGTAGTAGATATGGATAATGGATTAAAATATCAAGCTTTATTTGATAAGAAAATTGATGCTATGACGGTATTCACCACAGATGGACAGCTATCTGATCCACGTGTTGTCGTGTTAGAAGATGATCGAAACTTTTACCCAAGTTACATGGCAGGCATGGTTGTTCGAGAGGAAACTATGCAGAAACATCCTGAGCTAGAAAACGTATTCCGCCGTTTAGAGGGTATTTTAGATGAAAGTACCATGGCACAGCTGAATAAAAGGGTAGAAATTGATAAGGAAGACCCGAAACAAGTGGCGAAAGAATTTTTGCAATCTAAAGGATTGGTGGCGAATTAGATGAATCAGATTATAGAATATAAGAATATAGGTAAATGTTATCATGATAAATGGGTGGTAAGAGATTGCAATCTTACCATTAATGAAGGAGATTTTCTTTGCATCGTAGGCACATCCGGATCGGGGAAGACGACATTGTTAAAAATGATTAATGGACTGATTGTGCCAGATGAAGGGGATATTACTATCTTTGGGACGAGGGTTATCGACCAAGATATCATCTCCCTTCGTAGAAAAATTGGGTACGCTATTCAAGGAAATGGACTGTTTCCACATATGACGGTGGCAGACAATATTGGGTATGTGCCGAAATTAGATGGAGTACCAAAAGAAGAAGTGGATGCTATCGTGGACTGCATGCTTTCACTAGTGGGATTACCATTGGATAGTAAGGGAAAGTATCCGAAAGAATTGTCTGGTGGACAACAACAAAGGGTTGGCATCGCCAGAGCCTATGCCAACTCCCCAAAGATATTGCTCATGGATGAGCCGTTCGGAGCAGTGGACTCCATTACACGCTACCAATTACAAGAAGATTTAAAACAGATTCACAAACAAACGGACTGTACCATTGTGTTCATCACCCATGACATGCACGAAGCTTTCAAACTGGGCACACATATCCTTGTCATGCACGAAGGAAAGATACAACAATACGGGACCGCCGAAGAAGTGAAGAACCATCCTAGTAATGAGTATGTGAAACAATTGATTGAAATGACACGGTAGTGATATATAGTTGTGCGCTATCTGATGATAAGGGGCCTAGTAAGGGCCTCTTTTTTTATGTATAGCATGTTGAGCATACTAGAGAACAGATGGTATGTTTTTTTTATTACTAGAATGGTGATAATCGATATAGTAATTTATCGGCATAGAATTTTAGGTAAATTTCTCCTATCTTTAGTAGGTAGTATGATACAATAAGAAGAACATAGATATACTATAACAGAAACGAGGTGGTACGATGCACAAGGATCCTTTTGAGGAATATATACGTCAGGGAGAGTCCAGCCAGTATGAAAAAGCACAAGCTTGGAAGACAGCTATTGGTTTGCAAGCTGTTGATGGCTTAACGCCGTCTGCGTATTTGGTGGAGCTAGCTAAGAAGAATATTGAAGGGGAAATGTCCCTACAGGCTCTTCAGACATTATTGGAAAATTATTACGAATCCTATCCCAATTCCCAAGACAGGACGGCAGAGGCGGATATTGTATCACTTCGTATTTCGGAACTACTGCTAGAAAAAGCTTTCAGTTTTACACCTAGCGAGTATCTATCGATTCATAGACGATTGTTTGATGATATCTATCCCCATGCGGGCAGTATGCGAGACTACAATATTTCAAAAAAAGAATGGGTTCTTGACGGCAATACGATGACCTATGGTAGTGTATCCGAGCTAGGGGCTACCTTGCTGTATGATATAGAGCAAGAAAAAAGTTTTTCCTATGCTAACTTAGATATGTCAGAGAGCATTCAACATTTGGCTACTTTTATAGCGAGATTGTGGCAGATTCATGTGTTTGGTGAAGGGAATACGAGAACGACAACGGTATTTTTTATTAAATATCTACGCACTTTAGGATTTACAGTGACGAATGATATGTTTGCCGACCATGCGTGGTATTTTAGGAATGCCTTGGTACGTGCCAATTATCAGAACTTGAAACTTGGTGTGTATAGAACAACGGAATATTTAGAACGTTTTTTGCGAAATTTACTATTAGATGAAGACCATGTGTTGTCGAATCGGAGTATGCATATTTATAGTGATAAGATGAATATACAAGAGGAAAGCTTACAATATGATAATAATCGGTATGCCATAAAAATGGATGCTATATCACAGTGTACAATAGCAGATTATGATACTACCTCGGAGAATGAAACTGTAGAGGAAGTACACGGTCAGCTAGGAAACCATATTCAGCTAGGAAACGATATTAACACATGTGAGAGTGGGCCATCATTTCTAGACGAATTTTCCCTCATCGACAAACTAACGCAACACAGTATCCACAATCCTACGTATGTAAAGGTTGGCATTGGTGATGATTGCGCTGTCTATGACTCTCCTCGTGATGTGGATCAACTAGTCAGCACGGACATGATGGTGGAAGGTGTTCACTTTAGTGAAAGTACCACAGCCCCTTTTGACGTAGGCTATCGTCTAGGGACTGCCAATATCAGCGACATTGCAGCGATGGGAGGCATGCCACGTCATATGGTGGTGTCTATTGCAGTGCCTAAGGGAAGAGATACGTCCTATGTAGAAGAGGTTTACAATGGCTTGCATAACATATGTGCAGACTACGATGTAAATATCATCGGTGGCGACACGGTATCAACGGAAGGATCTTTTGTGATTTCTGCCACAGTCTTTGGTGATATTCCCCAACATCAATCTGTCTTGCGTAGTGGTGCTCAAGATGGTGATGCGGTGTTCATCACAAATTATCTAGGCTTATCTTATGTGGGCTTACACAGTTTGTTAGAGGGTAGCAAGGACTATCCGGTAAGTCAATCTGTGCATCAACGCCCCATCCCTCATGTGGAATGTGGTATAATAGCAAGAGACTTAGGCGCTACGTCCATGAACGACATCAGTGACGGCTTGTCCAGCGAGCTCAACGAGATTGCTAACGCATCGCAGGCGACGATTTACATTGATGAAAGTGCTTTGCCCATTCATCCAGAGGTGCATGCCTACTGTGAAAGCCACCATATGAGTCCGTATTTTCCTATGTGGACGGGGGGAGAAGACTTTCAGCTAGTAGGTACTATTCCATCTGATAAAGCACAGGAGTTACCGGCTGATACATTTACGATTATTGGATATGTGAAAACAGGCAAAGCAGAAGTATTGGTAGAACGGAATGGACAATGGGTAACAGTAGAACCTAAGGGATATAATCATTTATCTAAGGCTTAAATACTAGTAGATATACTATGTTTGGTTATTGAGAGATGCATATAATGCGTAACTGTTACTTTAGTATAAAATATAATAGTGGATTGCGCTTATACCATGATATAGTATCATCAAAAATGTAAAATACTAAAATTAGACTGTTAATATGAACATATTGAGATTGTAACTAGGATTTAAAAACATAGAATAATACAAGATAGAATGATAAAGGATAATTATGAACACCATACAATATACAACACATTCCGTAGAGGAAACGTTGACTCTAGGTCGTAGTCTAGGGAAATTTATGAAAGACTATGAAAGCCCTATTTGCATTGCCTTGGATGGCACGTTAGGGGCGGGGAAAACGCATTTATCTCAGGGGATTGCCAAGGGCTTTGGGGTCACAGAAGAAGTGACAAGCCCTACTTTTGCCTTGATGAACACCTATGAAGTAGATGGTGCTTACTTGTACCACTTCGATTTATATCGAATGGACTTGGTAGAAGAACTAGAAACCATCGGCTTTTATGAATATACAGAGGAAACGAAGTCCATTGTGGAATGGGCTAGTAAGTTTACTGATGAATTGCCAGATACAACGGTATGGATTGACATTGCAATCGCTGATGATGGATCTCGTCAGTTTAGAGTTCGTACGGATCTGCTTTCAGAGGAAAGATTACAACACATAGGAGAGAACCTATGATTTTAGGGGTTGAAACGAGTAGTGCTATTGCCAGCGTGGCGGTAGGAAATGAAAAGGAAATACGAAGCGAACTCATTGTACACGCAGGCCTTACTCATTCTGAGCAATTAGTGCCACATATTGAAACGGTGTTGAATACAGGAAAGGTGAAAAAATCCGATATTACCGGTATCGCCGTTACTATTGGACCTGGCTCGTTTACAGGTTTGCGTATTGGCTTAGGCACGGCGAAGGCATTGGCGTACGCTTGGAATGTACCTGTTATAGGTGTACTTACGACGGATGTATTGGCACAAAGCTTTATGTATTCTAATTATCGTGTGTGTACTGTAGTGGATGCTCAGAAAAAGCAAGTCTATGCTCGTCAATATACATGGAATGGCAGAGCTATGAATGCATTGGACTCAGTAGAAGTTCATCAAGTACCAGATTTGCTAGAATCTTTAGTGAAGTTATGCGAGGAAACTCCAGTAGTTATCGTAGGGGACGGTCTAAAACGCTTGGAAAAAGAATATACCTTAGGCGTAGAAGAAGGTCGTATTAACCCGATGAAACTTGTACTAGGACATGAATCGAAACAACGGCCACGGGCATCGCATATCATCCAAGTGGCATTGCCACAATTCGTGAGTGGTACGATTCCAGATGCACAGTCCATTGAGCCATTCTATATTCGTAAATCGGAAGCAGAAGTGGTGTGGGATGAAAAAAATAAGGATATCTTAGCTACTGGTACGTATGTGGAGCCAACAGTAATAGTCCGTGAAGCGGCAGGTGAACGATAATGGTCACATTACGAGAAGCCTTACGCAGTGATATTGAAGGTATCTATGAAATAGAGCTGGCATGTTTTTCCACACCCTGGTCAAAGGAAGCTTTATTAGATGATTTAGAAGTAGAAGATAAATTGTACCTTGTGGCAGAAGCGGAGGATGGCAAGATTATTGGCTATGCTGGATCTTGGCTAGTCTTGGATGAAGGACAGATTACGAATATTGCCATACATCCTGAATATCGTCGTGTAGGCTATGGAGCTAAAATGACTCGAAAGTTAACACAAATGCTACGTAAACAAGGTATGAAACATATTTTTTTAGAAGTGCGTGTTTCTAATATTGCAGCCCAAGCGATGTATCGTAGACTTGGCTTTACAGCGGTAGGCGTGCGCAAACAATTTTATTCCGATCCAGTAGAAGATGGCTTGATTATGACGAAAGAAATGGAGGAACTGGCATGAGTATCTATACACTAGCTATTGAAACTAGCTGTGATGAAACATCAGCAGCGGTGTTGCAAGATGGCAGAACAGTGATTTCCAATGTGATTTCTAGTCAAGTTCCCATACATAGAAAATTTGGCGGTGTCGTGCCAGAAGTGGCATCTCGTCATCATATAGAACAGATTATGCCTGTCATCGACCAGGCTTTGGTAGATGCGAATTTGACCTTAGATGATATGGATCATATCGGCGTCACTTATGGGCCTGGCTTGGTGGGGGCTTTGCTAGTAGGTGTGTCTGCGGCGAAGGCTTTATCCTTCGCGAAAGATATCCCCTTAGTAGGCGTGCATCATATGGAAGGTCATATTTTTGCGAACTTTCTGTTGCATCCTGATTTAGAACCGCCGTTCTTGTGCTTGGTTGTGTCTGGTGGGCATACTATGATTGTTCATGTCACAGATTATGAAAGCTTTCAGGTATTAGGACAAACACGGGATGATGCAGCTGGAGAAGCCTTCGATAAAATTGCTCGTGTATTAGGCTATCCTTATCCAGGGGGACCACATATTGATGCGTTGGCAAAACAGGGCAATCCAGAGGCCATCGATTTTCCACGACCTTTGTTAGAAAAAGGGAACTTCGATTTTAGTTTCAGTGGTTTGAAGTCGGCTGTTCTGAACTATATCAATGGAAAGCAACAAAAAGGTGAATCCATCTGTCATGAGGATGTGGCAGCGTCCTTTCAAAAGGCCATTACAGATGTTTTGGTAGAAAAAATGAAAGAAGCCGCCCATACATTAGGAGAAACGAAGATAGCCTTAGCTGGCGGTGTATCTGCAAACAGTGGATTGCAACGAGATTTACAAGCTATGTGTGAAGCGGAAGGTTTGACGTATCTCACAGCGGGATCTATGTTGGCTACAGACAATGCGGCGATGATTGGTTGCCGAGCGTACTATATGGCGCAAGCTGGTAAATTCAGTAATTACACGTTGAATGCAAAACCGTCCATTCCATTGGGCAGTGATTTGTGGAAAGGAAACCAACATGGCTAGTTGGAAAGAAATCCTAGACAAAGAAACAGAGTTATATCCAACACAACAGGCATTACTATTGCAGTTCTCTCAACGATTAAGTTTTGGTAAAGCCATCAGTGAACAAGGGGTGTCCCTCTTAGTGCAAGCTAAGGACGGACACCTTTTACTCAGTGGAGCACTAGACAGTGGTCATACAGGAATGGTGCAGAAATATAAAGTACCTATGGATCATCCTATGCAGCAGATGTTGAATACTGGCAAGTCGTATGCGGGGCTCATGGACTGGGAGGAACCTACAGAATCAGGTATCACAATCGAGTCCTACTATGCCTATGTGTATCCCATCGTAGACAATGGGGGCAAGTGCATTGGTGCCTGTGCATTCACGAATCCTGTATCTGAAGTGTACTCTAATCGTTACGATGAGTTTATGTCCATCGTGTCACAGACGACCTTTCAAGGCATGTTGGTGCCACAATTACAGCAACCAGAACTGTATGAAGGAATTTCACTCTTAGATGGGATACTCTTTTTTGAACAAGATGGAACCATACTGTATGCCAATAGAGCGGCGAAAAAACTGGGGGACATCCTAGGCATCGATCGGCGATTGCAGGGGACCTCTATTTATAGTAGTACTTTGAAAGTAGGTCGCATCAAAAAAGCCTTAGAAGATAGAGTAGGTACCATTGATGAGGAACTATATGGTGACATTGCTTTGCGACAAGTGATGATTCCCGTTGTCCTTGGGGTAAAGTGGAAACGTGGTATCTTAGTGTTGCAAGATAAAACGGAACTTCGCAAGCGGGATCAAGAGTTGTTGGTGAAAAACTCCGTCATCAAAGAAGTGCACCACCGGGTGAAAAATAACTTGCAATCCGTGGCGGGCTTACTGCGTATGCAAAGCCGTCGCAGTGGGTCAGATGATGTGAAACAAGCGTTACAAGATAGTATTCATCGTATTGAAAGTATGGCTCTCGTTCATGAAATCGTGTCAAACTTTGACGAAGATTACGTGGCATTGCGCAGCATTATCGAAGAACTGTGGCGCTTGTTGCGACAAGGATTAGGCTCTTCTGAACAGCGCATCGACATGGACTATACAGGAGAAGATATTATTATGTCCTCCCACAAGGCTAGCTATGTGTCCTTGGTCATGAATGAACTGTTTTCTAATCTTTTTAAACATGCTTTCAAAGATAGAATGGAAGGTCAAGTACAGGTAGATGTGCGAGACGTAAAGGATGAGAATCATGGTGATATGCTACACATTACCATTCGCGATACAGGTTGTGGTTTGCCAGATGATTTTGAAAGCACCCGACAACGCCGGTTAGGATTACAGATTATCGACAACCTAGTGCGGAATGAACTGGATGGAACGATTTCTTGGACATCCCAAGGAACGGGAACTGTGGTAGATATTTGGATACATAAAGGAGAAGAGTATGCGCGTCTTAGTAGTAGATGATGAGTCGCTGATTCGCATGGATTTGCGAGATATATTAGAAAGCCAAGGGCATACCGTGGTAGGTGAAGGCGCCAATGGAGTGGAAGCAATCCAATTATGCCAAGACTTGGCACCAGATATAGTGCTCATGGACGTGAAGATGCCAACATTAGATGGTATTGAGGCAGCCCGTCAAATTCGCCATAAGCGATTGGCACCGGTAGTGCTCTTAACAGCCTACAGCCAAGACGATTTAATACAAAAAGCATCCCAATCTGGGGTATATGGCTATTTGATTAAGCCATTACGTGAACCGGATCTAGGTCCAGCTTTGCAGATGGCGATGGGGCGCTTTCAAGAAGAGCATGACTTGTTAGAGCGGGTGAAAGGTTTGGAAAGCTCTTTAGAAGAACGAAAATATGTGGCAAAAGCGACAGGAATATTAATGGAACTCCATGGGTTTTCCGAGGAAAAGGCATATGAAAAAATACGAGCTTTCAGTATGGATAAACGCATTAGTCTTATAGACACATGCAAAAAGATTATCGCAGCCTACGAGGCAAAATCGTAAGTTCTAAAAAAGTATTTAGTCAAAAAGTCAAAAAGGACTTGCAAAAATTTAAAAATGATTTATAATAATACTTGTGATTAGCACTCACTCTTATTGAGTGCTAACATCGATATTATAGTGTATAAGAGAAGAGGTATAACAATGAAACCATTAGGCGATCGTGTCATTATTCGTGTATTAGAAGTAGAAACAAAAACGGAAAGTGGTATCTTTTTAGCATCTTCCACAAAGGAACGTCCATCTGAAGGTACAGTTATCGCTGTGGGTCCTGGTAAATTATGTGACAATGGCGAACGTGTAGCACCAGAAGTAGAAGTGGGCAATACAGTTATGTTCTCCAAATATGCTGGTACTGAGTTTAAAATTGATGGTGTTGACCATTTAATCATCAGTGAAAAAGATATTTTAGCAGTATTATAATCTAACTAATCAGTGGGATGATTCCCCATAGAGGAGGCTATACAATGGCAAAAGAAATTTTATTTAACGAAGAAGCACGTCGCGCGTTAGGCCGTGGCGTTGACCAATTAGCAAATGCTGTAAAAGTAACATTAGGACCTAAAGGTCGCAATGTAGTATTAGAGAAAAAATTTGGTGCCCCAACAATTACTAATGATGGTGTGACTATCGCTCGTGATATTGAACTTCCAGATCCATTTGAAAATATGGGTGCACAATTAGTGAAAGAAGTAGCTACAAAAACTAACGATGTAGCTGGTGACGGTACTACAACAGCAACTGTATTAGCACAAGCTATGATCCAAGAAGGTATGCGCAATGTAGCTGCTGGTGCAAATCCAATGATCCTTAAAAAAGGTATCGAATTAGCCGTAAAAAAATTAGTAGCTGAAATTCAATCCAAAGCGATTGACGTAAACGGTAAACAAGACATCGCTCAAGTAGCATCTGTATCTGCAGCTGACGAAGAAATCGGCGCATTGATCGCAGAAGCAATGGACCGTGTAGGTAACGACGGTG
>CAUUEA010000011.1:0-46053 GCA_963544145.1 uncultured Veillonella sp.
TTGCTGCATCTGCTTTTGTGCTTGCTGCGTCTGCTTTTGTGCTTGCTGCGTCTGCCTTAGTGCTTGCTGCATCTGCCTTTGTGCTTGCTGCGTCTGCTTTTGTGCTTGCTGCGTCTGCTTTGTCACTAGCTGCATCTGCCTTTGTACTTGCCGCATCTGCTTTTGTGCTTGCTGCGTCTGCTTTTGTGCTTGCTGCGTCTGCTTTTGTGCTTGCCGCATCTGCTTTTGTGCTTGCCGCATCCGCTTTTGTACTTGCTGCGTCAGCTTTCTGACCTGCTGCTGTCGCCGCTGTCTTCGCCGCTTCCGCTGTTGTTTTTGCTGCGTTTGCAGTTGCTTCCACTGTATTTACTTTAGTTGTTAACGTATCCACAGATGCTTTTGTTGCAAGTCCTGTGATTTTTACTGCTTCTGTAGCTTTTTCAGTGCCTGCTCCATCTACTTTTGTTAATGTGACTGTGCCGTCAGTTTGTACTGCATAGGATCCTTCTTTTACATGGCGTTCTGCAGTTTTATCAAGTTTGCTACCTAATGCTGTATTTACAGTTCCCGCTGTTACTAATTTACCTGCATCACCAGTAGCAGATAAGCTAGATGCGATATTTGGCGTAATGGTTACGGCACCATTCGCATCTACTGTAGATACTGTCAAGGCTGTTGTGTTTCCACTTGTGATAGATTTTACGCCTACGTTTGCTTTGATTTTTACAGTGCCATTATTATTTTCAAGGGTGATGTTGTCGCCTGCTTCTAAAACTACACGTTTTTTCTTCTCCCCTGTTACAGTTTGTGCCGTTACATCTGTAGCTTTTGTGTCCCCTGCATTCTTAGTTTGTAACAACCATTCGTTAGCCTCTAAAGCTTTCAACTGTTTCAAGTTAACTGCATCGTATTCACTAACTCCACCTGCTACACCAGTCAAACGACGGGCAAATCCACTAGATCCATCACGTCTTGTACCTATTGCCACAATGCCATTGCCTGCATCATTAACTTTGTCTACTGTACTGGAATCTAATAAGTATGGTTTCGTGTTAGACGCTAACCCTGTACTAACATCATCTGCTGTTACCGTAGTGTTCCAACCTATAGCTACACTACCTGCACCTGCAGATGATGCACCTTTACCAATGGCCACACTATTTTCAGCACTAGCTGTTGCACTATGACCAAGTGCAGCGGAACTTTTACCTGTAGTACTTGCACTTCTACCTAAGGCAATACTAGTATCACCAGCTGCACTAGCACCATGGCCTACGGCAGCTGCACTTGTACCGCTAACAGAAGTGGAGCTACCAGCCGCAAATGTATCTGTACCAGTTACAGTTGCATTAGTACCAATAGCAGTACCTCCAACAGCACTAGATGATGCACTTGTACCAATTGCAATTGAATTGTTAGCAGATGCTGTTACATGTCTATCATCATTACTTGAACCAATACCAATAGCATTTTTTCCGCTTACATCAACGAAATAACCTAGTGCTGTAGAATATTGTCCACCTGCACTTATGGTATTTCTGGCACCCACACTAACTGCCTGATTAGCTGCATTTGATGATAAATAACCAATGGTGGTACTCGCTGAGTTTGTACTAGTCAAATCGTAACCCATCGCCGTAGATTTTTCTTGAGATACAATTACATTTCGACCAATTGCGGTAGATCCCAAGGCACTAGCCGTTGATAAATAACCCATAGCAATGGAGTCTGAAGCAGATGCTGTCGTATTTAAACCTACAGATACAGCTCGAATACCAGATGCTACTGTATTATTACCTAATGCTACTGTCTCTGTATTCGTTGCTGAAGAGCTATTACCTACAGCTACAGCAGTACTTCCCGTAGCTGTTGCGTCCTTACCAATAGCTACCGTATTCGTACCACTCGCCTTGGACCCAACACCCCAAGCCACGGACCCATCAGCTGCAGTACCCAGTGCATTTGCCGATGCCTCTACATTTACCACTGCCATTTCAGATCCAACTGCTAATGCTGCTAATACACTAGCAACAACGATTTTCTTTTTACCAGAATTATTTTTAGCCATTTCAGATACAACTACATAACATTGTTTTGCCTTGCTCCAAACTACTTTAAAAATCTTATTCATTCCGACTTGTCCTCCTATGTGACCAACCTACCTACTAAACATTATTATTAATTTTTTAGAGAAACTATGCGACTACCCCATTAAAAGTATATGAATTAAAGGAAATATAAATGCTTACACGTCTTATCTAAGCATACTTCTTAACTTTCTTATATAAGACGAATAAGCATTTACAAACTGTTTATTACACGCATGTTCCGTTATTCATGTTGATTGACTTCGCTAGTATATACTATCTTCATGAAAGAAACATGAAGATCGTAAACTTTTTTGATTACACAGTTTCTTCAAAGATAGCATTATACTCTATCTTACTAGTATATAGCAATACTTTTTATAAAAGCTTTATTTATACTTTCTTTTTATTACAATCTGCATGTTTATGCAAATATATCGCACAGTACTATTGTATATGTTTTGTAATTTTTACATACCCATATTCAATTTAGTTATATAGAAAAGACACCTAGCCTTTCGACTAGGTGTCCATTTTTCTCATACCCTAAGGCATTCACCTCATGTATAGTCTATTATTTTTTTGCTTCCAGCATGGTTACACGTTCGATAAGCATTTTAATTTGTGTTTTCATTTCCTCATTCTCTGCGTCTTTTTTAGCATTCTCCGCATCTTTTCGAGCATTTTCAGCTTTCAGAGCGGTGATTTCATCTTGCATTACATACACAGAAGAAATTGGGCCACCTTTGTAACGTTCTGGGATCATGCTGTCCTCACCGCCGAATCGGTAGGTCATGCCTGCATTCACCATGTTTTCACCATTACCAACGCTGACCCCTACGTTGAATAGAGTATCTTCGTTAGCATAGTGCGCCACGCCGAGTGCTAGTGCATTCGATCCTTTATAAGCGCCGTATCCAGCCATGACTTGCGATTTTTTAAGAGGATCATAGCTCAATGGATTCATTGCTGCTAATGCCGCTGCATGAGCTCCAGTTTGATTTACTTGACGGCTCACCGTGCTAGCGGCTGCCACCACTTGACCAAGGGTTGCCGCATCATCTGCTGCTGTGCCTGGTCCCACATGATGAATGGCATTACCTCCATTGTCTAATCCATCTGCTGTTAAGGAAACAGCTGGTTTTTGTAACCCTTTCACAGGAGTAATAGTTACACCTTCTCCGTTCACAGTGGTTGTTGCTACCTGTGTAGGTTTACCATTAATATCCATATAATGATCGTAGGACGTAGAACCGTCTTTCATTTTCACATCTTTCGCCAAGCGCACTGTCATGGTCACTGGCGTTTTGTCTGTG
The DNA here is from genome assembly GCA_963544145.1 of uncultured Veillonella sp. GTDB lineage: Bacteria > Bacillota > Negativicutes > Veillonellales > Veillonellaceae > F0422. The sequence goes on from CAUUEA010000011.1 coordinate 3,383, forward strand.
CCTGCTGAAAGTTCCACACCGATATTATTATCTGTCATCGCTCCCTTGGCACCACCTTTGATTGCCAAGGTTTCACCTAAGGCTACCAGTGCAGATGTTTTGCCTGTGTCAGCGGTAAATACACGACCTTTATCCAATGTGTCAGATACATCTTTCACTTGGCCCTGTGTCGCTGCCACACTGCGATCTGCACCCGTTACAGCAGCTGGGTTCCAAGTCGTATTCGTCAATCCCGAGATAATACCGAAGTTACCATGTTTTGCCGTCACCGTACCTGTTGTACCATCGATATTAACCGCTTTATTATTGCCCATGCTAACTGTACCTGTCGTGCCATCCACAGTGATTTGTTTATCACCTGTACCAAAGGTCACTTTGTCGTTCAGTTTCGCTGTGAAAGTTTTAACTCGTGATGTTGTATCTGTATCCGGTGTTACAGTAATACCGTTCGTGCCTACTACATTGACTAAACCTGTTACCACATCTTTGCCTACATTGGTCAAGTTGCTAAGATCTTTCGTTGCCGAATTGCCTTGTAGTTTTGCGATATCCCCAGCATTTTTAGTAATATTCGCTGCATTAGTTGCAATATTACCAGTATTCGTAGCGATATTATTTGCATTAGTCGCAATGTCTTGAGTATTCTTAGTAATATTAGCCGTGTTAGCTGCAATATTTTTGGTATTCGCAGCAATGTTGCTAGCGTTCGTAGCTATATTTTTTGTATTAGTAGCTATATTACCTGCATTAGTTGCAATATTCTTGGTATTCGTAGCGATATTACCTGCGTTAATAGCGATATTCTGAGCATTTGTAGCAATATTACCTGCGTTCGTAACAATGTCTGCTTTAGCTTTTGTCATATCACCTTGTAAGGTAGTAATATGTCCTTCTGCTGTGGTTAAACGAGTGTCAATACCTGCGATTCTGTTGATTTCAGCTTTTGTTGCATCCGTCAAATCTACCGTATATTCACGTTCACCTTTTGCATTAAGCGTACCACCTGTTACAGATACACTGCCGTTTTCAGCTGATTTCACAGTCGTATCACGGCCATTCACTGTATACGTTGTAACATTGTCTTTCGTTTCTGTATCAATCGTTACATTGTTGCCAGCGGCTACCTTCACCGCTCCTTGGGCTGCATCGGTAATCACTTTCTTACCTGCTGTAGTCAAGTTGCTCAAGTCTTGGTTCGCTGCATTATCGATGGCACTACGTGTATCGCTATCTAAACCAATGTTTACTACACCATTTTCTGCTGTGGAAATAGCAATACCTGTTTTTGTGGCTACTCCATCTGTGCTAGCAGTTGGACTAGTTGTAGTTGTTGCACCTCCTGTTGGAGTAGTTCCATCTGTTGCTGCAACTTTTGGTGCTACTGTGCCTGTGCCTGCAACGAAGTTCAAACCTTGTTTTAGTTTCACAGAGTTCGCAGCTGTATCTACAGCATTGTTCGCGCGGTACGTAATAGAAGCATCTAAGTTTTTAGCTACCACATTGCTATCACCAAAGTCTACTGCACCTGGTTTTGCTGGTGTTGTTACGTCACCTGTATCAGGATCTGTTGCAGCCGGTTTTGCTGGTTTCAACGTGATCGTAGCATCACCATTTTTGATGACTAAATCATGCGTACCATCCCCTGCGATTTCTTTCATGTTAGCTAGATTTTCTGCTAATTTTACATCGAAACCATCACCTGCAGCATTTTTCACCACATCGATGTTATTCGTAGCCGTTGCTGCACGTGTGAAGTTTTCTGCGCCTTTTACTTTTAAAGCTTCACCAAGGTTACGGTGCACCTTATCTGTGTCCGCTGTATCTTTATTTCCGTAGAAGTCTAAACCTTTTGTCGCTAACGTGGAGTTGGCATTGTTAATACGTGTATCTAACTTAGTAATCGCATCGCCTACGGTCTTCACTTCTTCCATTGTATTGCTGCCATCATCTTTTGTGATGTTATACGTAGGACCTGTGAAAGATCCGTCAGTATTGACTTTAGAACCACCACCAAGTGCTGTAGCTAGGTCAGATTTCACAGCATGTAATTGACCGCCGTTTACAGCCTCTTTAGAGTTTGCTGCTACTTTTCCATCTGCGATATTAGATAAGGTTGTAGCCGTTGTAGTTTCTCCATTTGCATTTACCACACGGGCTTGTGGATTCTCCACTACTTTTGGTGCTACACCTTTGTTTTCATCAGCAGTTTTAACAGTACCATCCGCTTTTACTTCGTCAGCTTTGTAGTACTTGCCATCTTTTGCTTTTACAACACGGTCACCAGCTTCGTTAGTGTACACCACAGAACCAGCTTCACCGTTGCGTAAGGCATTTACTTTGTCATTTAACGTTGCATTGTTTAAACCATCTTTACCAGTTAAGCCAGCTGCACCAGATGTACCATTCACACCATCACGGCCGTTAGAAGCTGTATTACCAACATTGTTAATCGCATTCAATTTTGCTTTCACTGTGTCAGATAAGTCTAAAGAATATTTACGTACTTTATCTGCACCTAAGTCACCACCAGAAATAGTAAGACCATCACCTGTAACTGCTACTGTTGTATCATTAGCATTTACTTTATACGTAGTTACACCTGCAGTTGTGGTTGTATCAGTTGTCACTGTTGTATTAATGCCATCTGCTACTTTCACAGCATCTTGTGCAGCTGTTTTTGCTAGTTCTTTAACTTTATCTTTACCATCTTGAGATAAGTTGCTTAAGTTTTTATCGGCTGCGTTGTCAACTTTATCACGAGTTGCTTTATCTAAGCCAAATATAACTTTACCATTATCCTCTGCGTTGATTGCTAAACCAGATTTAGGACCTTCCTCAGTAGTCGTTGCATCGTTACTTGCTACGTAATTAAATCCATCTGCTAATTTAACGGTTTTCGCATTCCCTACTGCATCATCGTTTGCGCGGTATTTAATAGATGCATCTAAATTAGAAGCTACTAATTTAGTGCCTCCGAAGTCGATACTACCTGCATTTCCATCTTTAGGAGCTTTTACAGTTACCTTAGTATCGCCATTTTTAATCACTAAGTCATTCGTACCATCCCCAGCGATTTCTTTCATATTTGCTAGATTTTCTGCTAATTTTACATCGAAACCATCACCTGCAGCATTTTTCACCACATCGATGTTATTCGTAGCCGTTGCTGCACGTGTGAAGTTTTCTGCGCCTTTTACTTTTAAAGCTTCACCAAGGTTACGGTGCACCTTATCTGTGTCCGCTGTATCTTTATTTCCGTAGAAGTCTAAACCTTTTGTCGCTAACGTGGAGTTGGCATTGTTAATACGTGTATCTAACTTAGTAATCGCATCGCCTACGGTCTTCACTTCTTCCATTGTATTGCTGCCATCATCTTTTGTGATGTTATACGTAGGACCTGTGAAAGATCCGTCAGTATTGACTTTAGAACCACCACCAAGTGCTGTAGCTAGGTCAGATTTCACAGCATGTAATTGACCGCCGTTTACAGCCTCTTTAGAGTTTGCTGCTACTTTTCCATCTGCGATATTAGATAAGGTTGTAGCCGTTGTAGTTTCTCCATTTGCATTTACCACACGGGCTTGTGGATTCTCCACTACTTTTGGTGCTACACCTTTGTTTTCATCAGCAGTTTTAACAGTACCATCCGCTTTTACTTCGTCAGCTTTGTAGTACTTGCCATCTTTTGCTTTTACAACACGGTCACCAGCTTCGTTAGTGTACACCACAGAACCAGCTTCACCATTACGTAAGGCATTTACCTTGTCATTTAACGTTGCATCGTTCAAGCCATCTTTACCTGTTAAGCCAGCTGCACCAGATGTACCATCAACACCATCACGGCCGTTGGAAGCTGTATCGCCAAGTTTAGCTAATTTGTTTGTCACTTTTTCATCTAAAGATACAGTAATCGTTCCATTATTAGCTACCGTTTTGATTTGGTCAGCTGTACCAGCTACTTTCAAAGTACCTGTCGCCAACGCTAAGTTCAAGTGATCTTCACCAGTTGCTACCCCTTCGTTAGTGTCGCCAGCATACCGTAGATTTGCATTATTAGTCACTGTTGTTTGTAGCTTAGTAATCGCATCATCGACATATTTTTTATTCGTTGCATCACCATCATTTTTAGCTTCTGCTACGTTTGTGATGTTCATACCACCAGCATTGATGCCATCTTTACCGATAGTTACAGTTTTCGTTTCACCAGCAGCTCCATCTTGACCGGCTGCAGCATTAGCAATAGTTACGCCATCTGCACCGATAGTGATTTTGCTACCTGGTTTGCCATCTGCATCAGCATTTGTGATGGAAGTGATGTTTTTCAAATCACTCGCTAATTTTACATTTAATGTAGTCGCATCTGTAGCATCCTTTTTCACAGTGATATTGTTTTGACCATGGATGTTTAAAGTTTCCCCTAATTTACGAGTTACTTTATCTGCTGTTGCATCGTCTCCGATGAACGTCATACCACCGTTTACTACATTGGTAATTCTTGTACCTAAATTCGTAATCGCTGTGTTTTGATCTGCATTCGTCGTATTTAATTTATCGATTGCATCTTTTAAGGTACTTGCATTATCACCAGTACCGTCTGCTTTTGTAATACTGAAAGTTGGTCCTGTGACAGATCCATCTGTAGCAATTGTTGTGCCACCGATAACATTTGCTAAGTTGCCTACAGCTGTTAATTTACCTTTTGTTGTATCAGATAAGTCTAATGTATAGGCACGTACTTTAGTAGTAGCGTCTGGAGTACCACCAGAAATAGTAAGAGCATCACCTGTCACTGCTACTGTTGTATCGTTAGCATTCACTTTGTAGATTGTTGTACCTTCTGTAGTCGTTGTATCTGTTGTAACCGTTGTGTTGATACCATTATCTACTTTGACTACTTCTTTCGCAGCGGCTTTCGCTAAGTTAGTAATTTTATTCTTACCATCATCAGATAAATTACTTAAATTTTTATCTGCTGCATTATCTACTTTTTCACGAGTAGCTTTATCTAAACCAAAGGTTACTAGTCCATCTGTACCCGTTGTAATGGATAACCCAGATTTAGGACCTTCTGCCGTTGTAGTTGCATCTGTAGCCGCTACAAAGTTCAAACCTTTTTTCAATTTAACTGTATTCGCAGCTGCATCTTCAACGCTATTCGCACGGTATGTAATGTCTGCTTCTAAGTTAGATGCTATTACTTTCGCATTGCCGAAGTTAACAGTTCCTTTGTCACTATCTTTACCTGGTGTGATTGTCACTGTGTTAGTACCATTTTTAATCACTAAGTCATGCGTACCATCCCCAGCAATTTCTTTCATGTTGGCAAGATTTTCTGATAATTCCACATCCAGAGCTTTAACATTTTTCACAACTTTAATATTGTTCTCATTGGTTCCTCGTGTGAAGTTCACTCCACCTTTGATCGTTAAAGTTTCGCCTAAGTCACGATGTACTTTTGCCGTTGTATCGTCACCAGTGAAGTCTAAGCCTTTTGATGTAGCTGCCGCTGTAGCCGCTGTTCCAGCTTGGGTAATTTTGCTAGATAAGTCATTGTAATTATTAGTAACTGTTGTTCCTAAGTCTGTTACTTTACCTTCTAAGGTTTGTACTTTACCAGCAGTTTCAGAAATTTTTGTATTTTGTCCAGCATTAGTAGCATTTAATTTATCAATAGCATCTTTTAAGGTAGTTGCATTTTCACTAGTACCATCCGCTTTTGTAATATTGAACGTTGGTCCTGTTACAGTACCATCTGCAGCAATAGTAGTACCACCAATCACAGTTGCTAAATTGCCTACAGCTGTTAACTTACCTTTTGTTGCATCTGTTAAACCTATTGTAACAGTATCACCTTTTGCAGTTGTTGTAACATCTGTAGCGTCACCTTTGATGTGTAATGTACCAGTAGCTAATGCTAAACCTACTTTTTCTACATCAGCGTTTTGTGCGTCTTTTGTTACATTACCCGCAAAGTTTAGATTTGCATTACCTGTAATTGTCGTATTTAAGTTAGCAAGCTCATTAGCTACGTAGTCTTTACTCGCCGCATTGTCAATAGCACCACGTGTGTCGCTGTCTAAGCCGATGTTAACTACACCATTTTCTGCTGTGGAAATAGCAATACCTTTTTTTGTGGCTACTCCATCTGTGCTAGCTGTTGGGCTTGTTGTAGTTGTTGCACCTGCTGCCGGAGTAGTTCCATCTGTTGCCGATGTTGTTCTTCCCGTTGCTTGAGTTTTTGGTGCCACTGTGCCAGTACCTGCTACGAAGTTCAAACCTTGTTTCAGTTTCACAGAGTTCGCAGCTGTATCTGCGGCATTGTTTGCACGGTATGTAATGTCTGCTTCTAAATTAGATGCTATTACTTTCGCATTGCCGAAGTTAACAGTTCCTTTGTCACTATCTTTACCTGGTGTGATTGTCACTGTGTTAGTACCATTTTTAATCACTAAGTCATGCGCACCATCCCCAGCGATTTCTTTCATGTTAGCTAAATTTTCTGCTAATTCAACATCCAGAGCTTTATCATTTTTCACAACTTTGATGTTGTTCTCATTAGTTCCTCGTGTGAAGTTCGCTCCACCTTTGATCGTTAAAGTTTCGCCTAAGTCACGATGTACTTTACCAGTATCAGTTGTATCATCGCCTGAGAAATCTAAGCCTTTTGTAGTCAACGTAGAAGTTACATTTGTACCAGCTTGGGTAATTTTGTTAGACAAATCATTGTAATTGTTCGTTACCGTATTACCTAAGTTCGTTACCGTATTTCCTAGGTTAGTGACCGTATTCCCTAGATTCGTTACATTTGTTTCTAGCGTTCCTACCTTGCCTGCTGTTTCAGAAATTTTTGTATTTTGTCCTGCATTCGTCGTATTTAACTTGTCTATGGCATCTTTTAAAGTAGTCGCATTGTCACCAGTACCGTCTGCTTTTGTAATATTGAACGTTGGTCCTGTGACAGTTCCGTTTTCTGCAATTGTTGTACCACCGATAACATTTGCTAAGTTGCCTACAGCTGCCAATTTACCTTTTGTTGCATCAGATAAGTCTAATGTGTAAGCACGTACCTTAGTAGTCACATCCGGAGTACCACCAGAAATAGTAAGACCATCACCTGTCACTGCTACTGTTGTATCGTTAGCATTGACTTTGTATGTCGTTACACCTGATGTTGTGGTTGTATCTGTCGTTACTGTTGTATTGATCCCAGGTGCTACTGTAACTGCTGCTTTAGCGGCTTCTCCTGCTAGTTCTTTAACTTTACCTTTACCAACGTCTGTCAAGTTGCTCAAGTCTTTATTTGCTGCATTATCAATCGCACCACGTGTGTCACTATCTAAACCGATGTTGACTACACCATTTTCTGCTGTGGAAATAGCAATACCTTTTTTGGTTACTACACCATCTGTGCTAGCTGTTGGGCTAGTTGTAGTTGTTGCACCTGCTGCCGGAGTCGCTCCATCAGTTGTTGCAGCTTTTGGTGCTACTGTGCCTGTACCTGCTACGAAGTTAAATCCGTCTGCTAATTTGACAGAGTTTGCAGTTGCTTTTTCTGCATTGTTCGCACGGTATTTGATAGATGCATCTAGATTTTTAGCCACTAGCGTGGTATCCCCGAAGTCTACACTTGGGTTCGTTGCTGGTATTACAGTACCCATGCCAGATTCTGTACTAGCTGCTTTACCTGGTTTTACAGCAATCGTTGCATCACCATTTTTAATCACTAAGTCATGCGCACCATCCCCATCGATTTCTTTAATGTTACCAAGATTTTCCGCTAATTCAATATCCAGAGCTTTATCATTTTTCACAACTTTGATGTTGTTCTCATTGGCTCCTCGTGTGAAGTTCGCTCCACCTTTGATCGTTAAAGTTTCGCCTAAATTACGATGCACCTTACCAGTATCAGTTGTATCGTCACCAGTGAAGTCTAACCCCTTTGATGTAGCTGCCGCTGTAGCCTCTGTTCCAGCTTGGGTAATTTTTGTAGATAAGTCATTGTAATTATTAGTAACTGTTGTTCCTAAATCTGTTACTTTACCTTCTAAGGTTTGTACTTTACCAGCAGTTTCAGAAATTTTTGTATTTTGTCCTGCATTCGTCGCATTTAATTTATCAATAGCATCCTTTAAGGTACTTACAGAATCAGTACCACCGTCTGCTTTTGTAATATTGAACGTTGGTCCTGTGACAGTTCCATTTTCTACAATTGTTGTACCACCGATGACAGTTGCTAAACCACCCACAGCTGTTAACTTACCTTTTGTTGCATCGGATAAATCTAATGTATAGGCACGAACTTTAGTGGTAGCATCCGGAGTACCACCAGAAATAGCCATGGTATCTGTATTCACTGCTACTGTTGTATCATTTGCATTGACTTTATAGATTGTTGTACCTTCTATAGTTGTTGTATCTGTGGTAACCGTTGTGTTGATACCAGGTGCTACTTTCACAGCTGTTTTCGCCGCATCTTTCGCTAATTCTTTAAACTTATCTTTACCAGCATCAGACAAATTGCTTAAGTCTTTATCTGCTGAATTATCAATCGCACTACGAGTAGTTTTATCTAAACCAAAGGTTACTAGTCCATCTGTACCCGTTGTAATGGATAAACCAGATTTAGGACCTTCTGCCGTTGTAGTTGCATCTGTAGCCACTACAAAGTTCAAACCTTTTTTCAATTTTACTGTGTTCGCAGCTGTATCTGCCACACTATTCGCACGGTATGTAATATCTGCTTCTAAATTTGATGCTACAACTTTTGCTTTACCAAAGTCCACGGTACCTGTATCTCCATTAGTTGGAGCTTTTACAGTTACTTTTGTATCGCCGTTTTTAATCACCAAATCACTAGAACCAGTGCCAGCGATTTCTTTCATGCCAGATAATGTATCAGACAACTTAACAAGCAGACCATTGGCACCATTAGTACCATCTTTTTCGACACGAATGTTCGTATTCGCTGTGGTCGATGTGTAATTAGCGCCACCTTTCACCGTTAACGTAGTGCCTAATGTACGCGCAACACCAGCATTATCATCGCCTGTGAAAGTAATTGCTTTCTCCTTGAAAGCATTAAAATCAGATTGGCTTACTTTTCCACCCACAGTAGTAGTAAGATTTGAAATCTGTGTCGTATGAGTACCCACTGTTGTATTGATACCATCTACTACAGATTTTTTTGCTACATCTTTAATTTCAGTTACTTCTCCAGTAACATCCTCGCCTTTTCCATTGACATAATTTAGAGTGATTTTACCATTCGCATCTGGTGTATAAGCATCATTACCTGTTTTTACCTTGATATGGCGCTCCTTAGATTCTAATGCTTTCACCTGTTTCAAGTTTACCGCATCATAATCACTGACAGCACCCGCTACCCCCGTCAAACGACGCGCAATAGTTTGTCCATCACCAGAAGACCGTTTTTTACCAATGGCCACAATACCATTGCCAGCATCATTAGCGGCATCTTCCGATGATTTATCTAACAAATAGGCATATGTTTTTTGTACATCTGGCACTTTATTGGAAAGTGTTACTTCATTTTCCCCAATCTCTGTACCCCAGCCAATCGCCACGCTACCTTGTCCGCCTAATACTTTCGCATTCGTACCGATAGCCACGCTATGGTTCGCCTTAGCTTGTGCAGAATCACCTAAGGCAATAGCAGAATTCGCAGAGGCAGCGGCACTATTACCAAGAGCTACCGCTTTTTCAGCTGAGGAGCTAGTAGAAGTACCAAAGGCAAGAGAGTTAGAGCTTGTAGCACCTGCACCATATCCCAACGCAGTAGCACCTTCCGCTTTTGCTTGTGCCGAAGTGCCAATAGCTACGGAGTTTGTAGCAGATGCAATCAACTCGTCTCCTGTATCTGGATTAGAACCGATTGCAATGGCATTTTTTCCGCCTACTTTCGCTTTATAACCAATAGCCGTGGAGTATTGTGCTGCTTTCTCTGTAGTATTGGTGGAACCAATGTTAACCGATTGATTCCCCTGTGTTGTGGAATTATAGCCCATTAACACACTGGCTGTAGCCGATTCACTAGCACTTAGGTTTATACCTATAGCCGTTGTATAGTTCTTAGTATTTTGTACATTTTTACCGATCGCAACTGAGCCGCTGCCACCAGCTGTCGTGCCAGAACCAATGGCAACTGTATAAGATCCCGTAGCAGTTGTTGTGTTATTGCCATCATTATTACCAATGCTGATGGAGCGATCGCCAGACGCAGTCACTTTATAACCAATACCTACCGCTGCTGATCCGGACACAGATGTGTTAGAACCGGCACCGAAAGACTGATCTCCACTTGCATTCACTGTATAACCAATTGCCGTTGAGCCACCACCAGTGGCTTTCGCTGCATTACCAAATGCACTATCGTTAGCTTTCGACGCACGGGAGGTAGAACCTACGGCGATAGCATCTGCCGCTTGTGCTTGTGCATCATTACCCATAGCGATACCACTTGTACCACCTGAAATAGCTCCTTTACCAATGGCTACCGCATTTTCCTGTTCTGCATTAGCTCCGTCACCAATGGCAGTAGTACTCGCCGCTGTTGCTTCTGCTTCATTACCTAACGCAATAGATTTAGCTTTTGTGGCTTGAGCACTTTTACCGATAGCTGTAGACGAATCGCCTTTACCTTCTGCTGATGTACCAAGTGCAATAGCATTCGCATTCCCTGCTAGTGCCTCTTTACCAATGGCTGTAGAACTCTCATTGTTCGCTTGTGCTTTTGTACCAACAGCAATAGCACTTTCCCCAGCAGCAACTACCTTTTTATTAGCATCTGTATCACTAGAACCAATGGCTACTGCATTTTTGCCAGTCGCTCTCACTTCATAACCGATCGCTGTAGTTCTATCCTTTGATGCTTGCGCATCTGTACCAATGGCTGTTGCATTCGATGCTGATGCTTTTGCACTTGTACCTGCTGCAAAGGTATCTTTTGCAGAGGCAGATGCTTTAGTGCCTAATGCAGTGGCACTTGTACCTGATGCACTAGCATTATAACCAATGGCGGCAGCTTTTTGCCCACTAGCTATTGTATTTTCTACATTATCATTAGAAGCCTGTCCATCGCCGCCACCAATAGCAATGGCATTCGCTGCTGTTGCATTAGCACTACGACCTAAGGCTGTAGCATTACCACCGGTAGCCATCGCTCGCAAGCCAACTGCCATGTCGCCCCATTGTCCATAATTATTGATAGTATTTGCGTTATCGTTATTAATATTATCTCCCGGTCTACCTGCTGTATACACATCAGCACCGGCTAAGGCTTGCCAACCTACTGCAATGGCACCATTACCATAACCACGAGAACTAACACCTAGCGTAGTGGCACCTTCTTTAACAGCACGAGCTTGTTCACCCATGGCAATACCATGTAGTGCAGCTCGTGTATTATAACCAATACCAACACCATAATCACCTGTAGCAACCGCTGTGCGTCCAATAGCGACCCCATAATTGACATCTTGAGGTGACACTCCATTAACACGATATCCAGACTGTGCATTACTACCTATAGCAATAGAACCAGCACCATTTGTTCGTGCTGTATTACCGATAGATACCGAAGATATATTTTTATCTCTAGGATTATACCTATCATTTCCGCCATAGGAACTACTATCCTTCCCTAACGCAACTGAATCGGCTGATGTAGGTCCTTCAGTCACCGCAAAGGCTGTTGTAGCCGTCCCCACAGCCATAGCCGCCAAGATGCTTGCCACGACGATTTTCTTTTTTCCAGAATGGTTCTTCGCCATTTCAGAGACAACGATATAACATTGTTTTGACTTGCTCCAAATAACTTTGAATATCTTATTCATTGTGCTTTTACTCCTATACACACTTCTAACTATGTTTCATATATTCTGCACTCATTGCTACTACACGCTTTCACCACTGAAACTCCTACACGACCAGAGCCTATCACACTTTCTATCTCTCTCGTCAGCCTACTATTGAATGCTTATATATACTATTATGTTTTCTTTGACTATCCTACGTAATCCCATAAATAAACATCCACTACGTATTACTGCATACCTTTTACCCTCCTAGTCTGTCTGTTATCCGTTAATTGTAAAAACGCAAAATTGACATCATTCCTTTCTCGAAAAATGATGCCGTGCATTTACAATTATATACCTAACCAGTACTTTTTACAATTTGAAAATATTTAGATTTATTTTAACCTAAAAGCATATTGCAATTATATCAATTTTAGGCACTATCAACGCGTTACCTAAGGCACATCTCCACTAATTAATAATTATTTTAGATTCTATAGAAAATGCTTTTTTATTATATCAAATCGCGATACTGGCATGCAATCATATTGTTACTTTTACACACTATACAAAATATCATAGGACCTCTTACCATATGGCACCTACGCCTGTATCCATGTAAGAATATCCTACTCCCATTACTTTAAGCACAAGAGCTCACCTTTTTTTATCATTAGAGCTAATTTCGCTATAGAACCTTCTGATTATATGATATACTATACATATATACATGTACGCATGCTTGTTCATGGTACGCTCACTCATCATTAGATATTCGCAAAAGGGGGTGCGTATATCCAACGTTTTCTGTATTCATCGTAAGTCAGTAAGAAAAAGAAACGGGAGAGATATGATGAAAGAAGTATCTACTAACACACAACGAATCCGCAAACACTATACTTTGGCAGCGTCCACTGGTGCCCTATTAGCATCGACTTTGCTAGTATTTCCATGGAGCCAAGCGCAGGCAGGTTTACCAAAAGATATCGAATTGCATGATGCGACGGGTGTCCTATATGATGCCATGGCTGCCAACACGAGTACCAATATTGCGGTAGGTCCGAAAGCAACCGTCATGATGGGTGGCGGCAAGCAAGAAGGTGTCTTATCTTTTGGAGAAACTTTCAGTGGGCGAGATATTAGGAATGAAGTCGAGATTCTAAAGAATCTACCCGCTGGTATAGCGGTTGGGGCTAATACCTATGCTCGTACGGGGTCCATCGAAATTGGGGACCACACGTTGGAAAAAAATGATATTGCCATTGGTGACAGTTCTCCGAGCAAACTCAAACAGTTTGGTGTAGCTTCTACTACGGTAGGCACAAACTCTTATACAGGTGGCGGGTTTGCCACTACTTTGGGTAGCTACAACGTGCAATCTAGTCCTTTCAATGCGAATGGGTTCTTTGATACCTTCAAGAATGCAACAAAAAATGCCTTCGCCACTGTTGTGGGATCCTTGAACTCTAATGAATCTATGGCTGGTAGTTCCACATCTGGTGTTGCTAATGTGATCACTGGTGCGGCAAACTCTGTAAAAAACAGTAATGGTGCCATCACCATGGGTGCTGGAAACCGCATTGAAAATTCCTTAGGCTCGTTCAATGCCTCTTCTTATAACACTAATTATGCCTCAGTGAAAGATATGCAAACTGCCTTACAAGAGGGGGTTGCCAAAAGCGCGGGCGGTGCTACCTTAGCCATCGGCGGCGCAAATACTGCTAAGGACACTTCACATACACAAATTATCGGGGTCGGTAACACGGTAACGGGAACTAGTTCTACTCCAAGCAAGTTCAACATGGTAAATGGCTATAAAAACACAATCACCAATGCGAGCCATCTATCTGTAATTGGTGCAGAGAACACCGTCACCGACACTACGTCCTCTATCTTGTTCGGGGACCATCGGACCTTGACCGCCGCTAATGAAAGTGTCCTCATCGGTGCCGCTACTACGAATATGACTACCAACGTAGCACGAGCAACCGCTATCGGTTTTGACTCAAATGTAACCACTGCAGGTGGTGTTGCTATTGGCAGTCAATCTATAAGCAACACAGCCGCCGGTATATCAGGTTATGATCCAGCTACAAAAGTAGCTTCCACCCTTACAGACAGTACATGGGTATCTACCTTGGGGGCCGTGTCCGTGGGCGATGCTGACAATCACCTAACTCGTCAAATCACTGGCGTAGCCGCTGGTACGAAAGATACGGATGCCGTCAATGTAGCACAGTTAAAAGCGGTGGCAGAACATAGCCATGACGGTAACGATACCCTGGTAGCTTCCACCACTGGATTGCAATTAGAGGATAAAACCTTATCCATGACCGTAACAGATACAGCAGGGCATTCCGTAACTGGCAAAGTAGACCTATCCTCTATCGCTGCGAATCCTGAGGCCTTCAAACGAGTGGAATCCTCTGTAGATTGCCTAGGCCATCGCCTTACTTCTATGGGAGCTAGTGCCGCTGCCCTTGCGGCTTTGCATCCACAAGATTACAACAGCGAAGATAAATGGGACATCGCCGCTGGCTATGGACATTACCAAGGGGCTCACGCCTTAGCTGTGGGTGCATTCTATCGCCCGAATGAAAAAACAATGGTGTCTTTCAGCACGAATCTTGGTGGTAGCGAACGTTTATTTAACGCTGGCCTTAGTCTAAAATTCGGTGAAAGTAACCCGTACGCGACATACAGCAAATCTCAGCTAGTTACCCTAGTACAACAACAACAAGAACAAATTGCTCAACAACAAGCCGATATGCAACAAGTACAAGAACAGTTGCGGCGCATCATGGATCAATTGAAGATAAAATAAAAGCAAGGAACATCGGTATTGCTACTGATGTTCCTTTGTTTTATATATAGTAAATTAACCTCTCATCTCAAGAGGTAATAATTGTACAATTTCACTTAGATTAAGATTATTTTTATTAAAAATAATCTTAGGTATACATTGTTTATCGTTATCTTTTTGAACAATTAAATCAACCGGACTAGGATTTCTAAGCATATTACCTTTTAATAAAGTCAATGGCTTAGAATTTTTATCAAAAATAAATCCTAATGTAAGTGTAAATAATTATCTTTTTAGCATCAATTGTATAATATGTATTTTGAGTAAAATTACTAGAGTACACTATATATTTTTTCCCAATAAAGTTATGTAAATAATCTAATGCACATTCTTCAAGAACGAATTTGACTCTTGTCTTAAAGGGTACTTCCATATTTACAGCCTCCTAAAAAAATAGAGGGTGATGACTCACCCTCTAACTGGAATTTTTCACAGTTCCTACTGCAATTGAAATGGGTTTTCAGTCTCCACTCCGACCACTTGTTATAGATTTAACGTCTCTATACCGACTATTACTTACCTATATTTTAAGCTTCATTCTGCTGTTTGTCAATATCTCTAATAAGACCCACAGAATATATTCTTATGACTTGCTCAATTCTGCCCGAATCTGTTGTACTGCTTCTACCATGTGTTGTAAGCTAGCCACAGTTTCTTTTTCGCCGCGTGTTTTTAATCCGCAGTCTGGGTTGATCCATACATGTTCTACTGGGATCTTTCCAACGATTAAACGTATCACATCTTTGATTTCTTCTACGCTTGGTACCCGTGGTGAGTGGATATCGTACACCCCAGGTCCTACTTCTGTTTGGAAGTTATTTTCCAACAATGCATCTAGTAATGTTAGTTTGGAACGTGACGCTTCGAACGTAATCACGTCTGCATCCATCGCATCGATTTCAGAGATAATGTCTTCAAATTCGCTATAGCACATATGCGTATGAATTTGTGTGCCCACTTGTACTTTACCATGACATAGACGGAATGCTTTGATAGCAAAGTCTAAATAATCGCTATACCAGTCAGCACGGCGCAATGGTAATTTTTCACGAAGAGCCGCTTCATCAATTTGGATAATCCGAATGCCTGCTGCTTCTAGGTCAAGCACTTCTTCGCGGATGGCTAAGCCAATTTGGTACATCATTTCTTTTGTGGAAATATCTTCCCGAGGGAATGACCAGTTCAAGATTGTCACCGGACCTGTCAACATACCTTTCACTTCTTTATTGGTTAAGCTATTGGCATAGGCACTGTAATCTGTGGTGATGGCTTGTTTACGTTTGATATCACCAAACACGATTGGTGGTTTTACGCCACGTGTGCCGTAGGATTGTACCCAAGCATTAGAGGTGAACACGAATCCGGATAGGTTTTCTCCGAAAAATTCCACCATGTCATTTCGTTCGAACTCACCGTGTACTAATACGTCTAAGCCAATTTCTTCTTGCAACTCAACGCAATCTTTGATAAATTCTTTTGCTTTAGCACGATATTCTGCTTCAGAGATTTCACCTTGACGGAACAATTTACGGTTTTCTTTCACCGCTTTAGTTTGTGGGAACGAACCAATCGTTGTGGTTGGTAACAATGGTAATTGAAAAATCGCTTTTTGTGCCGCTTGACGTTCTTTGATTCTTTGTGGGCGGTTGAAATCTTCTTCTACTAATGCAGCCACTGCTTGTTGCACGCTTGCATCCGTACGAAGTTCAGATTTGGCAAACAAGTCTTGGTTCGCTTGGAACACTTCGTGGGATGTGTAATCTAAAAGCTCTGCTAGGTCGGTGATTTCCTTCAATTCACCTAATTTTTCATAGGCGAAGGAGAAATGTTGCAATACATCTTGTGAAAGTTTTAGCTCATTCGCCACAGTGTATGGCACATGTAGCAAGGAGCAGGATGTGCTAAGCACCACGTCGATGCCAGCTGCTCGTAATTCGCCAAGTTTTGCTAGCACTTTTTTATAATCTGTACGCCAAATATTTTTACCGTTTACTAAGCCAGCAAAGAGCAACTTACCTTGTGGGAATCCATGGGTTTTCACCAAGGATTCTGTTTGCTTGCCTTCGATGAAATCCAAGCCAATACCGTCAAAGTCAAGTTGTGTCACTACGTCATAAGCATCACGAATATCTCCAAAGTAGGTTTGCAATAGTACTTGTACACCTTGTTTTCGAGGAAGCAAGCTTTCATAGATACGAGCAAACAATGCCACATCTGCTTCGCTAAGATCATATACTAAGTATGGTTCGTCTAATTGAAGCCAAGACACGCCTTCTTCCTTAGCCGCTTGGAATGCCGCTGCATAGGCATTCACCACATCATCCAAAACATCTTCAATTCCTTTACGGCCTGTAAAGTCTGCTAATTTTAAGAATGTAAACGGTCCTACTAAGACAGGCTTTGTAGTAATACCCAAGGACTTCGCTTGACGATATCCATCTAGGAATGCTGTGGACCGTAGTTGTAATGTTGTATCATCATCAATTTCTGGCACTAAGTAGTGATAGTTCGTATTAAACCATTTCTTCATAGAGAAAGCTTTCACATCGCCCGCTTCCCCTTGGTATCCACGAGCCACTGCAAAGTATGTATCTACTTCCCCTAATCCTAAGTCTTGGTATCGCTTAGGAATAGCGTTCAATGTAAACGCTGTATCTAGCACGCTATCATATAAAGAATAGTCATTGGATGGAATAAAATCCGCCCCTGCTGCCTGTTGTACCTTCCATTGTACTTCACGTTGCTCACGTACAACCTTTGTTAATTCTTCTAGACTCACATCACCACGAAAATACGCTTCCGTAGCAAACTTTAATTCACGTTTTGCCCCAATCCGTGGGAACCCTGTTACTGAGTATTTCATATATATATTACCTCCATTCGTATACATCGATAAGTGTCTATCTGATGGTTATACTATACTCCTTAGGTAGGGATTTGTATAATATGTATATGAAATAGTCAGCCATAGGTTAAAACTATAAGGCAATGATTTTCTATTCTTTTGTATAATAAGAAACACGATATATTCCCTTCACCAAAGGAACGCAGTTATACGTAGAAATCTCATCCATCTGTTGTAATAAAATTAGAATCCAAAAAAGGACAACACATTGTGTTGTCCTTTCTCAGTAGGTGATGCCTCCATCACCAAGAGCTCTTAAGAGCCATATCTAGTTATTTATTATACTATCAGAGTTACCATATTCCGTCAACTTATTTATAGAGCCAAACACAAAAAGAGCACGGCGTGCCTCCGAACAAACATTATGAAATACCGTTTGAGAGGAGGTATGCCGTGCTCTTTCCTTTATCTATTTAAGACCGCCACAAGATTTCATAGCGAAACAAGAGACGTCTATAAGAGCGCGTGCTCTTTTCCAATTTGAACTACTTGTTCTACAGGCATATTGGTAATACGAGCAATCATATCTACCGATAATTTTTCACGCAACATACCAATAATAGCCTCTAACCTACCTTCTTCCTTTCCTTCACGCCAATATTTCTTCCGATCCATTTCTAACTTCATATACTCGCCCCTCCATTCCTTGCTTTGCTTCACTACATGTACAATCTCATCCATCTGTTGCAATAAACCATCTGCTGGTGGTCTACCATCTACATAGTCCAAAAAGTTCTGTAACAATTCCGACACATCATTCATTTCTGCCTTGGTACTTAAAAATATAGTCGTCAAACCATCTCCCAACTCTCTGCCTGGTTCTTCTGTACATTTTTTCGTATACGTGTATTTATGACGCTTTCCAGAAAATATAGGGAATGTGCAAATGAAGATAACAAAACAATCATTCAATGTCATATAATCAGCGCCCTTTTCCATAGAATAATGGTCAATAGCACTATGATAAAAACGCGACCGCTTTACTAACTCATGCATATTCTTGTACGTTTGCATTTCAATATTATAGACGGTTCCTTTGTCATCATTCACATATACGTCTAAACGTACACCTTTTTCATCAAGACCAGACTCCATTGTCTTCTCTGTTTCAATGTACGCAATATCCTGAATTGAAATCTCTAACAAACGTTCCAACAATTCCTTGCAAATCGATTTTTCACGCATCACCTTTTCAAAGATAAAATTATCTTGAATACTCAGATCATCAAAGGCCTTGAACTGCATAGATATCCCTCACTTTTAGAGTTAACTAAATTATACCACATCTATAGTGCAGTACAGTAGTACACCATGCACCACCTATCTATACAAATTATGAACTGTCACTTATACTCCTTTAAAAATTCCTATCAGTATATATTTTCCCAAGGTATAAATGTCAATATAAGGAACGCAGTTGCGAGTAGAAATCTTGTGGCGGCTCTTACTCTCTAAGTCATGTAAACACAAAAGACCGCACCATACCCGTCCCCTAAGGAACGCAGTTGCGAGTAGAAATCTTGTGGCTCCTATATTAACTAAATAACACAAACACAAAAAGAGCACGGCGTGCCTCCGAACAAACATTATGAAATACCGTTTGAGAGGAGGTATGCCGTGCTCTTTCCTTTATCTATTTAAGACCGCCACAAGATTTCATAGCGAAACAAGAGACGTCTTACTCTGGTTGAATCGTAAAGGACAAGCTAGAGAAATATTTAGTTTGTTCACCTTTTGTTTCTGTTGGGAATGCTACTTCTACGCCTACTACGTTCACACCATTGGCTGGCACTGTTACCATTGCTTTACCTTGTGCATCAGCTTGGCTTTCATTCGTCAAATCGTTGATAACGTCTTTGATCAATGGAGCATTAGCATATGGCATGCCATCTTTGAATACTTGAATTTCATAAGTATCGCCTTTGCGCAATGTCAATGGGTTAACGCTTGGAACGATTTCAATTGGCATATTCAAGCGTTCAGGTTTTACTGCTGCGTTCCAGTAGTTAACATTGTATTTTACTGCATGCGTAGATTTTACAGCATTTGGAACGTCTTTCATCATTGCTTTATGCATTTTACCATCTTTATCTTTAGTAAAATAGCCATAGTCAAATGTAGTCGCTGTAGTACCTAACATTTCATTTTTTTCAATCGTTACATTATGTTCATGAGGAATCACTTTTAAGTCCAATGGATTGTAAGCTACATCATAAGCCTCAAAGCTTTTCACCATGGATGGTTCGTATGCATTATCTACAGGACCTTCCCCTAATACCAATGTTGGTTGATCAATACGTTCTGCAAACCATACGCCATGTGCGGACGCATTGGCCCCTACAGAAACTGCTCCTACTAATGCTAATGCTAGAATAGCTAACTTACTTTTTTTCATGATGGATGACCTCCTATGAAATATAACATTTACAATGCTTTCATTCTACACCTTTCGAGAATCATTAGCAATATCTATTTTTAATTATGAATTTTTTCTATAGTTAACTGCAATAGCTATCTATTCATACACAAAACGCATACCAATATATTATAGAATTAGATGAACAATACTTTCAAAAATACCTAATATAACTGCAAATACTGGTCGAATGATGGCTCCTAAGAATCCAAATTGTCCCAATACCAAAATGCCAATAAAAAACCATAGCTGAGCGCCCAATAATTTTTCTTGCCATTCATAAGGCAAATATTGCAATAGCACATAAAATCCTATAAATCCAGGCACTGGCAACATATTAAAGACCCCAAAGCCAATGCACAATGTCACAATATAGGACATAACCATTTGTAAACCAGTGCTCACCGTGCTTACTTGCATGGCAATGGACATGCCTACATAGGCTAGAAACGCCACTAAAATATTAGCACCTAGGCCTGCTAAGGCAATTTGTATCATCCCTGTCCGTGGATTTTTAAAATGATGCGGTGAAAAAGGAATTGGTTTACTCCACCCTACGCTGGCAATGAGCATCACCAAAATACCAAGCAAATCAATATGCGCAAAGGGATTGATCGTATCTCGTCCCCATTGTCTCGGTGTTGTATCTCCCAAATGAATGGCCATTTTCGCTTGCGCATAATTAAATATAGATATAGCGATAGCAATAGCTGGTAGCATCGCAATATAATGAATCATATCTTTCATACTATCTCCTTGTATCATCAAAACTATTCCTTTATTATACACGATAGCCCCTCCCTTACTCCATAGTTGATGGAAAATTTCCTACCAGTCATATACACTCCTACCAGTGAGTGGACAACTCCTATGTTTCTATGCATACTGAAAGTAATCTATCTTTCACAAGGAGGTATCTCATGAGCAGTCCAAAAAAGTTCATCATCCCCATTCCTTATGAATTACTGTACCAACTGTATGTGAAAAAGCACATGAACACTAGCGCCATCGCCAAACAATTGCACTGCAGTCAAAGCACTATTTGCCAACGATTACGTGAGTATAATATTCCCTTTCATAGTAGAACGCCGAATATCCCTAAGGAGGAACTGATTTCACTCTATCAAAGTGGTGAGTCCATCAAAGCCATTGCCCAACACTTTCATGTGTCCCCTCGAACCATCTATAGTCGTTTACATAAATATCACCTAAAAGAACCTCGCCCTAGTTCCTCCCTAACATCATTACCTATCTCCTATATCCTAGAATCTTACGACAAAGGGTCTAGTGCTGCCATGATTGGTCGAGAATTACAGGTGGCACCTTCTACGATCATTCATGTGTTACAACGTCATGGAGTTCCTCTCCGAAATAGCATGAAGCGTATTGATTTACCTATCGATGATATTTGCCAGCTCTATACGCAACACAAACTATCTACGATTCATATCGGAAAACTGTATGACGTCAAAGCCTCAACCATTGCTTCCAGATTGCGAGAACAAGGAATTGTCTTACGAGGAAATAAGGAGCAACTTCCTAGTCACACCATTATTTCTGACTATTTACAAGGTACCTCATTGCAACAATTAGCAAATACCTATCAGACTAAGTATCATACCATTCGCAATCTATTAATCCGCCATGGAGTCTATCAAAAAGCGAGACGCATCCGTGACTTCACCTATGCTATACATACCTTACACCAACGGGAGGGACTTTCCATAGCTGAAATTGCCACCCACTACGGATGCCATACAGAAACGATTCGCCGCATTGTAAAAGGTATACCACCTACGAAAAAATCCATTCATTGATATCCTTGCTATGCGTTCCAAAGTAACGTATACTAAAAGTAAGTATATCGTTTTTTGAAAAGGAGTTCATCATGGAGTATATCTTTGCCCTACTGCCTTACTTTACGATAGGTATCGTAGCAGCGTTTATCTCTCGGTTTACGGGGATTACCATTTCATTCTTACTAGTACCGACCCTATTATATTGGGGGGCTACACCTGTAGAAGTTGTGTCATTTATGCTGACATTCACCTTGTATAATACATTCACCTTAGAAACACAGGATGTACGACTGGACTTTAAAGAGTTAACTTTCTTTCCAGGTTGGAAGTTAGCGATCCCTCTTGTTATCTCTTTCGGATTAAGTCTTGTATCACCGCATCTATCCATAGGATTATTTATTTTCTTCTTTATCTTGGAATTAGGTGCTGCCTTATACAAACGCATTCCTCAAGCAGAACGTCCTACATTACGACAAATTGGAATTTCTTCCTTACTAGCGGCTGGTTGGACCATTGTTGGTGTTTTGGCTTACCGTTATATTCCTGATCCTTGGTATTTCCTTTTGGTAGGTATTACCATGTTAGGCTTGACTTGGTTTGCTTACTATGTAGGTGCTAACCGCTATGCAATGCGACAATCTTGGACTGCCATTTGGCCATCCTTGACCTTATTTTTAGGGCTATTCGGGTTGGAAATTTCCTCCTATATTCATGGGGTGAAACGAAGTTTCCCATCTCCTTTTGATCGCATTGTACCCATGGTTACGGTTATCGGATCCTTTGCGGGCACCATGGTATTGTTTGTACTAGAAAACCAATTTTCCCTAGCTTCCTTAATTGCTGCCGTTGGTTGTGCCTTCGGTGTCCGCATGTTTGGATACTACGGATTCAGTAAGTCTGGTAAGTTTTCTTGGTTAATCATCGGTTTAACCATCCTCATTGTGCTTTGCTTATATTTGGTAAGCCCTACTCCAGTTGGCATGGATACAGGCAATACTCTATTACAAGCACCTATTGCAGAATAGTCTATAGCTAACTATGAAAGTACAATACCAAATTAGTTTCTAAAAAAAAAGAAACCGAATCAATTAACTGCTGTTCCCCAAATTTGACAAAAAAGCATAAAAATAGAGGAAAGTTGATACAATTTGATCAACTTTCCTCTTTTTTATTAGGTTCATAAGCCCTGATATATTCATCCCTCATCATCGAGAGGAAGCCTTTTAAATAGGCTACATCGCTGTATAATCTACCCTTGTGGAAAGGCCCCTACAAACTCCCAGACACTCATATCTGGTAAGTGACTGTCCATGTACATAGTTTGTAATGTATCCATACACCATGGTATGGTCACATACTTCTTCACATACATATAGTTATGTCCATCTTTCGAGAGGGCTATCTCTAAATTTAGTTTGTCCGGATGGTCCTCATCCATAATGGCTTGTACAAAGTGACAGTTTTCTTTTGGTGTGTCCCAAAACAAACTGAAGAACACCCGTTCATCTGCCACAATTTGATGTAGTACTCTTTCTACATCTGACCAAGTTCCCTGTTCGTAAGTCTCTTCATCCGTCACTAACCGAAACATTAGGCTTCTCCTTGTTCAATACGGATCACATCACCAATACGATTACACAATTCATCTAATTGCTCTTGGTCTGGGCCTTCTGCCATCACACGAATCAATGGCTCAGTACCAGATGGACGTACTAAGATACGACCATTAGCACCTAATTCTGTTTCCGCTTCACGAATAGCATCTTGGATGCTTGTATTCGTTTCCCAACCTGCTTTTGTTAAGACTCGTACATTCACCAACAATTGTGGGTACTTCGTCATCAAGCCAGCTAGTTCAGACAGGGGTTTTCCTTTTTCTTTCATAATGGATAGGGTTTGTACTGCCGTCAATAAACCATCACCAGTGCTGTTATAATCCAAGAAGATAACATGACCGGACTGTTCACCACCAATAGAATAGCCGTCAGCAAGCATTTTTTCCAATACATAGCGATCTCCTACGGCTGTACTACATGTTTGCATGCCCAATTCTTTGGCTGCCTTATGAAAGCCAATATTACTCATCACTGTGCCTACAATCATATTGTCTTTCAATTTACCTTGTTCTTTCAAATGTAACCCGCAAAGCAACATAATTTGGTCACCATCTAAGACTTGTCCCTTTTCATCTACCATTAAGCAACGGTCTGCATCACCATCATTGGCAATCCCCACCTGAGCGCCTTCACGAAGCACCGCCTCTTGTAAGCCCTCTAAATGAGTAGACCCTGCATTATCATTGATATTCGTCCCAGTTGGTTCTACGTTGATGGCAACTACCTCCGCTCCCAATTGGCGAAGAATTTTAGGTCCCACATAGGAAGCTGCCCCATGAGCTCCGTCATAGACTACTTTCAGTCCTGTTAAGGCATCACTAGTAGATACTACAAAGTTCACATATTCTTCCACCCAGTCTTGATGATAGAAGATTCGACCAATATCACCTTTTGTAGGGCGTGGTAAACAATCATCAGCACTAGCAGTACATAATCTTTCAATTTCATCTTCTACTGCATCTGGCAATTTAAAACCGTTGCCATCAAAGAATTTAATGCCATTATCTGGATATGGATTATGGGATGCAGAAATGACAATCCCAGCCGTACATCCTTTCTGACGTACCAAGTAGGCAATGGCAGGTGTTGGTGCTTCCCCCAAAATAATCACATCACCGCCTACAGCGCAAATACCAGATGCTAAGGCATTTTCCAGCATACCTCCAGATATACGTGTATCACGTCCAATTAAAAACGTAGGACGCTCTACGGATTGACCAAAATAAGACGCCGCTGCACGACCTAAATGATAGGCCAATTCTGGCGTTAAAAATTCATTGACTAAACCTCGTACCCCATCTGTACCGAATAATCTACTCATCACAATCTCCTTTCAAAGGGCCATATGTATTCATAATTAGTATGGCTGTTTCTGCCCCATCTAAGGCAGCACTCATGATGCCACCTGCATACCCTGCACCTTCCCCGATAGGATATAATCCCTTCGTGGACTGTGAAAGTCTATTTTCGTCTCGTACGATGCGAAGTGGTGCTGATGTTCGTGTTTCCACCCCAGTCATACACACATGGTCCGCATCAAACCCTTGTATACGTCGCCCAAAATATGGCAATGCGTCCGCTAATGTATTCGTCACGTACTCTGGCAAACAACAACGGATATCTGCTGGCGTGACCCCTGGCTCATAGCTATAGGCTTTCCGCTGTACATCATTTGTCTCTGTGCGACCTAAAAAATGACCTACCGTCTGAATCGGTGCATGGTAATTGCGACCTCCCAGGATAAACGCTTGCTCTTCCCATCTTCGTTGAAAGTCCACCCCAGCTAATGGATGATCTCCAAAGTCTCGAGGGCCTACAGTAACTACCAGCGCACTATTGGCAATACCACTGTCACGAGCGTATAAGCTCATGCCATTCGTCACAACGCCACCTTCTTCAGAGGCACTGGCAACGACTTGTCCTCCTGGACACATACAGAAACTATAGCAAGAACGATCTTGTTCCTTATCGTGATACACCAAGGAATATTCTGCAGCTCCTAATCCAATATCTGCTGGATGCACTCCATATTGTGACGTGTCGATCACATCTTGATCATGCTCGATACGAACACCGATAGCAAAGGATTTACCTTCTAAATGGACACCTCTATCATAGAGCATACGATACGTATCTCGTGCACTGTGACCAACCCCTAGCATAACAATATCTGCAGGGATTCGTTCTGTTCCATTAACAACAATGCCAGTGACAACTTGGTCTTGTACTTCAATATCTGTCACTTGCGCACCAAATCGCACTTCTCCACCCCAGGCAATAATTTGCTGACGCATAGCTTTTACCATATGGCGCAAAATATCCGTTCCTACATGAGGTTTATGTTTATATAAAATTTCTTCAGGTGCTCCAAATTCTACAAAGTACGTAGCAATCTCATGAAGTCTTGGATGGGTGACACGAGTCGTCAATTTACCATCTGAAAAGGTACCGGCGCCCCCCTCTCCAAACTGTACATTCGATTCCGGTTTGAAAACACCTTCTTTCCAGAATTGTTCCACATCCAAGGTGCGCTGGTCCACATCTTGACCTCGTTCTAACACGATAGGGCGATACCCTTCTCGGGCTAAATAAAAGGCGGCTAGCATCCCTGCTGGACCAAACCCTACCACAACAGGTCGATGTTTCATAGGCATAGTGCCAGGCACAATCGGTTCCGGCATTTCAGGCTCCATCAACGTAATATCTTTATGACGGCTTAATTTTTTTATCAGTTGTTGTTCTTGGTCTACTTCCAAGAACAGCGTATATACAAATGTGATATGCGGTTTCTTCCTAGCATCCACGGCCCGTCGTACGACATGAATTGCTTTAATACGTCCTTGTAAAGGGCTATATTTTTTAACAAGTAATTCTTCTAACCACTCTGCCTCTTGCACAGGTATCCGAAAATTAATAATACGTAACATCTTTCTCTCCTACATATGTGGTTCAATTTCCACTTTCACCACAACTCGGTCTGTGGTTGTTGTCACACCTTCTGGTAAGACCAAACTATACCCACCGGTAAAGCTACTAGTAGCACCATAGATAGGGATGTCGATTGTTTTGACTCCGTCAATGCCATTGAGGATAGATTCTTTTCCTACAATCGTCAACTCTTTTGGTTCTACCACCACTCGTTTTACCGTATAACCAGTTGGTACCTGACCTACTATATTCGGTTGAATTGGTACTTTTTTCTCCATCCGAATGCGCTCTAATTCATATTGAATTTGCGCCCCTTTTGGTGTGATAGTTAACCCTTCTATCACATTCCCAGATGCATCTACAGGTAAAATATCTCCTACTTCTGTGAAACTTTCACGATGTTTATCTAAGTTAATGCGAATCACCGCATAGGATGCTCTACTTACCAAGTGAGCTGGACCAGAAATCGTGACTGTCGTAGGCATGACTTTGGATTCTTTTATGGCAATGTCATTTGGCACTGTCCCCAATGGTTGTGCCTGTACTTGCAATTCTTTTACCATATATTCATCCACCGTAACGATTACATTTTCTGGTGTGATACTATCTATGAAAGTCCCTGTTGGAGCGGTAAAATTAATGGCTATATTTTCCTGTCCTACATGGGCATTTTTCATATTCACATAGGCTTTCAATACAGATGGGTTAATATCAAAGATAGCATTGCGAGGTCCTCGTAAATGGACACGCACTTCGCTAGGTACCCCTTCTACTAAATAGTTTTGATCCAAGTTTTGCACTTGTACTGGTACGGTGTAGGTCATTTCAATGATAGGATTTTGATCCTTCATCACGTAAACCCACATACCAATGGCACAAAATAAGCAAAATAATTTCATTCCCCAATTATGTTTTAATCCTACTATCCAATGCATCATTTCGATTCACCTCGTTTGATTTTAAGTAAAGATCTGACTGCACTTGGTGTTGGCTCCAATAGGGACAACATAACTGTGCGCAATGTATCTTCTGTAACACCACGGTGAATTTGTCCGCCTAAAGCATAGGAAATTTGTCCCGTTTCTTCACTGACCACCACCACTAAGGCATCACTTTCTTCACTTTGCCCCAAGGCTGAACGGTGTCGTGTACCCAATTCTTTGCTCACATCGCGATTTTGGCTGACTGGAAGTAAGCTGGCAGCTGTCTCGATACGACCGTTACGAATGATAACTGCCCCATCATGGAGAGGAGATTTCGGATAAAACAAATTCATCAATAATTCACT
The DNA here is from genome assembly GCA_963544145.1 of uncultured Veillonella sp. Lineage (GTDB taxonomy): Bacteria > Bacillota > Negativicutes > Veillonellales > Veillonellaceae > F0422. The sequence continues at coordinate 31,014 of CAUUEA010000011.1, forward strand.
AGTTACCAGTCCATCGATACGGGTCCCTTGCATAGATAAGACGTCTAACTTCATATTTCTTTCAAAGACCATGAGAGCCCCAATCTTGCGACGAGACATACTACGGCATGCGATGACAACTTCTTTCACAATAGATGTTAATTCTTCTTTAGAAATTTTTGTGCGGGATGAGAAAAATCCTGTACCACTGCCCAATTGTTCTAAGAGACGCCGCAATTCCGGTTGAAATACGATAGGTAAGGCAATCATAAGGACTGCCACACTTTGTTGCATAATCCAACTGATAGTATGCAAACCCATGAAGTGTGCTACGATATTAATGACAACTAATACGCCTAGCCCTTTTAATAGTCCTAGGGCTCTTGTATTTCTTACTAATCGATATAAATAATAGAATAAGGTTGCTACAACAAGAATGTCTATAACATCCAAGAACCGTAATGTTTCTAATGTAGTTTGTAATTGAAACAGCATAGAATATCTCCTATCCTTTCTAATACAAATAAGGGCACATGCTCATGCATGTACCCTTTTATTGTATCCTATATTGGTATTTTTTTCTAGTAAACCTAGTGGTTATACATGGTAAGTTTCGATGAGTACGTCCATGTTACCACCACAGACCATGCCTTCTTTGACTGCTACATCATCGTTTAAATCCACATAAATACGACGGAAATGTTCTTTCTTTTCCAATGCATCTACTGCACTTAATCGAATTTCATTTTCCGCACGGCCACCTCCAATAGTACCAAAGATTGATCCATCAGGGTGCACAATCATAGTAGTGCCCGCTTTACGTGGTGTGGAGCCATGAGTTTTTAAAATCGTTGTCACTGCCAATGTATCTTGCTTATGTTGTTGTAAATACTCAATAAACTCATACTTCATGTGTGTACCTCTTCTTTGATAAAAAACCACCTTGTTTACGATAAGATACTGCCATGTATTCTGCTACGATAGATAGTGCTATCTCTTCTGGTGTTTGCGCACCTAAGTCTAATCCAATAGGACCATATAACATATCTAGCTCTTGCTGTGTCCAACCTTCTTCTTTTAACACTTCAAAAGCGTGGAAAATACGTTTTTGACTGCCCATGACACCCACATAGGTTGGTAGCACATGGCGCACTTGGTGCAAGCACATGCTATCAAACTCATGGGCTCTAGTGACTACCACTATGCCCGTATACGCATGAAGATTCAAATTATCCTGTAATGACGCAAAGTCTAAATGTACTCGTTTGACACGAGGGTCAAAAAAGTCTTCTCGTAAATATTCTGCTCGGTCATCCACCACTGTTACACCACAACCAATGAATAAAAATTGGTCAGCCACGCAACGGCTTACGTGACCAGCTCCTAGAATGAGGACTTCTGGATCTTTTTCTACTGGTTGCATAAAGCATTCCATATCTTCAATAGAAAATAATTGTGGCTCTATTCTTTGAGGAACCGTAAAGCCTTCAATGGCATTGCCATACACCACTTCACCAGTATGGCTATACATCACTTTATCGCCTTGTCGATGTCCAGATAATATCGTTACGATCAACGATGATTCATCTTTTGCCAAACGTTCTTGCGCAATATCAATCAGATTCATGGTACTACTCCTTTATCTGCTCATGTTCCCAAGCAGTGATGGCCTCCATCACACCACCGCCGACAGCTAATGCTTTATCTGATATAGTAAAGCAATGGCTATCTTCACATCGTGCGTCCACATCCGCCAATTTAAAGCCTTTCGTTACTAATATATTAGAAGCCAAGATACCTCGTAAAGTGCCTGTAATTTTTGCATGCACCGGTACATCCTCTACATAGCCTATGATAGAACCTGCCTCTACTTGATCTCCAATATGACTTTTCGCTACAAAGAGACCTTCCGTTGGGGATTTTATCACTCGTTCATGAGTATACCCTCCCACATTGCCAGGGATCCCCGTATTAGCTAAGGCTGGGCCCTCATAAATACATCGCCCTAAGGTATGACCACGCATAGTTTCAATCACAACGTGCACATCCTTGCCAGCATGGAATCCAGGACCACATCCAATGACTAAAGAAGCATCACTTTTTTGAGTTCCCACATTTCGTTTCGCCAAAATGGCATCCACCACAATGGTTGGTTGTATCGCCTCTAACACAGCTTCATACGGCTCAGTGACCACAGGAATGGCTTCACGACTCGCTAACAATGTTGCCGCATCTTGTAAGGGTACATGGCGTGAGCGCAAGCGCTCTAAGATCATTTCCCCTCGATGAACCGCATTCCCATAGGATACTTCTCTACGAATCATGGTAGGAATAGCAATTTCATTAATCACCACCGGATACCCTGCTCGCCACAAACGATAAATAGCGCCAGATGCCACATCTCCACCACTACGGATGAGAATTATTGGTTTCATAACATCCTCCTTCGCTCACAATACGGTCATAGTCTTCTTTCGTATCAATATCAATACCACTATGCATAGTACAGTGCCTTTCAAGCCATACATATGTAACGTGAGGAGCGCCTTCGCCTCTCAAAATGACACGTCCTCCCATATCGCCAGGAATCAAACGTAACGCATCCGCCCAATATCTGCCAAATACTACAGGATTCCCTCGCTCTCGGTTTGGTCCATACTGTGGCTGTACAATGGCTTTCGCATCGCCTCTTTCTCTGAAAGCCTTACACAAGTCCTCAATAACTTGACCATCCAATAAAGGTTGATCGATAACGCCACAAAGAATCGCCTCTAAACGTTCCTTCTGTGTTTTTTCCCATTGCAATAAGGCCTCTACCCCTAAGCGGATAGATGTACCCTGTCCCAGTTCTGGATACTCATTGGGGACTGGAATTCCATGTACCTTACGCACCATGTCTTCTACACCCATACGTGGGTCAATAACCACCGCTAGAGGTTCTATCCTGCCATACTTAGACAGAGCAATCTCTAGCAAGGTATGTCCTTGATAGGTCAATAATTGCTTGGCACATCCCATACGTTTCGATTGTCCAGCCCCTAATAATACGCAACCTATTGCCATGTTAGCACCCTTTGTATACAACAATGTTCACGATACCCATTAGCCAACACCACTTTGTGTAATGAAAGCGGTTGCAAGGCCTCTAAAAATGCATCCAACACCATTGCATCCACCGTATCGCATCCTGTACAGAAAACAATCCGTTTCCCACGAGCATATTGAAAGATACCCTTCTCGTGTCGAAGTAGTCTTACCACCCCTTCTGGAGTGATCCTATCCCCTAGGGGAATCTCCATAATCGTCTGTACTTCTTCTATGCGATGCACATAGTCATCTGTCAGCTCTTTACTTAAAATCTGCATATTCACTACAGCAATGGTAGTCACCGTGCTAGTCGGTATTACTGGCTCATGAAGTTTAGGGGCTTTCAACCATTTCGTTTTCGCCCCATCTGCCTCAATCACAATGGACCAATCCGGATGCCGAGTATGTAGTGTATCTAGTAATTCTGGCTCAAGTCCAATGACTTTGTGACCTGCTATCGCTTGGAACCAAGATCCCATCTGACCACATTTCATTTGTTCTACCACATGAGACTCCCCCAGTGCTAGGTCATCCCCATAGTAGGGATTCCAAGGAGCCACTTGTTCAGATCCCATCTTTGTTGTTGTAGTTACCACTACTGGTCGCTGCTGACTCACTGCTACAGCACCTAATTTAGATACGACCGTCGTTTTGCCGCCAGCCCCCACAACAGCAGTTATCCCCGGTTCTAGTAAGGACTCCCAGTACTTCCTATCACTCATCCTACATCTCCTATTACAGATACCACTTATTTTTCTTTTAACGCCTTATACACACGCTCTGGAATCATCGGTAATGTAGTCACCTCTGCACCTGTAGCATTCAAGATAGCTCCCTGAATCGCCGGACAAGATGTATTGATAACAACTTCCCCAATAGATTTAATACCGTAAGCACCAGTTGGTTCATAGGATTCCACAAAATCCACATGGATTCTACCAGTATCTAATCGTGTTGGTAATTTATAATGCATGAAATTGTTCGTTTCTAACACACCACGAGAAGAATAGCGAATTTCTTCATATAATGCCATGCCGATGCCCTGTACTACACCGCCTTCTGTTTGTACAGTCGCTAAGTTTCTATTGACAATAGTACCGCAGTCTACCACCGCATAGTAGTTTTCTGGTGTTACTTTACCAGTTTCAAGGTCAACTTTCACCTCTGCAATGCCCACCATGAAAGGAGGTGGCGATGTTTGACTGCCCCAAGTAGCCATACCGCTTAAATAGTGACCTTTTGGTCCCGATACAAGTTTGGGTGCTAATTCTTTAGTCGTCATCGTTTTAGAACCATCTTCAGTCCATGCTTTTTCTCCATCAAAGGATAATGTACTTGGATCCACTTCCATTAGACGACCAAATTCTTGCAATATTTTTTCTTTCAATTCATCACAAGCTAGTTTTGTAGCTGTACCTGTGACATAAGTCGCACTCGATGCATAGGAACCTGGGTCAAATGGTACTACATCAGTATCTGCTTCATAGACCACCATCATATCCATCGGACATCCCAAGGTTTCACAAGCAATTTGAGCCAATGCCGTATTGGATCCTTGACCCATATCTGTAGAACCAGTAAACAACATATACGTACCGTCATCCAGCATGCGCACTTCTACAGAGGCAGAGTCAATATTGGCAATGCCCGAGCCTTGGAACGCAAGGGCTACCCCTAAGCCACCCATATGGCGGTCATCGATTTTCCAGGATTTTGGACGATTATCCCAATTAGACATTTCTTTCGCCCTTTGGATAGCTTCTCTCAATAAACCAGATTCCAACACCTCACCTGGATGAAAGGATTGTGCCGTTTCTCCTACACTAATTAAGTTTTTCAAACGCAACTCAATTTCGTCTACGCCCATGGCATGCGCTAATTTCGTAATGGCACACTCTAGCGGCCACAAGGCTTCTGTCGCACCATAACCACGGAACGCACCGCCTGGCATATGGTTTGTGTATACTACGTTCGATTCATAACGGATCGCTTTCGTTTTATTGTATAATGGTAAGGATTTATGTTCCCCTGCTGTGAAAGTCGTCAACGCATGACTACCATGTGCGCCTGCATCGGATACAGCCACCATGTCGATAACTTGGATAATACCATCTTTAGTAGCCCCTACACGGACCTTCCAATCCCGCGCATGTCGACTCGTGGAGCAGTTATTCGCTTCATGACGATCGTACACGATATAGGATGGTTTTTTCAATTTCCATGTTACAAAGGCTGGGAACATTTCTGTACAACCAGTTTGTTTCGATCCGAAACCACCACCAATACGAGGTTTGATAACACGAATTTGAGCTGCTGAAAGTCCCAAAGCCCGCGCCACATGTCTACGAATATGGAATGGTACTTGCGTAGAGCTAGTGATGACAAGACGATTAAATTGATCGATAGTAGCAAAAGTTCTAAAAGTTTCCATCGCTGATTGTAAGGTAGCTTGGTCAAAGTAAGACTCTTCTACTACATAATCACATTTTGCCAATTCTGCATCCAAATCACCCACTACATGACTATAGGAACAGGCAATATTCCGTTTAGGGTCTCCCCCTACTGGGAAGTTATAGTGAAAGTCATCTTCAGCGTGAATGACGCTAGGATGATCGATGGCTGTATGCATATCTAAGACTGGCTCATAGACTTCATATTTCACTTTGATGAGAGGCATAGCTTTTAATGCTGTCCGTTCATCCACAGCCACGATTAATGCCACTTCATCACCCACATAGCGGACGATTTGATCTAAAATTAACATATCATATGCAGATGGTTCAGGATAACTTTGACCCGCTAAGGTAAATCGAGTTTGTGGCACATCTTTATACGTATAAATTGCTTCCACGCCTGGTACTTTTAAAGCTGCATCAATATTGATATCTACAATTTTAGCAAACGCATGAGGGCTGCGAAGAATTTTGATACATAACGCATTAGCTGGAATAAAATCTCCTGTATAGGCGGCTTTACCACTTAAAATCGTTGTGGAGTCTATTTTTTTATAACTTTTTCCTAAGTGTTTCATAGTGTTTTGCCTCCTAAAAATTTACGAATCCCACGCATATGCGATTCATAACCAGTACAACGACATAAATTATTGTTTAGGTAAGCTTTTATTTCCTCATCAGTAGCATTTGGGTATTTACGGCTTAAGGCAATGGCACTCATCATCATACCCGTTGTACAGTACCCACATTGGTCAGCCCCTTCTTCAGCCAAACAATCCGCTAATTGAGCTGCCTCTTCCGCTACGCCTTCTAGAGTAGTAATCTCATGTCCCACCGCTCTAAAAGTAGGGTACGCACAAGATAAAATAGGATCCCCATCTACCCATACAGTGCATAAACCACAGTTTGTCGTATCACAACCGCAACGTACACTGTAAAAGCCTAAATTACGTAATGTTTCCAGTAACATTTCATCAGTTTCGATAAGAACTTTTCGTTTCACTCCGTTCACTTGTAACATTATTTCCATTGTGCCACCTCTTTTACCAATCGTTTAAACATGTTTTTTGCCATCTCTAAGCGATACTCTGCACTTGCATGTGAGTTACTTTGAAAGGATAAATCCTCTTGAATCAAGGTTACCGCTTCATCCAATGCATCTAATCCTTTTTCATTGATCATCTGGCAAGCTTTTGTTGCTAACGCTGGTTTACCTGGTCGACAACCAATGTATACTGAGTAGCCTTGATCATCGAATCGAGCAGATCCCGTTAAATACGGAAAATCTGAAATCGATTTTCTTAATGCTTCAATCGCTACAGGTACTTCTTGTTTCGGCACAATGATTTCAAGTAACAAATCTCTTGTTCCATACGTTATATATTGTTCTATCGGCATACGGCCCGCTTCAAACAAACGCACCTCTGCTCGTAATGCTAATAAGGCAGGAATAATATCAGAGAACCCGAATTTTGCTGCTACAGATCCCCCCATGGTAGCCATACTGCGGAATTGAACACCTAAAATATCTTTCACAGCTTTTGGGAGCACACCTCCACAGAATGTTTTAAAAGGTTCGTATACCTCCACATCCCGTTGTGTAGCCATAGCACCAATGCGAAATTCTGTGTCTTCTTCCTCAATATAACGAAGACCTAATTCAGACAAGTCAATCACCATTGGCCATTTACGGTTCCCCAATCGTGTCCAACAACCACCTGCTAAGATAGGCGCCATCTTTTGCTTCACCATTAGTGCATGTGCCTCTTCTACTGTTTTAGGCTGTTGCACTTGCATAAACATAAGCATACTTATACCTCCTGACTCCAACATCTCTGTACTATTATTGTACCATGTATATGAAGATTTTGGCATATGAATTATCTTAGATACTAAGTATACATATATGCATAATCCATATACACAGATTTAACCCACCGTCATTACTATAAAAATAGGCATACACAAACTACTTCGAACTACAATGAATCTATCATTATTCGAGACTAAGTTTATGTATGCCTAATATCAATTTTATACGAGATATAGTTTGCAAATTGTTCAATTACTTTTATAGATCTCTCTATATCCTTCTGTCTGTTTCTCTACAACCTGCTCTATATCTTCTAAAATATCTTCAGGAATGTCATCAACAATGCATCGATCCACTTGGAAAATTGCGCATGTGCCACATGATGAGCTAAGCCAACGTGGAACAGGCTGTAAATGCACCGCAATAGATGCTTGCTTACAAAACTGTTCAAATTGGATAGCCCCAAAGTGAGAATAAAACGTTGCTACATATTCCATATTATTTTGTGATAGTGAGAATATACTCACCGTTTTCCTCGTTAGCTACGATTGTATATCCTTGACCTACGACAAATCTAGTAATATTTTCTACCGCTGTTTTGGAATCAGATTGTACAGAATATTGACTTTCACCTGATGCCATTGCTTTTTGTACCATAATAACCGGTTCTGGACAAGAAAGTCCTCTTACATCAATCATACGTACCTCCTATATATTCTATTTACGCAAATTTTTAACAGCAATAATTAAAGCAATAACAAAGCCTACACCTACTGCAATTTGGCCTGCTACTGGAACACCTGTACCAGTGGCTGCTAAACCAAAGTTGTGTGCAAACGCTGCGCCTGCTGCTAAACCTACTACTGTAATCATGGAATCGGAGTTACCTTCACCAGATAAGATTAATTGACGTAATGGGCAACCACCCATTAATGTACAGCATAAACCTGCTAGAGCCATACCTAAGAAGTTCCACAATCCATCTGTATGCGCAATTGGTTGTTTCACAAAACCAGGATGGAAATTACCAACAGAAATGTTCACTAGGAACGCTGCTACAAGAATCGCAATAAAACCAAGGATTAATTTTGTTTCTTTAAATAAAATGATATCGCGGATACCACCTACCATACAAAGACGGCTATATTGCGCTAAGCCACCTACGACTAAACCAGCTGCTAAAGAAATCCACAATGGAGCATGAATGGCACCTGGTCCTTTTTCAGTAAAGAAAATGAACGCTGGCGCTGCCACCACAAGACCTAATAGAATCACTTGTGCTACCGGCATAATATAGGAATCCAGTTTAGATACAATATAGGTTCTACCCAAGGAATAACCTCGTTTTAAGAATACTGTGCCTACTGCAATACCACCAGTGAATCCTAATAGACCCATGATGGCATTCCAGTCACCACCTGCTAAACGCAAAATCATACGGAATGGGCATCCTAAGAAAATAAGACAACCAATCATAGTAAAGAAACCTAAGGTAAATCGTGTTGCTGGAGCGGAACCTCCTTTAGCAGATCGCTCTCCACGGAACCAAGATAATAAAAAGGCTCCCAACACTAATCCAATAATTTCTGGACGAATATATTGTACTGGTGCTGCTCTATGCAGACCTAATCCCCCTACAGAATCACGAATGAAACAGGCAATACAAAATCCCATATTTTGTGGGTTTCCCGCTAACACTAAAAAACCAGCAATAGCGCCAATAATTAATCCAGCAATAATAATTCTTTGCTTTTCGCTTACTATACTCATAGTACCTCTCCTACTAAACATTACCTCTTCTACTAGTCTACTTTAGTCCCTACAAATTGATATTTTGCACGTATTACTTTATACTAAATGTAATATACATAGTAAAAGGAGTTATCATCATGAAATCTATCTATGCAGATAATAGCAGTACTTCTTTCCCGAAAGCGCCAACTGTGGCACAAGCTATCTATGATTACATTTCGTATAATGGAGCCTCCGTCCATCGGTCCTCTAATGAAGATGCGTACCAAGTGGAACGTTTAATTTTAGAAACACGTCAACAGTTACAACAACTATTGGGAGGGCCTAGTGCAAAATACGTCATCTTTACTCCCAATGTGACAACTAGTCTAAATATAGTCTTACAAGGTCTTTTTTCTGCTGGTGATCACCTCCTAATTTCCAGCTTAGAGCATAACGCAGTGATGCGTCCACTCCATCAATTATCTATGAAAGGTGTATCTTACTCCACCATTCCTAGTACACCTCAAGGTGAAATGATTACCTCTACCTTAGAGTCACTTCTGTTGCCAACTACAAAGGCCATTCTAGTGACACATGTCTCTAATGTATGTGGTACCATTCAACCTATTGCCGAAATCGGCACATTCTGTAAAGAACATAATCTATTGTGTATCGTTGATGCTGCACAATCGGCAGGCATCTTACCTATCCATATGAAAGAGATGAATATTGATATCCTTTGCTTTACCGGTCATAAAGGATTGTTAGGTCCTCAAGGGATTGGTGGATTTCTTCTTACCAAAGAAGTAGCTCATCAAATACAGCCCCTACTAAGTGGTGGTACTGGTAGTTTCTCTCATACCTTAGAGATTCCCAGTACTTTTCCTGACCGTTTTGAACCTGGCACTCCTAACATCCCTGGCATTATCGGACTTCATGCTAGTGTATCTTATCTCAACACAGTAGGAATCGATCGTATTTTTCAACATGAATTGTCTTTGACCAAACAATTTCTTGATGGATTACAAGAACTACCGAAGTATACAATTCACGGTATTCCAGACATTCACAATCGAACAGCCGTAATTTCCATTTCTCCCCAGCACTGTGATCCAGCTGAACTAGCACATGCTCTGGAACAAAGGTATCACATTATTACCAGAGTTGGCTTACACTGTGCACCTACAGCCCATCAAGTACTGGGCACCTATCCTAGAGGAACGGTCCGCTTTTCCTTTGGCTATCACAACACAGCGGATGAAGTAGATTCCATATTAAATAGCTTAGATTTATTACAATACAAATAACTCTTATAACTAGATTACCACATATCTAAAAACAAAGTAAGCACCAATTATACATATAATTGGTGCTTACCTATTTTCGTGCTACTTTCTGTACAAAGAAAGCACTTATATATGTAACCTAACTCGAACCACATATAATATTTTGATTAAATAGAGCGATTTCTACGAACTTTACGTTCTGCTTTCCATTTGTCTAATCGAGCAATTGCTTTTTCACGACGTGTTGTTTGCACTACATGAGTTTCATTGCCATAGCCATTTAACAATACATTAAGAATGACTGCCATTAAGCTACCGAATGTGATACCGCTATGAAGAACAATTTTTAACCATTCAGGGAAATGATCATAGAATGTTGGTACTGCCAATGGAATCATACTAACACCAATACTAATAGCTACAATCATGAGATTGTAAGTACCATCAAATTGTACTTTAGATAAAGAGCGAATGCCACTAGCGATAATCATACCAAACATAGCTACACCAGCACCACCTAATACAGGGTTAGGGATACTTGCTACCACTGCCGCCATTTTAGGGAATAAACCCAATGCTACTAAGATAACACCAGAGGCAGCTACTACGAAACGGCTTTTTACATTTGTTACGGCTACAAGACCTACGTTTTGCGCGAATGCTGTGTGTGGGAAACTATTTAAGAAACCACCAATCATTGTGGCAAAACCATCGGCACGTAAGCAAGCAGCTAATTCTTTTTTGCCAATTGGTTTCTCAACGATTTCTCCAATGGCGATACAGTCACCAGTCGTTTCTGTCATAACAACAAGCATAACGATGACCATAGAAATAATAGAGGAAAATTCAAAAGTTGGCCAACCGAATGCTAATGGTGTTACAACAGCAAACCATTCCGCTTCTCCAACGGACCCTAAGTTAGCTACACCAAGTGCCATTGATACTAATGTTCCAACTACTAAACCTACTAAAACTGCTACATTACTCCAGAAACCTTTACCAAATCGATACACTGCTACTACAATTGCCAATGTTAACGTTGCTATTAGCAAGTTAATTGGATTCGCAAATTCAGGTGAACTAGGGTTACCTCCCCCTACCCAACGAACGGATACGGGCATTAATGTAATACCGATAATTGTAATAATAGTACCTGTTACTACAGGTGGAAAAAAACGGATTAAACGACTAAATAGATGGGAAATCAAGAATGTGACTATCCCGGCTACAATAACGGCACCATAGATACTTGTCATGCCATGCTCTTGACCAATTAAAATCATTGGAGACACCGCAGCAAATGTAATCCCTTGAATTAATGGAATTTTTGCACCAATTTTCCAAAACCCTAGCGTTTGGATCAATGTAGCAATACCACAAGTAAATAAATCTGCGTTAATTAATTGAATCAGTTGCGTTTCTGATAAATGCATAGCTTGCGCTATGATAATTGGAACCGCTACAGCCCCTGCATACATGGCTAATACGTGTTGTAAACCGTAAGCAAACAATTTTGGAATGGGTAGCATTCCATCTACATGATTAACTCCCTGAATTTGATGTGCCATATGAATCACCTCATATTACTTAATAGAATATACTAGTCTTATGCTTATATCATGTTTTGAATCCTTCACATCATCTGATGGAGTAGCAAGCACTCCCGCACTTGCTACCTCCTCGAACTTCATAGACTTAGCACACTCTCTCCCTCACTGATTATTTTCTATATCCAGTTTTCTCAAGTGGTAAAGAACGACGTTCCATACCGTCCAAACGATTATATGCATTGGCAATCGCTGGAGCAATTGGGATACTACTGATTTCCCCAATACCTTTAGCACCGTATGCATATTGGTCTGGCGTACCTTTTTCTATGAATGTACATTTGATCTCTGGGCGTTGTGTAGCTCTTAACAAGCCTAATGTGCCATATTTTGTAACTACCTGACCTTCGTTGTATTTGAAGTCTTCCGTTACACCATAGCCCATCCCCATAATTGTGCCACCTTCAACTTGACCTTCGCAAGATTGAGGGTTAACCACTCGACCTACATCATAGGCCACCCGAATTTCACTTACTTTGTTATCATCTCCAATCGTAGCTACGCAAGCTCCATATCCATAAGCCACATGGTTTTTAGGATGCTTTTTGTCCGAATCAAATGGATCCGTAACACCTAGGAACTCTTCGTATATTTCTTTTCCTTCAAGGTCTGCTAACGTTTGAGTTTTTAATAACTCTGCCAATTTTTCAGCTGCTCTACGTGTTGCTTCCCCTGTAAATACCGTTTGTCGAGATGCTGTAGTAGTACCAGAGTCTGGCGTACGTTCTGTATCTGGGGCTTCTACTACGATTTGTTTTGGTGATAGATTTGTAGTTTCTACAACGATTTGTGCTGCTACTGTGCCTACACCTTGACCAATGCATGCTGCGGATGTACGAATGCGAACTTTGCCATCACGAACTTCAAGAATCACACGACCTGTATCTGGTAAGCCAACACCAACACCACTATTTTTCATACAAATAGCAAGACCTGTACGATCACTTGCATAGTAGGCATCTTTTACTGCTTCTAAACATTCCACTATACCTGTATCTGGCGTACATAATTGTCCATTAGGCAAGTAGTCACCAGGACGAACCGCATTTTTATAGCGGAATTCCCAAGGATCCATGCCTACTTCTTTCGCTAATATGTCGATATTCACTTCTTGACCAAAGATAGTTTGTGTAACGCCAAATCCACGGAATGCCCCACCTGGTACAGTATTCGTATACACGCAAATACCATCCATGGAGAAATGTTCAAAGTTATATGGTCCGCTAGAATGTGTACCTGCCCGTTGTAGAACTGGTCCACCTAAGGATGCATAGGCACCACAATCGGATACAATTTTTACTTTCGTAGCTAGTAATTTACCATTTTCATCACAAGCCGTTGTAATATCCATTTCCATAGCATGGCGTTTTGGATGCACATCTAAGCTTTCTTGACGAGTTAATTGTACTTTCGTTGGAAGTCCAGTTTTCCAAGCTACAAGTGCTGCATGGTGTTGCACACTCATATCCTCTTTACCACCGAAGCCGCCACCAACTAACATACTATGAACCTTAACTTGAGAGGCTTCTAAGCCTAGCATACGGGATACTTCACGGCGTTCATCATATATACTTTGGCTACCAGTATACAATTGCACGCCATCCTCAGTTTTTATGGCAATAGCGCACTCTGGTTCCATAAATGCATGATCTGTTTGTGGTGTAGAGTAATGTCTTGTTACCACATGTGCTGCATTGGCAATTGCTTCATCAGCATTACCACGATTTAATGCCTGGTGCGATAGAATATTTCCATTTGGATGTAATAATGGAGCCCCTTCTGCTAAGGCTTCTTCTGGTGTTAATACAGGCTTTAATTCTGTATAATCCACTGTCACCAAATTACATACTTCTTGCAAATATTTTTTCTCTTTCACTGCTACTACAGCAATGGCATCACCTACATAGCGAGTAATATCACCTTCAGCTATCATTACATCCCAGTCAGGAATGATATGACCTGTTTTATTGAAAGGTACATCCTTCGCTGTTAATACAGTCACGCATTGAGGATGTGCCAAGGCTTCTTCAATATGGATCGCATCAACACGAGCTCTTGGATACTTAGAGCGAACAGCTTTTGCATAAATCATGCCATCCACTACCATATCATCTACATATAAGCCTGTACCCAATGCCTTTTCCATTGCATCAACACGGTGTAAACGAGAACCTATGGTACCATCCGCTTCACTCTTAGGAACTGGCGTATTCTCTTTAAACATGCGAGCTGCCAATAAAATAGCATCTTCAATCTTTACGTACCCTGTGCAACGACAAATGTTGCCTAGTAACGCTTTTTGAACATCTGCTCTTGTAGGCTCTAATGTAGTATCTAATAACGCTTTAGCACTGATAATCATGCCTGGAATACAGAAACCACATTGTACAGCCCCACACTCTGCAAAAGCATATACATACACTTCTTTTTCACGTTCTGTAAGGCCTTCAATCGTAATAATTGATTTGCCTTCCATTTGTGAAACTTTGCCTATACAAGCTTTTACCTTTTTCCCATCAATGAGAATTGTACAAGCTCCACAAGCACCCGCACTACAACCATCCTTTGTTCCCGTTAAACGTAGGTCGTCACGAAGATAATCCATTAATCGTTTATCTTCTTCTACCTCGCGCCAAACACCGTTGACTTGAAATCGGTACATACAGAGACCTCCCTCCGATTATTGCTGGAATTCCCCTTTATAGGCTTCCACTAATCTTTTATCTTGCACCACATGGTGCCCACGTAAAAACACATCATCTATTCGACCATGTACAGTCATTCCCTCATAAGGTGTATAATCTGACCGACTATGAGTTGTATCCGAAGTCATACATTCTGTTACATCTGGTGAAAGTATCACGATATCCGCATCACTACCTACCTGTAACGTTCCTTTTTTTGGATATAATCCATATAACTTAGCGGGCGTTTCGCTAGTTAATTTCATATATTCTACAGGATTAATTCGTCCGCTATGAACAAACAAATCCCACATTAGAATCATCCGCTCTTCTACACCTGGTAATCCACCTGGCGTTTTCGTAAAGTCACCAAGACCCTGCGCTTTTTGCGCTAATG
>CAUUEA010000012.1:0-45852 GCA_963544145.1 uncultured Veillonella sp.
TCGGTGGTTACTTCTATGCCTATGGTGCGCATACTACACATGGTCGTGCACTTCCATATGCACAAGGCGTGAAACTAGCGAATGAAGATATGAACGTTGTGGTTTGCGGTGGTGATGGAGATGCTTTCGCGATCGGTATGGGCCATACGATTCATGCGTTCAAACGCAACGTAAATGTTACTTATATAGTTATGGATAACCATGTATATGGTTTGACAAAAGGCCAAACATCTCCTCGTTCTGATGTGGGATTTGTGACAAAAACATCTCCACATGGTTCTTTTGAAAGTCCATTGCCAATTTGTGAAACAGCTATCGCTTCTGGTGCTACTTTCGTGGCACAAAGCTATATGGTTAACCGTGCGCAATTGGTGGACTTGATTAAACAAGGTATGCAACATGAAGGATTCTCTTTCATCAATGTGTTCAGCCCTTGCGTAACGTACAATAAACAAAATGGATATGATTACTTCAAAGATAATTTGGTGAACTTGCCTGAAGGTTATGATCCAACAAACCGCGCACAAGCATTTGCTACATTAGGCGAGACAAATGGTCTTGTAACAGGATTGATTTATCAAGACACAACAAAACCATCCTTTGAACAAGCATTATATGCAGCCAACGGTGGTCCTCACGCTCGTGCATTAGTACATGACGTAGTGAAACCAGATGCAGAGATGTTTGCAGGTCTTTGTAACGAGTTTAAGTAGAAACGATATATCTTGTTTGAGGATATGAAGTGTGGCGAAAAGCCGTACAACTTCAGAAAACTGCCCTACGCGAAAGTTTTCTTGAAGTTATACGGCTTTTCTTTTGCATATAACACTCCGGGAGGAGATATGTTGTTTCTACTGGGGGGAACTCAGGGGGAGGGAAAAGCCTCAGCGCTTCTGAAAAGGCGAAAAGCCGCGTTACTTCTAAAAACTGACCTACGCTAAAGTTTTTAGTAAGTAACTCGGCTTTTCTTGACGGATATTTTTGTAGAGTGATGTGTTTTTTAGGGGGATTGTATAGTTTGTTTGGAATATTTATTTTATAGTTTGTGGATTTTTGCTATACTGTAGATGTTACCTCCCCAATACTGGTGACAGGAAGGGGGTGGATTCATGGAGATCCTAGTCAACTTGTTAATCTCTGTTGTGGCAGGAACGATCAGTCATTATTTCTGCAAGTGGTTAGACAGACGGTTTAAAAGGTAACTAACCCAATCTAGAGGTAGCTCTCTTTAAAAAGCAGAACCCCCACAGTAGGCGCTGTGGGGGTTTGTTGTTCCCATGGAACTAGTCAACTTGTTGTCAATTGGATTATATCATACTTAGAGAGATTTGTCACTTTAAATATAGAAACCCCACAGCTGCAACTGTGGGGGTGTCGCTTTCAAAATCTCATTTGTATTGCTATAATGAGAGTATATTGAAATGAGGAGTGATATTGGCATGAAAGCTGTTTTATATACTATGATGGTAGCGGCGTTTTTGAATCCCTTTGTATCGAGTTCTCTCACGATGTCTTTTCCAGACATGATGCAAGAGTTTGGGGCTACTACGAATGATATGGCATGGGTGGTAGAATCGTTTTTGCTGTGCTGTACGGTGGCGGTGATTCCCGCTGGTAAGCTAGCGGATATCTATGGAAAGCGCAAGTTGTTTTATATAGGTAGTATTGTATTTACGATGATATCGGGGCTTATGTGCTTTGTTGGATCTGTAGAGATGTTGACGGTGTATCGAGCCTTGCAAGGAATTGCTTTGGGGATTGTATATACTACGTCCATGTCTATTTTAACCTTATCTGTACCAGTGGAACGACGAGGATATGCGTTCGGTATGATTGGGGGTATGGTCTATTTAGGGTTATCCTTAGGTCCTGCCTTAGGTGGTTTTCTAAATTATTATTATGGTTGGCGTAGTATTTTTGTGTTTACTACCTTACTAGGTATTGTGGCAAATGTGATGGCCTTTCGCTCGTTGCATAAAGAGTGGGTACATACACCGGATAGTACTATTTCTATGAAAAGTTTACTTTTATACGCCTTGGGTATCAGCGCAGTGATGGTTGGTATTACCGAATGGGTTCGCTTTTGGTGGAGTGTCTATGCTTTTGTAGCAGGAATGGTGGCATTGAGTGTGTTAGGATATGTAGAATGGCACAGTAAGGATCCACTCATTCCAGTTAAGATATTTGTGTCGAATTTAGGGTTTACCATGTCTAGTGTGGCTGCCATGATGAACTTTAGCGCCACTTTTGGAGTAGGATTTGTATTGTCCTTATTTTTACAAATGATAATGGGCTTTGATTCTCGTATGACCGGATTGATCTTGTGCATACAAACTGGAATTATGGTATTTTTAGCGCCTCGCATGGGTGCTTTATCTGATCGATACAATCCATCTCAATTTGCTAGATGGGGGATGGTGCTCATCGGCTTAGGATTACTTAGCATGGCCTATGGTACTTTCACTGAAAGTATGGTAATCATCATGGTAAGCTTAGCCGTTGTTGGTATCGGAGTGAGTTGCTTTGCACCGCCGAATAATAACTTGATTATGAGCTCTGTGCCGAAAGAGTACATCGGTTTTGCGTCGTCTACGATTTCCACGGTACGACTATTGGGGCAAACTCTGAGTATGGCATTGATTGGAATCATCCTTGCCTACACCATAGAAGGAAGAACAGCACTACAAATGATGGAATACAACAGTACCGTGGCGTTAGTTGTATTTGGAGCGATTTGTTTGGTAGGAGCAATCCCCGCGGGGATTGGTAATATGCGTAAGTGAACTGTCAACTAATAGCTGACAGTTGGTTCTGATTTTTGTATAATAATAAGGTAATATAGAACGCCCTAAGAGGGATGACTTTCACAATGGATAGGCAAAGAATTTCCATGAGGAATTGGATTAGATAAAGGAGTTACAGTATGATTAATCGCTACACTCGTGAAGAGATGGGACATATTTGGAGCGAACGCAATGAGTTCGATACGATGTTATTAGTTGAAATTTTAGCATCGGAAGCACAGGCGGAATTGGGAATTATCCCAAAAGAAGCGGCTGTGGCCATCCGTGAGAAAGGTGACTTTCAAGTAGAACGGATTCGTGAAATTGAACGGGAAACGAATCATGACATCATTTCCTTCGTTACAGCAGTGGGCGAATATGTAGGTCCAGAGTTTGCGAAATACATCCATCTTGGCTTAACCTCTACAGATGTAAAGGATACTGCATTAGGATACATGATGAAGCAAGCTTGTGATTTATTGTTAAAAGGCTTGCGCAACTTCCGTGAGGTATTGGCTCGTCGTGCGGTAGAGTTCAAATATACACCAATGATTGGCCGTACTCACGGTATTCATGGGGAACCTATCACATTTGGTGTGAAGCTAGTGAACTGGATGTCAGAAATTGACCGTGACATTGTCCGTTTGGAACAGGCTCGTCAATCCGTAGCAGTAGGTAAATTGTCTGGTGCTGTAGGAACATATTCCAATATCGATCCATTTGTGGAACAATATGTATGTGAAAAATTAGGTTTAGAACCTGTGAAAGTAGCGACACAGGTGGTATCTCGTGATCGTCATGCAGAATTGTTGTCGATGATTGCTGTTATTGGTGGTACCTTAGATCGCATTGCCTTAGAAATTCGTCATTTACAACGTACCGAAGTGCGTGAAGCGGAAGAATATTTCAGTCCAAAACAAAAAGGTTCCTCTGCGATGCCACATAAACGTAATCCAATTACTTGTGAAAGAATCTGTGGCTTAGCGCGTGTATTGCGTGGACATGCACAAGCAGCCTTTGAAGATCAAGCTTTATGGCATGAGCGAGACATTTCTCATAGCTCTGTAGAACGTGTGATTTTACCAGATGCGACGATTACGTTGGATTACATGATTCATCTAGCCACACGTACGGTGGATAAATTATTGGTATATCCTGACAATATGATGAAAAACCTAAATCTAACAGGTGGTCTTGTATTTAGCCAAACGATTTTAACTCACTTAGTGGATAAAGGCGCTGTTCGTGATGAAGCGTACCGATGGGTACAACGTCATGCTATGGCTCGCTGGTTAGAAGGCAAAGATTTTGCTACAGGATTAAAATCTGATCCAGAAATTGCAAAATACTTAAGCGCAGAAGAAATTGATGCTTGCTTTGATCCAACACCATTGTTACGTCATGTAGATACCATTATGGCGCGCTTTGGATTATAATAAGGGATGCCTTGTATTTTAAGCGTGGATGGTATATCATTAGGATAGGAAAACTAAGCATTGACTTCAACATGTTGTCAAATAAAAAAGGACGGTGGTCGCCGTCCTTTTTTTGCGTTACCTATAACATCATAAATACATACTTTATTCATGATATCCTTTTGATGAGAAAAGTAAAACCATAAAAAAGAAACATAGGTGAGGCTACTTTGTTATAACTGAAATCAGTTATATATCATGCAGCTCACCTATGTTTCTTTTTACTTTTTATAGTTACATTTTATACAGCTCTTATATGTAAGAAACTGAATATAGTATACCTTTATTCTACAGTGGTGTCTTTTGTAATCACATAGTAGTCAATAGGGAATACTTTCACATTTTTTACTCGTTTTGTTGTTACTACATTGGCACTTGGATAGTATAAGAAATAACCAGCGTTATCTTCTAGCAACACATTTTGAATATCCTTAGCAATTGCTGTGCGTTCTTCTTCACTAAATGTGTTTGTCATATTATTAATTAACACATCTACCTTCGGATTTGAATAGTCGCCACGATTGGATTTGGCACCACTTTTGAAAGCTACGCTAAGGAACCAATATGGGTCATTTGTGGACATTGTTACCCAGTTTGTTTCTCCCATATCAAAACCATTAGGAGCTAAAGTTAGTAATTCATCAGGACCTTGTACACGTTTTAATTCGACTTCAACACCAGCTTGTTTTAAATCATCTTGAAGTTTTTCGTAAACGCTACTATCTTTGCCAAAAATAGCTAACACTAAGCGTAATGGTTTGCCATCTTTCATGTAGGTAGCACCTTGTTTTGTGTAACCAACTTGTTTTAGTAATTCATCTGCTTTAGCTAAATCTTTATGTTGTTTATTTTTTAGTTCGTCAAAGCCTAGGTTAGCTGTTGGAGGGAATGGCGCACCGCCAGGAACGGCACCATTACCGATTACTTTTGCTAATGCATCATAATCGATCATATTTGCGATAGCTGCTCGTACGGTTGGATTTGCTAATACATTGCCTTCACGAACATTCAGTTGTAGCATATATGTGCGAACCCCTGCGGACTCAATGATGTTATAATCACCCTTTTCAAATAAACTTCGATTAGCGCTATCTATCTTTTGAATCATATCTACATCTTTAGACTGTAGAGCCATAGCACGTTTATTATTATCTTCTAGATCTTTAACTGTTAAAGAATCTAAAGCAGGTGTTCCACCCCAGTATTCTTTGAACTGCTCCAACTGAATTTCTTCTTTTTTTGTATGTTTTACAATTTTGTAAGGACCAGTCAAAATTGGCGCATTATCCATATCTGTTGTACCTTGTACATCTACGATGACAAAAGCAGGCTCAGTTAAACTAGCTAGTAAATTAACATTTGGTTCTGTTGTTTTAATAATTAAATTTTGTCCATCCACTGTAATAGAGTCTATCTTTACAGCTTCTTTGGAACGCTTGCTGTTGGCAATTGTACGTTCAATAGATGCTTTTACCGCTGTAGGTGTCATCATAGAACCATTATGGAATTTTACGTTTTCGCGAATATGGAATTTCCATGTTAAAGGATCCACCACTTCCCAGGAATCGGCTAACTGAGGTTCGAATTTCATATCTGAACTTACCGTTGCCAACGTTTCACCGGCACCGATTCGTGTCAATGTCCATGCATCCCATTCATGTGTAGGGTTCAATGTTTCACCAAACCAATATAAACCAAGATTCAAATGCTTGCCATTTTTGCTTGATTCATCAGAACCACAGCCAGCAATTAAACCGATAGCAACAAACAGCGTCATTGCTAGTGCAAACCATTTTTTCATATATCCTCCTTATAAAAAAACTAAAGAACAATTATAGTATACTGTATTTCTCCATAAAAGACAATAATTCTCATAAAAATGGATATATATTAGAAGTGTATAATTTGATAAATACTTCTACAATTATATATTTATCATGTATAAGGAATACAATTAAATTGTTATCTTTACAAAGAGAGGCCCTATCCTATATACTTTAAGAGAGAATATATAAAGGAAAGGTGGATTGATATGGTACGAATATTAGTACATAAATTGGCATCTATGGTAGGTGTCTTATTGGCAGTCACATTGGGAACGTTTCTCTTAATGCAAATGTCTTCTGTAGATCCAGTGTCGGCACGGTTTTATCTGCAAGGTATGACGCCAGATCCCACTATAGTGGAACAAATTCGACAAGAGTTAGGCCTTAATGACCCTTGGTATATACAATATGGTCGTTGGTTGTGGCAAATGTTACATGGAGATTTTGGGCAGTCTATTTTCCTGAATGTGCCCGTTGTAGATTTGTTGCAAAGTGCTTTGCCAAGGACCTTATCCTTGGTGGCGGTTTCCATTGGCTTAGGCAGTATCCTATCGATAGGGTTAGGAGGACTGGCAGCGCATTATAAAGATACTTGGATCGATTATGTGGTGCGTATAGTATCCTTTCTAGCATTGGCGGTACCAGCATTTTGGGTAGGATTGTTGTTATTATATGCGCTAGCTGTGAAGATTCCTATTTTTTCTGTGACAAATACGAAGGGGTTAAGTGCTTACGTGTTGCCGAGTATTACCTTGGCGATTTGGTTTTGTGGCTTATACATTCGTCGTGTTCGCAACGCAGTGGTGCAAGCGTATGCATCGTTGCCGGTGATAGGAGCAAAAACGATGGGTATACGTACCGCATATATCTATCGTGATTACATCATTCCTCAAGTGCGCCTTGTGCTGTTATCCATGTTAGGGATTACGACCGGCGCTATGTTGGGCGGTTCTGCAGTGATTGAAACGGTATTTTCTGTCAAAGGGATGGGCCAACTCATGGTACATGGTATTATTAGTCGTGATTATATTGTGGTTCAAAGTTATATCGTTTGGATTTCTCTAGTCTATGTGGTGGTGAATACATCGGTGGATATATGGATGTACTTACTTCATCCTGAAAGAAGATATGGGGGGCGCCTATGATTCGCATATGGAAACAAGATAAGGTGCTCTTAGGGGTTATTTTACTGACTATACTTTGGATAGGACTCTTTCTATTTGGTTCTCAGTTAGCCCCCTTTGACCCTAATGAGACAAATTTAGGGGCTAGATTACAAGATGTAAGTGCCACACATTTACTAGGCACGGACCAATTGGGGCGTGATGTACTTTCACGGATATTATGGGGCGGACAAGATTCGTTGTTCATAGCCATGTCCATCATTGCCATTAGCAGTATCATTGGCATTTGTATCGGTGGTTTGCTAAGTATGAGTCCTTGGTATATTGATGAATTGGGATCACGTTGCATCGATATGGTACTAGGGTTCCCTAGCATGATCGTGGCCATTGCCTGCATCGGCATATTGGGGCCGTCTGTGGAAAATATTATCATTTCACTGTGCCTAACTCGTTGGGCAGAATACGCAAAGATTACGCGGAACTTGGTAAATTTGGAAAAACAAGCACAATATGTGGTTGTAGCACGTATGTCTGGGGCGTCCTTGTGGCGCACTATTCGTCGCTACATGATTCCCAATCTTCGAGGGACTCTACTGTTGGTCATCATTCAACATATGGGGGACACAATTATTACGGTGGCAAGCTTTTCCTTGATCGGCATTGGCGTACAACCGCCTACACCAGAATGGGGTGCTATCTTGCTGAATGCTCGAGATTTCTTGCAAACAGCGCCTTGGCTCTTGATCTATCCAGGGCTAGCAATTTTTATCACTGTTGTGTTATTAAAT
The DNA here is from genome assembly GCA_963544145.1 of uncultured Veillonella sp. Taxonomy (GTDB): domain Bacteria; phylum Bacillota; class Negativicutes; order Veillonellales; family Veillonellaceae; genus F0422. Next base: position 7,997 of record CAUUEA010000012.1, read on the forward strand.
TACATTAGTGATGCCTTACAAGATGGTAGGCATGTGTAACGGGCGAAATATCAGCCCCAATTTGATTCTTATGTAATGACAAAGGATAGTACCATTGACTAATACAGATTTAGTAAGCGTAGACAATTTATCCGTCTCTTACGATGGAGTAAAGGTCGTGAAAGAGGTATCTTTCACGTTAAAACAGAATGAAATCTTTGCCATCATTGGTGAAAGTGGATCTGGAAAATCCACAGTGGCGAAAGCTTTCCTAGGTTTGCTGGAACAGGCAGACCTAGCGGGAGCCATCCACTATGGGGGAGATAACTTGCTCGCCTATGGACCTAAGGAATGGCAAGGTGTGCGTGGTGTAGATATAGCCATGATTTACCAAAATCCAGGTAATTATTTAAACCCATTCAAACGTATTGGAGAGCAGATGAAAGTAGTCTTAGCCTCCCATGGAAAGGCCTACGATGAAGGCGATATTTTGAACCTGCTAGAGGCTGTTTCCTTACCACGAGGAAAGGCATTGCTTGAGTCCTATCCATTTCAACTGAGTGGGGGTATGCAACAGCGTGTAGCCATCGTTATGAGTTTGCTCATACATCCACAGCTACTGATTGCTGATGAACCAACCAGTGCTCTAGATGTACTAGTGCAACAAGATATTGTCAATGTCTTGGGAGAGGTACAACAGCGCTTGCAGAATACGTTGTTGTTCATTACGCATAACATTCAAGTAGCACGGACTTTGGCAGACCGAGTTGGTATTATGCACAAAGGTGTGTTGGTGGAAATGGGTAAGACCGAAGAGGTATTGTCGCATCCGCAGCATGAATATACTAAATTACTTTTACAATCCTTACAGGAGGTGAAAGTATGATAATAGAAGCAAAGGGGATCAGTAAACTATATACTCGCAAAGGGGAAACGGTGACGGCTCTGCAAGATGTGAGTGTATCCGTTCAGGAACGAGAACGCATCGGTATTGCTGGTGGCAGTGGGTCAGGTAAAAGTACGTTGTTACGATTGCTGTCCTTACAAGAAGAGCCAACAGCAGGGGAGCTTACTCTGTTTGGAAAATCGACATCACAATGGAAAGGGAATGAAAGAGAATTCTATAGCTCCTTACAGATGATGTTCCAAAGTTCCTATCACAGCATTAGCCCTCGTATGAAGTTAGGGAAGTTTATGCTAGAACCATGCTTGAACTTTGGATTGGGCACAAAACAAGAAGCGAAAGAGCGCTGTGAATTGTGGCTTTCAAAGGTGGGATTGGATACATCGGTGTGGAAGAAATACCGCCATGAATTGAGCGGAGGGCAATTGCAACGATTGGTGTTGGCTCGTATAATGGCAGTGGGCGCCCAATTGGTGCTGTTCGATGAGCCTACTAGTGCCCTAGATGTATGCAACCAAGCACGGGTGATTGAGCTCATTCAAACGATGTACGACGAGCAACCTTTCACCTATGTGTTTGTCAGCCATGATTTAGGTGTGTTACAAGCTCTCACAGATCGGATCATTGTGATGAAAGATGGTGCCATCGTGGAAACCTTGGCGTCAAAAGACCTAGGGCTTGCAGAACATCCGTATACAAAACAACTCATTGCAGCTAGCCATGGATAAATGGCTGTGGCTATACAGTGGAAAAGACCGCAACAGTTTCTTAGTGGAGAAAGTGTTGCGGTTTTTGTGTTGTATGGGTTGCCGTAGTGTGAGTAGTATATAGAGAGTTAAAATACTGTAGGACATTATTAGATATAGTAGAAGGATAATAGAAACACAATCAGTGTAGATAATTAGTATATGTGTAGCGTCATGTTTACATGATGTATGGAGAAGTAGGCGCATATAACCCAATTGCATCTACATAAAAATTGCCTTAGTGATAGGGTGAATCGTAAGAATCTTTGCAGAGAGTGAATGTAAATATTGGGGTTAGTGATAGCATGAATCGTAAAAAAATAGTATAATTGTATTTTAGAATATACGATACAAGTGATATAGAAGATACTAGGGAGGAACGAATGAAAGAAATCAAAGATGTGTCGAAACTGAGTTATACTCATGTGCAGGGTGGTCAGTTTCGTTGGATAACGGTAAGTACGATCATGCTGGCATTGGGAACGATTTTACATGCCGTATCGCCAAGTGTGGCAGGGGTTACACCGAACTGGACAATCGCAACCTATTGCGTAGCTATCAACTTAACGCGTCCTACACTTCGACAAAGTTTGGGAATTGGCTTGGTAGCGGCCTTGATTAATGTGTTTACATCAAAATCGGCATTGCCATATGGCAACCTAATCAGTGAGCCATTGGGGGCTTTCACATGCGCCGTGTTAGTGCATTACATTTCTAATCTAAAAATTGGTAAGCTAAACTTGATGCCTATCTTGAGTTCTTTCATCAGTACTGTGGCATCTGGTGGAGCTTTTATTACTTGTTTATACCTCGTGTTAGGTTTGCCGAGCAATGTGTATTGGAATGCCATGTGGCCATTGGTGTTGATGGTGGCCCTTTGTAATGCTGTAGTGGCACCATTCTTGTACATTCCAGCGCAAAAATTATTGGCTCGCCAAACTGTGAAAGATCAACAATTGACGGACAGCAGTGATCACAGCGATTTACATATCGTTCCGTCTGTGAAAGCGCCTATTGTTATCGACCATATGAGTTATCGCTATGGAAATCAAACGAAGTATGCCGTGAAAGATATCAATTTAGTGGTGAACGAAGGAGATTTCCTTGTTATTACAGGACCAGCAGGTTGTGGCAAATCTACCATCTGTATGGCCATGGCTGGAGCGGTACCTAAGTTTTACGGTGGTACTATGGAAGGCATGGTGTTTATCAACGGTAAAGCAGTGACGCAATTAGAAATACCAGATGTAGCTGATGATATCGGTATTGTCTTAGCTGACTACGATACACAATTAGTGACCATGACGGTAGCAGAGGAAGTAGCCTTTGCCCTTGAAAACCGTGGCTATACAGCGGAAGCCATCCAAGAACGTACATCTATCGTATTGGACCAAGTGGGATTGACAGGCTTAGAAGACCGCAATGTATACAGCTTGTCTGGCGGTCAACGTCAACGGTTGGCGATTGCCTCTGTGTTAGCTGTGAACCCATCTATCTTAGTCTTAGATGAACCTACAAGTTCTTTGGATCCAGAAGGCACAGAAGAGTTATATCGCCTAGTAGGTTCCTTGAATCGTGATCATGGTATTACTGTGGTTGTTATCGACCATGACTTACATGCTGTATTGCCGTATGCAAACCGCATGGCGCTAGTCGATGAGGGAACGTTGAAAATCGACAGTTCTGTAGAAGAAGTGCTGTCCTACATGTATGATACAAATACCTATGTAGATGCGTTGCCATCCTTATTTGTGACCTATAAATCATTAGTAGCAAAAGGGATTGATTTAGATACACCTTGGTTATCTTTAACAGTTGCTCAGTCTAGTCTGATGAAAGGAGAACGCTAATATGTTAACAGTTGAAAATTTGCGCTTTTCCTATGTACCGGGACAAGATATTATGAAAGATGTGACTTTCACTATTGGCGATGGTGAATTCATTACATTAGGTGGCCGTAATGGTTGTGGGAAAACTACGGTGACCCGCTTATTAGTGGGTTTGGAAACGCCTGTAGAAGGTAAGATTTCCTACGATGGACAAGATATTACGAATATGCCTACCTCTGAAAGAGGGCGTTTTATTGGCTATGTGTTCCAACAACCAGATCGTCAAATGTTCCGTCAAACGGTAGCCGAAGAAGTGGCGTTTGGTCCTGAGCAATTAGGATATGATAAAGAAACGGTCCGAACTATCGTGAGAGATGCATTGGAACGAGTAGGTATTTCCCATTTAGCTGAGGCCTATCCATTGGGCTTACGCCGTGGAGAAAAGCAGCGGGTAGCCATTGCCTCTGCCCTAGCAATGCATTCGAAATTGTTGATTCTTGACGAGCCAACGAGCGGTCAAGATGGAACAGAAACAAAAGGACTATTGGCGTTATTACAAGAGTTGCAACAACAAGGCTTGACTATACTATTAATTACCCATGATATGGAGATTATGGCAGAATATTCTACGAGGGTCATCATTATGGGATATGGCACAAAAGCATTCGATGGATCCCCAGAAGAATTATTTACAAATCGTGAGGACTTGTTGGAACTTGGTTTAACAAAACCACCGAGTGTGGTGCTCAGTGAAACGGTACCGGATTTAGGATATTGTAAATCTATGAAAGAGTTTGAACTACGCTATGTAGAGCATGTGAAAGGTTAGGAGGAGAACGATGAAATTTGTACCATTAACAAAAATCTGGGCTACTATCTTCGTGTCCATCTTAGCCATTGCTATGAAAACACCAGAGTTACTGCTGGCATTATTTGGTGTGGAGTTGCTGTTGATGCTCATCGGCGGTATTCTGCATCGTCAATGGAAACCTTTGTTGGCTTTGATTGGATTTTCTGCATTTTTAGGAATCGTACAGTACTTGGGTAGCTGGTCTGTAGACTCTGCTGTGGTAACGGCATTGCGCATGTTGACGATGACCACTATCTTTATGATGCTTATTGTGACGACAAAAACGCAGGATTTAACTGTGGCGCTCGTACAACAATGTCGTATTCCCTATGCGTATGCCTTTATGTTTACAGCGGCCCTACGCTTTGTGCCTGACTTTTTACGTGAAAGTAAAGCGGTGCAAGAAGCGCAGGCGTGTCGAGGTATGTCTTTAGAGGGGAATTGGCTGACAAAGATAAAATCTTACATGACTGTGATTCAACCGTTGATGCTGAAATCATTGAGTCGATCTGAGACGATGGCATTGTCGTTGGAACTAAGAGGCTTTGGAAATCAGCAGCATACATTTATGCGGAAAGTGAGTTTACAGGGCATTGATTATGTGGCATTTTTCATAATGCTAGGGGCATCTCTTGTAACGTTATTTAGCCTTTGGGGTATCTCTGGTTTCGCTATGTAGCCTCGTGGCGTTCGTAACTGAATAAGATAAAGGGAAGAGCACGGCATACCCCTCACAAACGGTATTTCATAATGTTTGTTCGGGGCACACCGTGCTCTTCTTGGGTTTGTGTTAGTTAGGTAGTGAAGGAACGCCACAAAGGCTACTACGCCTAACTGCGTTCCTCAAGGGTCTCATCTCTTCCTATGATGGGAGGAGGTGATACTATGACACTGTTCGAAGTTTTAATGTTATTAATTCAATTCGGATTGCTTGTTGTAGCAGTTTTAACTTATATGCAAATGTAAGTGAAAAGCCTAACGTCAAAATAAGTGTCGGAAGCACTTATACACGTTAGGCATATTTCACGTTATAGAATTCTGAGATGAGCCTAACGCCTTAGACGCGTTGATGGCTCTTCTTTTGTTATTTATAGTATATCATATTTTTAGAATGTATGGCAATTGTTTTGAGCTTGGTTATACAGCTTTTAGTGGTATCATCTGCAAAGGTGCGCTTTGATTAGTTTGCTTTGGAGCTGTGGTACTTTTTTTTGTTGTAGATTGGTCTGTTTTTAATAATAACTTTCAAAATTATTTTGTAAGTACTTGAAATGGATATACTTGTTAGTGCTATAATAGGATGAGGTAAGTTCGTGCAGGGGTGAAAGGAGAATTAATGGATTATAAAGTAGCAGCTTCTTTTTGGACAGAGAAGGATAAAGCCGCAAGAAAGATGGACCCACGTGAATTGCATGTTGAGATTGTTGATTTTTTGAAAGCCCATCATACGTGTGTGTTAGCGACGCATAGTGAAACGGGTGTACGTTGTACTCCACTATCATATACTGTGCATGATGGATACATTGATATTTTCTCTGAAGGCGGTGAGAAGTTCTTTCACTTAGAAGAAGATAAAAATGTATCTATTACTGTGTTTGATCCTTATGAGGGACCAGGTACAGCGAAGTGTGTTCAGATTCAAGGTGTAGCGACGGTGTTAGGTCCTGATGATGAAGAGTATGGTAAAGTACTAACAGAAATTGGTATGGGGAAATTATTAGATCGTGAGGATCCACTATACTTGATTCGTGTGAAGTCGAATGAGATTGTGTATTTGAATGGTTCCTTGCGAGCACGTGGCTATTATATTCGCCAAGTCTTGACGAGATAGGGTAGATTCTTTTTGCACATCTGCGCCAAGTATGATACAATGAGTAAAGACCGCCGTTAGAGGTTTCATCTAACGGTGGTTTTTATTTTAGAAATGGAGATAATGAATGAATATACAACGTATCTTACTGAGCGCGCTATTAGGAACAACACTAGTAGTGACAGCTGCTTGTGGTACTGATGCAGCTGAGCAAGCAAAATCTGAAGTAGGGAAAGAAGTAAAAGTAGAAACAAAAATGCCTAGCTTTGATGCGACTCCGATTGCTGATGAATATGCTACGATTCATACCAATAAAGGGGATATCAAAGTGCGCCTGTATGGTAGCAAGGCGCCTATTACTGTGAAAAACTTTAAAAGTTTAATTGAGCAGGGATATTACAATAATCTAACCTTTCACCGTGTTATCGATGGATTCATGATCCAAGGTGGAGATAATAAGAAAGGTGGTCCTGGGTATACGATTCCTGATGAAGTAAGCAATGATTTACACTTTAATAAAATGGGTATCTTAGCGATGGCTAATGCAGGCCCTAATACAGGGAATGCCCAGTTCTTTATTACAGTGGCACCAACGCCTTGGTTAGATAATAAACATACTATCTTCGGAGTGGTTGTGCAGGGCATGGATGTAGTGGAAGCCATCAGTCGTGTGCCACGGGATAAGCGCGATGCGCCCAAAGAACCAGTGGTGATTCAGTCTGTTGACTTAGCCCCAATCCCAGCTGGTGAGTAAGATGGAAGAAAAGTTTTACACCTATATGGTGCGCTGTGCAGATGGCTCTCTCTATACGGGGTGGACCACGGATTTAGAAAAACGCATACGAGCCCATAATGGTGAAATTAAAGGGGGCGCTAAGTATACACGAGGTCGAAGGCCGGTAACTTTGGTGTGGAGTACAGCTTTCAGTAGAAAGCAAGACGCCCAATCCATGGAGCAGCAAGTAAAGCGCATGGAACGGTCTCAAAAAGATGCTCTCATTGCAGCAAATTGTGATATAATGAAATGATACAGATAGCGCGTGAATACGAGAGGAGGAATGCTGATGAAACGAATCATTGTGTCCGTGAAAAGTACGCAACGTGATGCGGATGGAGAAGATACGGTGGTGGAATTAGTATCCTCTGGTAAGTATTATGAAACAGCTTTGGCGAAACACATTATTTATGATGAAAGTGAAGTCACTGGTTTGGGGAATACGAAAACGACAATTAAAGCCTATAAGGATTCGGTAGTACTCTTGCGAACTGGTGAATTTTCTATGCGCCACGAGTATCAACTGGGGAAAACTAACATTGCCAGTTTGGAAACGCCATATGGGGCGGTAGAACTAGCGATGCTAACCCATGAATTAGATATAGATTTGAACGATGGCAAGGGCCATATTTGTTTAGGATATGATATCTCTGTTGGTGGTGAATGGCAATTTTACAATCAACTATATGTAGAGATTTGGGAGGATGTACATTATGGACATGAAAGAAGTTTTGAAGGCAGCCATTAAGGATGCTTTGCAGATAGCTCTGGAACAAGGAGAATTACCAGAAGGTGCCTATCCAGAGGCACAGTTGGAAGTGCCACCGCAGAAAGAATTTGGCGATTTTTCCACGAATATTGCTATGCAATCTGCTCGTGTGGCAAAATCCAATCCACGAGCAATTGCTGAGATCATCATTTCCCATATGAATTATGATTGGTTAACGCGTGCTGAAGTAGCAGGTGCTGGATTCATTAATTTCTTCTTAGCATCGGATGTGATTTACGATACTTTAAAAAATATATTAACAGCAGGGGAAACATATGGTAACGCACCACTCCGTGAAGAAGATACAGTGCAAATTGAGTATGTCAGTGCCAACCCAACAGGCTTGTTACATGTAGGGCATGGTCGTGGTGCTGCGTATGGTAGTGCGTTAGTGAATTTGATGCGTGCTGCAGGATATAATGTGTTTGCTGAATATTACATTAATGATGCAGGTAAACAAATCGATAACTTAGCGGCCTCTGTGAATGCTCGTTATTTAGAATTATTAGATATGAAACATGAGTTCCCTGAATCTGGCTATCGTGGTCAAGATGTTATCGATACGGCGCAAGAATTGATTAACTGGAGAGGCGATTTCTTCGCAGTACTTCCAGAAGAAGAGCGTGTTCCATTCTTTAAAGAATTTGCTTTAACAGAAAAATTAAATGGATTACGTAAAACATTGCGTAATTTCCGTGTTGGATTTGACCGTTGGTTTAGTGAACGCAGTTTGCATAAAAGCGGTGAAATTCGTAAGTTAGTGGATCAGCTATTAGAATCTGGCGGAATGTATGAAAAAGATGGTGCCTACTGGCTAGCATCTATGCAATATGGTGATGACAAAGATCGCGTTGTTATCCGGGATAATGGAGAACCAACATACTTAGCCGCAGATATTGCATACCATAAAGATAAATACGAACGTGGTTATAAACAATTAATTAACATTTGGGGCGCTGACCACCATGGTTATATTGCTCGCGTGAAAGCAGCTATGGAAGCGCTTGGATTCAATCCAGATAAACTAGAAGTTCTGTTATTACAAATGGTATTCCTATACCGTGATGGAGAACTTGTAAAAATGTCTAAACGTACAGGTGAAACCATTACGTTAGATGAATTGATTGAAGATGTAGGGGTGGATGCAGCGAGATACTTCTTCTTAATGCGTTCCTTAGATAGTCAATTGGACTTCGATATCAACTTGGCATCCTCTAAATCTAACGACAATCCAGTGTACTATATCCAATATGCGTATGCGCGTATTCACAGTATTTTTGGACAAGTAAAAGAAGCAGGTATTTCCTATGGCGACTGGGCAAATACATCTTTCACAGCATTGCAAAGTGAACAAGAAGTGGAATTGATTAAAAAATTAGCAGCCTACCCAGAAGAGATTCAATTATCTGCTAATAATAAAGCCCCACATCGTATCGCTAAATACTTATACGATCTAGCAAGTTTATTCCATTCCTTCTATAAACAAGGTCGTATCATGGGCGTTGATCCAGAATTACAACAAGCTCGATTAGGCTTAATTACAGCAACAGCACATGTATTACAACATGGTCTTGGTATCTTAGGTATTTCCGCTCCTGAAAAAATGTAATCAGAAGCATATAATTAATAGGGAGGCATCATGTCAACAAAGTATATTTTCGTAACAGGTGGCGTCGTATCATCATTAGGTAAAGGCATTACTGCAGCATCCTTGGGACGTTTGTTGAAAAATCGTGGATATAAGGTGACAATTCAAAAATTTGATCCATATATCAATATTGACCCGGGCACAATGAGTCCCTATCAACATGGTGAAGTGTTCGTCACTGACGACGGTGCAGAAACTGACTTAGATTTAGGTCACTATGAACGTTTCATCGACATTAACTTAGGTAAAACATCCAATATTACCGCTGGTAAAGTGTATTGGTCTGTCATCAATAAAGAACGTAAAGGTGAATACCTTGGCTCTACTGTACAAGTTATCCCTCATATTACGAATGAAATTAAAAATGCTGTATTCCGCGTAGGTAAAGAAGATAATGCCGATGTGGTTATCACGGAAATCGGTGGTACTGTAGGGGATATTGAAAGCTTGCCGTTTCTAGAAGCCATCCGCCAAGTGAAAAAAGAAGTAAATCGTGATGATGTGTTATATATTCACGTAACATTGGTACCATATATCAGTGCAGCGGGCGAGTTGAAAACAAAACCAACACAACATAGCGTAAAAGAACTTCGTGGCATTGGTATTCAACCAGATATCATTGTATGCCGTACGGAAAAAGAAATTTCCCGTGAAATGAAAGATAAATTGGCATTATTCTGTGACGTAGATCCAGATGCAATCGTGGAAAACCGCACTTGTAGCACTATCTATGAAGTACCCTTGATGATGCAAGATGAAGGGTTAGATAGCATTGTAGTGCGTAAATTGAACCTAGAAGATCGCCCTGCAGATATGACAGAATGGAAAGAAATGGTTCACAAAATCTTGAATCCTAAAAAAGAAATTACCATCGCTCTTGTTGGTAAATACGTAGCATTACATGATGCGTATATTTCTGTAGCAGAAGCATTGGGTCATGCAGGTATCGTTGAAGATACTAAAGTAAACATTAAATGGGTTGACTCTGAAGCGGTAGAAGCAGAAGGTACTGATTTAGCGGAAGTATACAAAGATGTAGATGGTATCTTAGTGCCAGGCGGTTTCGGTTGCCGTGGTGTAGAAGGTAAAATTGCTACTATCCAATACGCTCGTGAACACAAAGTACCGTTCCTTGGCATTTGCTTGGGCATGCAAACATCTGTCATGGAATTTGCTCGTTCCGTATTGGATATGAATGGGGCTACTTCTACAGAATTTGATGAAAGTTGCCAGTTCCCTGTTATCGACTTAATGGACGACCAAGTAGATGTAGATGAAAAAGGCGGTACAATGCGTCTAGGCGTATACCCATGTAAAACAGTACCTGGTACAAAAGTACATGAAGCATACGGCGAAGACTTGATTTACGAACGCCATCGTCACCGTTGGGAATTTAACAATGCATATCGTCAACAATTGACAGATGCGGGTTTGATTATCTCTGGTACATCCCCTGACAATCGTCTAGTAGAATGCGTTGAAGTAGCAGATCATCCTTGGTTCGTGGGCGTACAATTCCACCCAGAATTGAAATCCCGTCCAAACAATGCACATCCATTATTCAAGGGATTTGTGAAAGCAGCCATTGACAATAAAAAATAAGGCATACTGAGTATGTCATGAAGAAAGGACTGTAACAAGAATAAAATAGATTCTGGTTGCAGTCCTTTTATATGAACGGTTTGTAACTCCTGTGACAACATATATTTTAGAAGATTTTTATTATAATGATAACTATTAGAAAAGTCTGTGTATTTTGTGCTAGAAGGTGGTGGTGGTATGGTATTGCAAAATAAATTGGGGATAACCAATTCTGTAGAACTTGCTAAGGAGGAAGAGCGGATTAGTAAGAAGAAAGCCTTAGAGCTGTTTGATACTACTGTTTTAGAGAAGTATCCGGTAGGTTCTTTCGAGCAATTAGCAGCCATACATAGATATTTATTTAAAGATATATATGACTTTGCAGGTAAAGTTAGAACTGTGAATATGGTGAAAGGCAATTTTAGATTTGCCCCTGTCATGTATTTACAGTCTGCCCTTGAAAGTATAGAAAAGATGCCGCAATCTACATTTGATGAGATTGTTGAAAAATACGTGGAGATGAATGTGGCACATCCTTTCAGAGAAGGCAATGGAAGAAGTGCTAGAATCTGGCTAGACCTAATGTTGAAACAAGAACTACATCTCGTGGTAGATTGGAGTTTAGTAGATAAAGATGATTATTTACTAGCCATGGAACGGAGCCCTATTAAAGATACTGAAATCAAGCATCTATTAAAAAGTGCATTAACTGATCGAATCCATGATAGAAAAGTATACATGAAGGGCATCGACCATAGTTACTACTATGAAGGGTATACCGTGTATAAAACAGAAGAGTTGTAGGGTGTTTTGTGGCCTATGACACCGTTACACCTATTGTTTTTTATTACAAACAGTGCTATACTTAAGACGTAAAAAGAAGAGCCGTCAACGTGTGCTGGCGTTAGGCTCATCTCAAGCTAGAAAAAAGATGAAGCCTAACGTATAGAGGGTGCGAACCTCTTTCGTTAGGCTTTATCATTAATTATTTGAACAAATCAATGATTTGTACTAGCAGTTTTAAAATCAAAATCAATACATTGATTTTTCTGAAAAACTTTTTCATAGTACCACCTCCTCCTATAGAGTAGGAAGAGATAAGCCCAACGCACGTTGAAGACTCTTCTATAATTTCATTATAGCAGAATCTATTCGTATTGTGTATATATAAAAATAAAAAACACATTAGTCTATTGACAAGCGACTTAAAATGCTATAGAATAGTCTTCAGTTATATAAAGCAAATGCGATGAGCAGGTATAAAGATATAGTTAGTTGCTTTCAGAGAGCTACTGGTTGGTGCGAAGTAGTAGAACGGTTATATTGAAACTCCCCTGTGAGCAGCGATGGTGAAACTAAGTAGTCATCGACGGTAGTTCCGTTATAACTGTGAGAACCAACTAGGGTGGGACCGTGTTATTACAATGATAATGCCCCTTGATGTGCGCTGCACATTGAGGGGATTTTTTGTATCATAGGTTGATTAGTGTTTCTTACATTTTACGATGAAATCTGTATAAGGCATACAGTATAAGTAGACTCTATTAGAATGTTCTGATAGTTTTAAGCATAGCTTACTAGCAGTAGAATATGCGGTGATTGTGACAAACAATCGCACTAGATAGAGACAGAATCTGTGATGTAGTACTAGTTTATACATCATGTAAAATGTAAAACTTCTATGAAACCAATACGCTACAGATAACGCCCCTAGGGATGCATAGTCATCTCTGGGGGCGATTTTTTATTTTAGAAAGAGGAATATTATGGACAACAGAATTTATTTTTTTGATACTACACTACGCGATGGGGAGCAAACACCAGGTGTGTCCCTTCAAACACCAGAAAAAGTAGAGATTGCACAATCTCTTGTACGCCTTGGATTAGATGTTATCGAAGCCGGGTTCCCAGCTGCATCGGATGGTGATTTTGAGGCGGTATCTACGATTGCAAGGGAGGTGCGTGGATGTACCATCGCAGCACTTGCTCGCTCCAATGAAAATGACGTAACAAAAGCAGCAGAAGCATTAGTGGGGGCAGAGCGCAGTCGTCTTCATGTGTTTATTGCGACTAGCGATATTCACCTAGAATATAAATTAAAAAAGACTCGTGAAGAAGTACTAGATATTGTGAAACATATCCTTGAGTTTGCGAAAGGTAAATTCGATGAAATTGAGTTCTCCGCAGAAGATGCATCTCGTACGGATTTAGATTATTTATGCCGTGTCTTTGAAGTAGCTATTGAAGGTGGTGCTTCTATCTTGAATGTACCAGATACAGTAGGTTACATGACACCAGAAGAATTCGGTAGTCGTATTCGCTATATTAAAGAGCATACGAAAGGCATCGAAAACGCCATCATCAGTGTACACTGTCACAATGATTTAGGTCTTGCTAATGCGAATACATTGGCAGCTATCGAAGCTGGTGCTCGCCAAGTGGAATGTACTATGAATGGCTTAGGGGAACGAGCTGGTAACGTGGCTATCGAAGAAGTGGTCATGGCTATCAAAACACGTCATGACCAATATCCATTTGATGTACATATCAATACGCCACTATTCACTCGCACTAGTAAATTGGTGAGCAAACTTTGCGGTGTGGCCGTATCTCCTAATAAAGCTATCGTAGGTGCCAACGCCTTCGCCCATGAGTCCGGTATTCATCAACATGGTATGTTGAACAATCCAACCACGTATGAAATCATGACTCCTGCTAGCGTAGGGGCAGAAAAAACGTCTATCGTATTAGGTAAACATTCTGGACGTCATGCCTTTGAAGATCATCTAGTGAATTTAGGCTTTCAGTTAGAAGAAGAACGTGTTAATGAGTTGTTCGTTCAATTTAAAGCCTTAGCTGATAAGAAAAAACAAGTCTTCGATGAAGATATTTATGCCTTAGTGATGGATACTATGCATCATAAACACGCATTCCACGTGGTGCAACACGATTACCATTCTGATCAAAATGGGTATGTTCTTGCGAGCATTCGTGTATTAACACCGAATGGAGAGCGCATGGATGCCGCTGTTGGTGATGGCCCGGTAGATGCTTCTTTCAGAGCTATCGAACGACTAGTGAATACACCATTTGTGTTGGAAGATTTCCAAATCCGTTCCGTAACAGTAGGCAAGGATGCACTTGGGGAAGCGGTTGTGAAAGTCAACTATAATGGCCGCAAATTCCAAGGTCGTGGGGTGAGCACAGATATTGTCAAATCCAGTGTAAACGCTTATATCAACGCAGTGAATGCATTTTATTTAGCAAAAGAATTAGAACAAGAGTTTGGAAACCAGGAGGGTTAATGTCATGGGTATGACGATTACAGAAAAGAATATGGCACGCCATGCAGGGCTTGCAGAAGTAAAAGCAGGTCAAATGATCGAGTGTCAATTAGATTTCATCTTGATGAACGATATTACATTTCCACCAGCAAAAAAAGAGTTTGAAAAAATCGGTAAACCTGTATTCGATGCAGAGCGCATCTATTTAGTACCGGACCATTTCACACCAAATAAAGATATTAAATCTGCCACACAAGCCAAAGTGATGCGTGATTTCGTACGACAACATAAGATTACACACTATTTCGAAGTAGGCCGTATGGGTATTGAGCACGTATTATTGCCAGAACAAGGTTTGATTGGACCAGGGGAAATGATCATCGGTGCCGATTCTCACACTTGCACCTATGGTGCGTTGAATGCCTTTGCTACTGGCGTGGGTTCCACGGATGCTGGGGTCGCTATGGCAGAAGGCAAAACGTGGTTCAAAGTGCCAGAAACGATTAAAGTCGTGTTAGAAGGAAAACCTGCAAAATGGATTTCCGGTAAAGATATTGTATTGGATTTAATCGGTAAAATTGGTGTGGATGGAGCTCGCTATAAAGCTCTTGAGTTCCATGGATCTGGCGTGCAATATATGACAATGGCAGACCGTTTGACCATCTGTAATATGGCTATCGAAGCGGGTGGTAAATGCGGCGTATTTCCTTACGATGCAGTGACAGAGGAGTACATTCAAGGTCGTATCACACGTCCTATCGAACCAATTGCAGCAGATGAAGATGCAGAATATTGCCAAGTAGTGACAATTCAATTAGACGAATTAACTCCAGTGGTTGCATATCCGCACCTTCCTTCCAATACGCATTATATGAAAGATATTGTAAAAGAAGAACGTATTCAAATCGATCAAGTTATCATCGGTTCTTGCACGAATGGTCGCTTTGAAGATTTAGAAATGTGCGCAGAAATTTTTAAAGGTCGCAAGGTAGCGGACTTCGTGCGTTGTATCGTTATCCCAGGGTCTCAAGATGTATATAACCAAGCTGTGAAAGCAGGCTTAATGGACATCTTCATCGAAGCAGGTTGTGCCGTAAGTACACCAACGTGTGGCCCTTGCTTAGGTGGTTACATGGGTATCATGGCAGAGGGAGAACGCACTGTTTCTACGACAAACCGTAATTTCCGTGGTCGTATGGGACATGTGGATAGTGAAGTATATTTAGCAAGCCCTTATGTAGCGGCAGCAAGTGCAGTAGCAGGGTATTTAGCAAGCCCTGAGGAGGTATAATATGGCAGACTTTCAAGGAACGATTTGGCGCTACGGCGACAATGTAGATACAGATGTAATCATTCCAGCGCGCTATTTGGCGATTGCGGATATGGCGGAATTGGCGGAACATGCTATGGAAGATATTGACACTACCTTTGCACCGAATGTAAAAGCTGGTGAAATTATGGTGGCTGGCAAAAACTTTGGCTGCGGCTCCTCACGTGAACATGCACCGGCGGTGATTAAAGAAAAAGGCATTTCTTGCATCGTAGCCGATAGCTTTGCTCGTATTTTTTTCCGCAATGCTATCAACATTGGTTTGCCAGTCATAGAAATTGGTGATGCAGTGGACCGTATTCAAGAAGGTCACGAAATCGCAGTAGAAATGGCTACCGGTATTGTACATAATGTGACAACTGGTGAAAGCTACCAGGGAACAGCATTACCACAATTTGTGCAAAATATTGCCAAAGCAGGTGGATTGGTGAATTTTGCAAAAACAAGACAAGATTAATTTTGTTAATAAGGTATCCTAGGCTAAGCTATTAGAGATTAGCCATTAGATAAGCAGCATATCTTAGTATAGTGTAGAGACTTTCAAAATGAGGAATATTATGAGTGAAAAACAAATTGTCCTAATTGCTGGTGACGGCATTGGGGAAGAAATAACAAATTCCGCCCGTGCGGTGGTGGACGCAGCGTTTGCCAAAGCCGGTGTGACAGCGAATTGGATTGAGAAAAAAGCCGGCGGTGCAGCTATCGATGCTTTCGGCGAACCATTGCCACAAGATACGATCGATGCGTGCCAAGCAGCAGATGCTGTATTACTAGGGGCTGTAGGCGGTCCTAAATGGGATGATGTAGATCCATCCATCCGTCCAGAAAAAGCCATCCTTGGTTTGCGTAAAGCATTGGGCTTGTTCTGCAACTTGCGACCAGTGAAAATCTATCCAGCATTGCGTGAATTCTCTCCGTTGAAACCAGAATTAGTAGAAAACGTTGACTTCGTTATCGTTCGTGAATTAACAGGTGGCATCTACTTTGGAGAACGGGAAGAAGCACAAGGAGAAGGCCCAACAGAATTTGCTTGGGATAAAGAGACATACGCTCGTTATGAAGTAGAACGTATCATGGATGTAGCAGTAGAAACAGCACGTAAACGCTCCGGCAAAGTAGTGAGCGTAGACAAAGCTAATGTATTGGCATCTTCTCGTTTGTGGCGTAAAATTGCGAAAGAAAAAGCAGAAGTGAATCCAGATATTTCTATGGATTACTACTATGTAGATAACACAGCTATGCAACTTGTAACGAATCCAGGTCAATTTGACGTCCTAGTGACAACAAACTTATTTGGCGATATCTTGAGTGATGAAGGGGCCGTTATCTCTGGTTCTCTTGGCTTGCTGCCATCTGCTTCCATCGGGACAGGGACTTCCTTGTATGAACCAATCCATGGATCGGCACCTGATATTGCAGGACAAGGCATTGCCAATCCACTAGGTACGATTTTGTCGGCAGCAATGATGTGTCGTTACTCCTTGGACTTACCAACAGTAGCAGACTCCATTGAACAAGCGGTAACAGCCGTTCTTGATGCGGGCTATCGTACAGGGGATATGTACCGTGAAGGATTCACAAAAGTGAATACCCAAGGCATGACTGACGCTGTCATAGCACACTTAGGATAAGCATTACCTTCTGGGAAAATCTTTTATATAGCAAATGAAAGAATGCCATACACTCCTCCGTAAATTTACGTTCCACTGAGATTTACTCCGGAGTATATGGCATTCTTTTTCGTTTGTGTAATTTAGATTTCCAGCTATAAGAAAGCATCATCTAGCCTAAGTGCGCTATGGTGGGGCTCTAGGAAGAAGTATAGGTATGTAAATAGGGGCGATGGCTATTTATCAATCGATTCTTGCACGATTCCTTGTAGCGCCCCATAGCCTTGTGCCTCTAGCTCTTCGAGGGGAATGAAACGAAGGGCGGCGCCGTTTATACAGTATCGAAGGCCTCCCATATCTTTAGGTCCATCTTCAAAAACATGGCCTAAGTGGGCATCACCAATGCGACTGCGCACTTCGATACGAGTATGCCCCAATAGGCTATTATCTTGGTAGTACCGAATCACATCGCTGTTGATAGGCTTGGCAAAGCTAGGCCAACCACAGCCAGAATCAAATTTCTCAGCGGACATAAACAAAGGTTCTCCCGTAGTTATGTCTACATACAGGCCAGGGCGAAACTCTTCCGTATAGTGATGGGAGAAGGGCCTTTCGGTGTCGCTTTGTTGGGTCACTGCGTAGGCTAGAGGATCTAACTCACGTTGTAGCTCCTCATCGGATTTTTTTATATACCCATTTTCCTCAATGAGTGGTTCATAGGCTTTGGACAAGTTAATATGACAGTATCCACCAGGATTCGTGTCTAAATAGTTTTGGTGATAGTCTTCGGCAGGGTAAAAGGAATCGAGGGGTAGCACTTCAATCGCGAAGGGCTTGCGATAGTGTGAGTTAGCTAAGGCTAAGACCTCTTCGATAGTAGCTTTATCCACGAGACTTTCATAATAGATGCCACTACGATATTGGATACCTGTATCAGGGCCTTGTTTATTGACACTGAAAGGATCCACTACTCGTAGAAAATATTGAATGATTTGGGATAGGGATATGGTTGTGTCGTCATAAGTCACTTTTACAGTTTCCACATGGCCACTGCCACGGCAGACCTCTTCGTAGGAAGGGTTGGTATGATGCCCATTGCTATAGCCCACAGAGGTTGTTATAATGCCAGGAATACGTTTGAAATAGGCCTCTAAGCCCCAAAAACAGCCTCCGCCGAGATAGATAGTTCGTTGCATGGTATCACTCCTTTTCTAATTAAAGTGCATGTGATAAGTGTTAGGAAGTGAGTTCCTACTAGATAAAAAGAAAAGCCGAGACATTGCTCGGCTGATATTGCAAATTAGTATATCCATGGTGGGGTGCACCATCCTTATAGGGCCTCTCTTGCAAAATGACAAGACATTTCATGGCGGGGCGCACCATCCTTATAGGGCCTCTCTTGCGAAATGATAAGACATTTCATGGTGGGGCGCACCATCCTTATGGGACCGCTCTTGCGGATATACTAACCACATTCTAGCATAGGAGTATCCATATAGCAAGGATTTTTTGTATGTTTAGAAGAAAGTTTATAGGCCATATCGAGGCGAACTGGATATTGAGTCTATGAAGGGTAGTTAAGTTTTCAGGTGCTTTTGTGTATAATAGAATACATATGTCAGTATTGGGCAGTGTAAAATATTGCATGTAAACATGTTTGGTAAGAAGAGGGAAATAGGAGGAGTTACCATGGCAGATGAAAGAGTTACAGATTTACAGTTAGCGCACTCTGTGCTAGGCTACACAGGTGTACCTGGGGCCTATGCCTATGAAGTGTTGCAGAATGTACTTTCAAAATATATAGAAAAGGGCGGATCCGTGGAAGGGCAACGGATTGAACGCTGTCAAAGTCATCGGGAGCTGGTACAGGCTGTCCATGAAGGGCGCATCGATTATGCCATATTGCCCATTGAAAACTCCATCGTCGGGGAAGTGCGAGACAGCACGGACTTGATCAAGGATAAAAACATTCACATCGTAGGAGAAGTGCGCCATCGTATCAGCCATAGTTTGCTAGGTGTACCAGGTGCGACCCTAGACAAGATTCAAGAGGTGTACTCTCACGAGCAAGCCCTCATGCAGTGCTCGCAATTTTTGGCAACTCACAGTTCATGGAAATTAGGACCTATGAATAATACCGCCATGAGCGCGAAATACGTAAGTGATACACAGGATATAACGAGAGCATGCATTGCTAATGCATCTGCCAAAGAACTATACGGCCTCACACTGTTGGCGCCGGACATTGCAAATTTTAAGGAAAACTTTACGCGATTCTTCATCATCACCCACAAGGACGTAATGATCCGTGATGCCCACAAGCTGAGCATCATCGTGCAAACACCGAATACGCCAGGGGCACTGGTGAAAGTCCTACGAGTTTTTGAAAACTATCAGCTGAACATGGTCAATATTAAGTCACGACCATGTATGCACACGCCGTGGGAGTACTTTTTCTATATCGACATTGAGGGGGAAGGTCGTGAAGCAGAAGTACAACAAGCGTTAACAGAAGTACGAGACCTGTCCAATTACTTGCAAGTCCTAGGACATTATAAAATCTATGATGTATTGTAAGGATTCAATTACAACTCTAATATCATAGAATGCTAATATAGAGAGATAATAAAAGTTTTATGATTTCTAGATATTGTAATAACAGATGGTATAAGGTGAGTAGTTTAAAAGTTTGATGAAGTTTGGCTCTAGCTCTTGCTTGCAGAAATAAAGATATGATACTATATTCTCATGAGTTCACATAGAAATATTTAGATATACACTGTAGGTGTATGTTATAGACGCACTATATTAATGTAGTATAGGCGATTGATAATTTCTATATGAGCGTTAAGAATGTAACATTTGATTGAGGAGACATAGTATGAAACGAAACATTATTTCTTTTTTAGTAGGCGTAATCGTGACAGGTTGTGCAATGGGCTGGTTCTGGTATCAAGATCGTGAACAGTACACACGTGCCATTCCAGCTGTAAAAGGGGCTATCCAAGTAGCACCAGTGGTGAATGGAACACCAGCAGGAACGACAAATAGTGCTGTACCACAGCAAACAGGAGCCGTAGCAACACAACAACAAGTACAAATTACACAAGAAAAAGCGATGGAAATCTTTAAAAACGCGTATCCTGATTATCGCATTGAAAAAGTGAAGTTCGATACAGACAAAGGTCGCGTTCATTATGAAATCGATGGAGAAACCTTAACACGTGAAGTAGAGGTTAAAATTGACGCTTTCACAGGAGAAATTTTCCAAGTTAAAGAGGGGAAATAATATTTTGCTATAAAGACTATGAATACCTAACCTAATGTAGGCTAGGTATTCTTTCATTAGTAAAGGGAAAATTGTATGACTACTGCCATCGACAAATAAGTGAGTCATTAATAATAGTATGAATCATTTTCTAGTAGTACATTTTCACGTACTGTGTTAGTATTAATCATAGAACAGGTATGGAAATTATATGATAATGCAGAAACAGAATGGAGGGATAGTATGACAGAATTACACATGTATTTAGCGTATTTGACAGCGTGGACTATGTACCAATTGTGGTCAATTCACAGGTGGATGAAATCGGAATCAAAAGAGGAAAAAGCGGAACATGCTGGTCATGCATTGCAGGATATTTTAAATTTTGTATCTCCTAAGGCAGTGGCTGGTTTGGTCATGAGTGGAATTGTGTTTACAGGGGCTGCAGATGTGATAGGTATTTTACTAGTGAAAGGATTCATACGTGACCCTCAATGGCTAGATGTTTTGCTAGTTGGTCTCGTTTGTGTAAGTATTATAGTGGGTATTCGTTCTGCTGTTGAGACGTATCGTATTGTGTTAAGTGCCTCTAATTCTCGTCAACCAGACCTCTTTTTATTGCGCTATGAAAGACTCTTCAAAAAGGGACGTATGAATCTAGAAGTGATAGTGAACCGGATAGTAAATATCCTATATGCAGGGTTTGCCATTTACACGATTGTTATACTTTTACAGGTATTGCATATTTTATAAGAAAATTTGTCAATGTTGTGTATAGAATATTAGCAAAAGTCATGATAGTTTGTTATAATAAATTGATTACATTGAATATAGTTAGAAGATAAGAATACAAATGATAATATATAAATGAATCAATTAGTAAGAAAGGCATTGATAATGAACGTAAATAAGAAAACAGCAATTTCTAAAGAAGAAACAGCAGTGATTAAACACTTAAAAGATTCCTATAACGAATTGATATATCCCTCTAAATCCTTTGGGGTAACGTCTATTAATAGTTTAGAAGCAAAAGCAAAATTATGGGGTTTGGATCCAGTACCAGCAAAAGAGGCTAGCGTGTTAGAACTAGGTTGTTCTATGGGTGGGAATATCATTGGACAAGCTGTGTACCACCAAGAGGCGTCTTTTGTAGGTGTTGACCTTAGTGGGTCTCAAATTGAGATCGGCAATGAAATTATCGAGGCTATGGAATTAAAAAATGTCAAATTAATAGAACAAGATATTCTAAAAATTGACAAAGATTTTGGCACATTCGATTACATCATCGTTCATGGTATTTGGTCTTGGGTGCCAGATGTGGTGAAAGATAAAATCTTAGAGATCTGTAATGTGAACTTGTCCGAACGAGGGGTAGCCTATGTTTCCTATAATGTATACCCAGGTTGGCATCGATTAGACCAAGTGAGGGAGATGATGCTCTTTGCTACACGGTATGATCAAGATATGGATTTATTACCGCGTACAGAAAAAGGAATTTCCTTTGTACATCATATGAATGAACTCATCAAAGACTCTAAGGATGTGGTGCCTAAATTAGGATGGAAAACAGACAGCTTTGATTCTGCCTTAGATCATAAAACCTACTATATTGCACATGAATATTTAGAGCCTATTAATGATCCTGTCTATATAACGGATTTTATTAATCGAGCTAAGAAACAGAACCTAGTTTACGTAGCCGATACAGACTTTCAGTTATCTGCAATTACGTGGATGAAACAAGAACGCAGAGAATTGATTGAAGCTATGTCTGGTGGAGATTGGAATACGAAAGAACAAATTTTAGATTTTTATTTCGATACCCAGTTCCGTCGTTCCATGCTATGTCATGAGTCGCAAGCTCATTTGCTACGTCACAATGAAGAGTTTTTAATTACCACTCTTGATACCCTATATTTCGGTATGATTAATAAAGGGAAAGAATTACAAGATACGAAGAATATGATAGAACAAGCCATTGTCAACCAATGCCGTAAAGGAGATATGTTTACCGTTGCTGACTGCAAAGAAGATTTAAAACGATTACAAGGCGATACAGAACATGATGATATTGAGTTATACAGTATGCTCATCCGTTTCATATTGTGTGGGTTTATTGCACCTGTAACAGAGAAAAAAGAAATCAATACATTCCAAGAAGGTGTGTCCACAGTACCAAAAGAGATGGCTAGTTATGTACAAACTGTTGTGGATCGAGGCGGTGATAAGTTCATCAATATTTCCGACTTATACAACGATAGCATTACTGGCTTTAACTCTGCCCACGTGTTGATGATGAAACAATTAGAAACGCCAAAAACCTTAGAAGAACTCTACAAGGTAGCTGATGAAATTTTAAAAGTGGATGAAACGAAGCCATCTGGTGAAGTTGTACCGTTACAAGGTCGTACTGTCGTAGATAGTACATTAGATGATTTAGGGCAACTTGGTTTCTTGCGCAATAACTAGAACTATATATGTATCTATTAAGAAGAGCTGTACTTACATGTCTATGCGACAGGTGAGTACAGCTCTTTTATGGTGTTATGAACTACCTGGAGGTGGGTGAGCCTACGTAACAAAGGGAATCGCATGACGATTCCCTTTGTTTGTTGTGTTATTGTAGTTTTTCTAACAATGTTAATAAGAATTTAGATACTGTGTCTACTGCTGGCAAGTGTACTCGTTCTTTTGGTGTGTGTGCACCTAAAATAGTAGGACCAAAGCTAATCATTTGTGTATTTGGTAATTGTGCTTTCAATAAGCCACATTCAAGGCCTGCATGAACAGCTGTTACATGCGGTTCTACACCGATGACTTCCTTGTAGAGTGCAATGGCTTGCTCTTCTAAACGGCTGCCACGTTCGTATTCCCAAGCTGGGTAACGGCCTTGCTCGGAAGCGCTGAATCCATGTGCTTTTGCCAATGTCATGATGCGGTCACGTAGGTATGCTAGTTGACTCATAGTCAAGCTACGAACGGAAATAAGAATATCTAATTGTGTGTCATTGTCTTCGACGATAGCGATATTGTTACTTGTATCTACTAAGCCCTCTAGTTTTTTACTCATACCAAATACACCATGAGGTGCTAAGTATAAGAATTGCAAGAAGGTTTGTGCTTGAGTATCTGCGTAAATTGTAGCAGGAGTATCACAAGGGGTGATGGTCACTTGTAGACCAGGGTCTTGAGGAGTCAATTCGTGGCGAATAATCGCAGCATTGGCTTGGATATGAGCTTGTAATGCATCTGCATCAGAAGGCTGGCAAAGAATAGTAGCCTCTGCAAAGCGAGGAATCGCGTTATGTTTAGAACCACCTGTAAAATGGCTCAGAGACATAGGGGATGCTTGTTGTGCTTCCACTAATAAGCGAGCTAAGATTGTCACTGCATTACCAAGTTGTTCGCCAATTTCGATGCCAGAGTGACCGCCATGTAGTCCATCTACTGAGACTTTCAAAGCAGTTAATCCTTCTGGTGTTGGTATAGAGTTCGTTGGTAATGTAAGGTCCAAACGACAGCCACCAGCACAGGCTACGATAAATTCATGTTCTTGTTCAGTATCGATATTGAGCAAATATTGTCCGTGTAGGCGGTCACCTTTCACCGCCATAGCACCATTCATGCCTGTTTCTTCATTAGTAGTAAACAAACACTCTAAGGGACCATGAGGGATGGTTGGGTCATCAAGAACAGCCAGTGCCATCGCTACGGCGATACCATTATCGGCACCTAGAGTAGTTTCGTTGGCATGTAACCATTCACCGTCCTCGATGAGTTCGATAGGGTCCTTGGAAAAATCGTGCGTGGATGTATCCGATTTTTCTGCCACCATATCGATATGACCTTGTAAAATGATGGATGGATGATTTTCATAGCCTGCAGTTGCATTTGCACGAATGATTACGTTTAATTCTTCGTCTTGCTCTGCTTCTAGGCCTCTATCTTTAGCAAATTGCATTAGAAAATCGCTAATGCCTTGTTCATTGCCAGATTCACGAGGAATTTGGCTGATTTCTCGGAACCAGTGTAATACACTAGTTGTGTAGTTAGTATGTGTCATAATAAAACCTTTCTTACTTGGATGAAATATTCAATAAAATAACTATACTCCATTAACTGAATGGGGTCAATATGGGAATAAACGATTCTTTTATGGTGAAAGTCTATGCCAATAGTGTGGTAAGGAATGTTATAATAAGATTAGTGATTTCAAAGGAGGTTACCACATGAACAATTCAAAGATTATGATTATAGGCACAGGAGGCACCATTGCAGGGACGGGTAATGGGTCTAGTGCGTTAACGGAATATAGATCGGGGTCCATTGGCGTAGATGATTTGATGCAGGCTGTACCAGCATTGGATGCGTATGGACCCTTTGAAAGTGTGCAATTTTCTAATATAGATAGTTCTGAAATGAGTCCCTATCGATGGGTGCGACTTGCTAAGCTTGTAAACGAAGTGGTAGGGCGCGAGGATATAGGTGGTATTGTCATCACCCACGGTACAGATACGATGGAAGAAACGTCATACTTTTTGCATTTGACGGTGGCTACAGATAAACCTGTTGTGATGACTGGTTCCATGCGCCCCGCTACGGCACTTAGTGCAGATGGTCCTGTCAATTTATTGCAGGCAGTGCAGGTAGCTCGTAGTAAAAATGCTTGGAACCAAGGCGTATTAGTGGTGATGAATGGCTACATCGATAGCGCCAGAGAGGTGGTAAAATTACACACTACTGATGTGGCTACCTTTGGCAATGCTCAATTAGGGCATATGGGATGCGTGCAAAATGGACAGGCTTATTTTTACTATACGCCATGTCGTAAGCATACTTGTCATAGTGAATTTATCGTATCCGAAGAAGTGGAGTTGCCAGCAGTGGGCATCGTGAACTTGTATGCAGGTATGGATACAGAAATCTTAGATTTTGTTGCACAGCGTTCCCAAGGCCTTATCGTAGGTGGGTTTGGACACGGCACATTGCCACAATCGATACGAGATATACTCAAAAAAATTACCATTCCCAAAGTGCGGTCATCCCGCATTGGAAATGGTATTGTATCTAGCAATTCATCGGATGTGAAAGAAGGGTTAATCGTTAGCGATTCTCTCTCTCCTGTGAAAGCTAGAATTTTGTTGATGCTAGCTTTACAACAAGAGCGAAGTCGAGAAGAATTAGAAGATATCTTTCAAACCTATTAAATGGTACAAGATAGCTATATAAGTTAGGGGGATCAGTGTATCAAGTACCCAGAGTATCGGCATTGTCTAAGGCATGTTCAATGGCAGAGCGTACAGCTTTTGCCAAGGTGTCGCCAAATTGGGAGAACGTACCTGAGTCTGTGAGGAGTTCTCCGTTTGGGTCAATGGTCATGATGACTCCGTCCGTAGAGGTACCCGTAGCAAGTTCTCCAGATAGGATGCTAGTAATCCCCTTGGATTGGAGTGCTACGGTTTTGGCTTCCGTTATGGTTAGCAATGATTTTGTAAGAGCCCCATCGGTGAGGGCACAATTGGTAAATACTAATAGGTTGATGGTGCCTCCAGAATGGAAGGTACCATCTTTTTCGTAGTACGTATAACCATCACCAGCTCGATGGGCTGTTTTTTCAACGCCGGCGGTGGCAATAACTTCTATGATGATAGTTCCTTCTTGGAAGCACACATAGGCATGTCGATCCATAGAGGCGCTAGTCAGTAAGGCCGTACAAAAATGGATGGGTAAGTCTAATTGAACGCATTCTTTTGCCAAATAGGCAGAGGTGGAGCCACCAGGTAGTTCACTTTCAGTAGTGACGAAAAAAGTGAGCTGTTGATTGCGCACCGCCATGACATGGTGTAAGCCACCGTTAAAGGGGCTGGTGCTAATGGCGTAAAACGGTATATCATAGGTAATGGTGATAGCAGAATTATGTATGTCTACATAGCCACCGCTGCGCAACACAGCAGGGGCATGATAGAGATTAGGTTGTTTGGACATATCGTCTCCTTATGAATATGGATAGGTAATGGAAATGTTAGGTGCAACGCATAGCTTAGCTAGGTACACCTAAGTTTTGTAATAGGGATTGAAAGTGTTGTACCACATGTTCACGCATGGATAGAGGACTGATAACAGTGACCATGGCACTGAGAGACAGTATTTTTTGATACACATCTTCTTCGTCGAATGGATAATAGGTAATATTCAAATTGTAGGTATGATCTTGTAACTCATCTTCATCATCTACAATTGTTTCAACTAAAGTAGTTTCTTTTGTGTAGTCTGCGAATAAGTGGTAAGCCCTCTGTAATGCATTTTTATCATTTGTAACACGAAGTTGTAAAGTTTGTACCTGATTTTGTAATAATTGTTCTAGTAGAGTATACCGGTCAGAAATAGGGGTTGAGCTATGTATATTGATGCTATGTATATGATTCATAGGTATATAGAAATACTCTTGCTCATTGAGTAATCCCATGAGATGATATTCAGCAGTATTGGCAAAGTATCGTAAATGACAGGGTGTAATCACAAATGATGCATCAGCAGTTATGATTTCGATAGAGTGTTTACTTTCTATGATAGTATGAAATACAGTATGTACTAAATGTAAGATATGAGAATCTCGTAGTGTTTTTGGACGGGTGGAGGCAAAATTTTCTTGAATTTCTTTAAAAGCTCCATAAAAAGGGTGTTCTTCTATTTGTTGGTGTAATTTTTTTCGTACCGAGTCAGATAAGAATGGAAATATCCGTTCGTCTTTGATAAGTAAGTATAGAGCAAAAACTTCTCGATCCGTTAGTATGTATGGTGAAGGTAAATCTGGTACAAAAAGCGGTTGCACTAGATGACTGTCATTGACAGGTATGAAAAATAGTTCAATAATTTTCTCCACCAATTCAGAAGCGCTGCCATTATCTATAGAATGTTGATAATCTTGTAGTAACCAAGCCATGATTTCTTTAGGATCTAACTGATTATACTCAACACCTAGGTCATCACAATTGATTCGGTCCATATAGATAAAGTGAAGTAGTTGGATGAGTCGTATGTAATAGAAGGTATAAGCCCCTACAGAGGTGTGTTCAGAATTCATATATCGTTGAAGGAATGGATTAGGATTCATAATGAGATAAAATACTCCTTACTCTAGTTAATGTAAGATGTTTTAGTTTTTGAATGTGGTCTATATTTGGCATATCTTCTGTAATTTCTTCGCCTGTAGGAGTCACGAACTGAAGATAAGGTCCTAATTGATATAGGAATGGTAATAAGGTGGTAGTTTCCATGTATATAACTTTTACAAGAAAAGGGGATATATTTTCACCGTCTTGGTGAATACACTCAATGGATATCCGTTGTGTACAGAATTGATGTAGCATACGCTGTAATTGGTCCCAATCTTTAGCAGGACAAGTGTGAAATGCTATGTAGACAATATGAGGGGTACGAGTTTTCCTCTGTTTCCGAGAGAGAGGTTTAGCAGGGACCCTAGTAATGCTGTGTACAGAATCTAATGACATTGGTGACATAGGGCGGTTATGCTTGCTTGTACCATATATGTACTCTCGAGAATCATAGAGAGACTCTTCTAATTGATCGATGTAGTTGAGAGTCTTTGTAGTAGCTAGTTTTGATGTGTGTTTTGGATTGCCTCGATTAATCGATGTAATCGTGCACCATGTATTCATACCAGCTAAAATGGCTAATCGTTTATCATCCAACAATGTTTTGAAAGGAGGAATTTGGCGTACTAGGATGGGAGAGGGTTGTTCAGGAGCTCTTTTTGCGTGCAGATCGCTTAATATATCTTCTGGAGCAGTGCCCTCGTCTAATGTAATTAACCCCAACTTGAACTGTAAATAATGAGCATAGGAAGAGATAGGAGAAATATATTTTTGAAAGTCCAAGGCATAGCGCAGAGCTTTTAGCTCATCCTCCGTGAGATTAGATGCAAAGATTGGATTTGGGGTTAGGATGTAGCTATTTTCTAACGTAGGGTGGGAAGCTAATAGACCCAATGCATTTAATGTGGAGAAGGCGCTATCAAAAAGCTGGGTGGTATTGATTTTAGATTCCGTTGTTTCATCTTGGGTGATTAAAATTTCTTCATTGATAGCATTTAAGTATCGTTTTAAATTGCTTTCTTCTAATACATCATCATCTTTTACGGTAAAACGATCATCTTTTGCATAATAGTGTAGAGGGCGTTGTAATCCATTTTGATAGGTTTCGGTGCTAGATTCATTAGGGGGTACATCTTTAGTGGCAATTAAATGATATAAGTATAGACTGCGTCGAATATCTGTAGGCAGCATTTTGCGCACTACATGAGCAAAGGCTAAAGGATTTAGATTATAAGGAGAATAACTAAGACCAGGTAATGTTAATAACTTGGCACGGCCATAGGAAAATTCATAAAGGGATTGGGGTGATAAAGCATCCATAAAAAAGTGAGCTTGTTTTGTCTTTTCTTGATAGGATGTGCCTTTAAAAGGGTGGAAATCTTTGTCGGCACTTTTGTAGACTCCACCTTTGGCGATTAAGTCTAAAAAACTATAAAAACGGGACTCTGTTTCATCACTGGTGGCAAAAAAATTTGTGTTTGCTGCCATAAGGCTCCTTTCTATGGGATCGTATAACTTGGTTATGCATGATATAGCATGCTTTTATCTATAGTTATAGTACCATAAAAGGAGATAAGGAGCATATTATTTTTAATCTCAACTTTGAAATTCTGTATATCCTCTAGAATTAACTATCGGGACTTTTGTAAAAGGAGGTAATCTAGTTTGCGTATAATGTGTTCATGAGGTATGACGAAAGGAGATGAGACAATGAGTTTATATTTGTTGTTAGTACTATAATAGTAAACATGCAATTAAATGAAATGTATATTAGAAAAGGAGAAATAATATGTTAGAAATGCAATATGTATGTGAGCCATGGTTTGTGCAAGATGAGGAAGGCTATTGGGATGGTTTGTTAGATGATGGATTTTGGGAAGGTATGGTAGAGGCATAAGCATAAGATAATTAACTATTGGGACTTTTGTAAAAGGAGATAACTAAGTTTGAGTATAATGTATTAGAAACTATTGGAAAAGGAGGGTATTATGTATATAGACGTATTTGCTTCGGCAGAAATATATGATCCATATCAATAATTAAGTTGTATAAAGAATTAGGAGATAGTATGATGTATAGACGGAAACGAAAGTGTAGATAGCTCATTGCCGGAATAGCGGTAATGGGCTTTTTTTTGTATAATGAATATAATGGATTAAGGAGGCATGTACCATGGAAGAAAGTCATTTTTTTGCCCTCTTGGGGCGTATGAAATATATTCAGCGTTGGAGCTTGATGCGCAATACAGAGGTAGAAAATCTACAAGGTCATAGTTTAGAGACAGCTATGATTGCTCATCAACTGGGAGTTCTTCGGAATACCTATTTTGAAGGCACTATCGATGTGAATCGATTAGCAGTGCTGGCCATGTATCATGATGTGAGTGAAGTATTCACCGGGGATATGCCAACGCCGGTGAAATATTTTAATCCGAAGTTGCGTGCTCTCTACGGAGAAGTGGAACAATTGGCGAATGAAACAGTATGGCGGACATTGCCAGAACCAGTACGACCAGCCTATGAGGATGTATTGGTGTCAGTACCAGAAGAATACGAAGTACTAGTGAAAGCAGCAGATACTTTGTCAGCGTTTATGAAATGCGTCACAGAAAAAGCAGCAGGCAATGATGAGTTTAATGCTGCTTATGATACGATTTATGAACGATTGGTACAGATGCAATTGCCAGAGGTAGATCTATTTTTAAAAGTTTATGTGCCTAGCTTGACGAAGTCTTTAGATGAGATGAACGTGTCCTTTACAAAGTAATGGGGCTGCTTATGCTGAATTGTTTGGTGAGGGTACTAACCATGGGTGATACTGTGAATGAGTCAACAATATGATAAGTTTACAAGCGGATGTCACAAGTGTATGGTAACTCTAGAAAGTTGAACAGAGTTTTGTGAGTAGATATATTGACGGTATTGTATGCTTTCACGTATACTAATGTTATATAGATAATAACTAAGAAGAGGAAAAATCTTTTGAACGCATCGCAGAGAGCATTGGGTTGGTGGAACAATGTATGTAATAGAAAGAGGGTAGCCTCGGAGTTGGCATGGTGAACTAGAGTAAGTGTGCCCGCTGATCAGCGTTAACGATAATGAGTGATTGCTACGGCAATAATCTAGGTGGTACCGCGGAAGTATAGACCCTTTCGTCCTAATGGACGAGGGGTCTTTTTTGTATATTTTTTAGAGGACAACTATGGATTTAGTAAACTATATCGGAGAAACCAGTTCTTACGATAAAAAAGTACAGCTAGAACGGAACAAACCAAAAAGTTGGCTAAAATCTGTTAGTGCATTTGCCAATTCAAAAGGCGGGGTGCTTATTTGGGGGATTGATGATGAAGATAGGCTAATAGGCTTAGTTGATGCAAAAGGTGATTCTGAGTTCATCAGTAGGACGATTAGGGACAGGCTAGACCCTACACCTAGAGTTAATTTAGAAATCATCAGGAATGACAATAAGGATGTTATTATTTTACATGTGTATGAGGGAAATGAAACGCCCTATTATTATGTAGATAGTGGAAATAGAATTGCCTTTATACGAATTGGAAATGAAAGTATTGCAGCTAGCAGTGTGCAATTAAATAGCCTTATTCTACGAGGTATGAATAAAACATTTGATACTATATCAACAACTATTTCGGTGGAACGAGCTGCATTTTCTAAGTTAAAGTCTGTATACTTTCAGCGAACGGGAAATGATTTGCGAGACAATGATTTGTTATCTTTTGGGCTGATAAGTAGTGATCATCATCTTACAAATGCAGGAGCCTTATTAGCTGATGAGCCATTGATTCGTCAATCAAGGGTGTTCGCCACAAGGTGGAATGGCCTTGATAAAACAAATGGTAGAGAAGAGGCTCTCGATGATAAAGAGTTTGAAGGAAGTCTTTT
The DNA here is from genome assembly GCA_963544145.1 of uncultured Veillonella sp. GTDB lineage: Bacteria > Bacillota > Negativicutes > Veillonellales > Veillonellaceae > F0422. Next base: position 39,400 of record CAUUEA010000012.1, read on the forward strand.
GTTATTGTTACAAAATAGTATCGACTTCATAAAAACTAATTCTAAAAAGCGCTGGAAAAAAGTTGATGCTTATCGCGTGGAATATCCTGATTATCCTGAGAGAGCCATACAAGAAGTATTGGTGAATGCTTTGATTCATCGTGATTATAGTGAGTTAGGATCAGAAGTTCATATTGATATGTATGATGATAGATTAGAAGTATACTCACCTGGAGGTATGATGGATGGAACATTCATTCAAGAATTAAATCTATCAAATATTTCATCGAAACGTAGAAACCCTGTGATTGCTGATGTATTTAGTAGAATGCACTTAATGGAGCGACGAGGCAGTGGGCTAAAAAAAGTGTTGGATATTTACGATTCGCAAGAAGAATATGATGCATCTTTACGACCAGAGTTTCGCTCTACTCAAAGTTCTTTTTTTGCTGTACTGAAAAATTTGAACTATAAATATGATACAAGAACGGCAGTAAAAAATGGCGATAAAGAGGTTATCAACCCTGATATTAAGGGAAATGGTTTCGATAGTGGCGATATAAGACCGGCGATAAAAAATAATGAAAACGGCGATAAAGGGGCTATCAATCCTGATATTAAGGGGAATGGTTCTGAAAGTGTCGATATAAGACCGGCGGTAAAGAATGGCGATAAAAGAACGATAAAAAATGAACAAAAAAAGCAAATACTTATTTTTGCTGAAATGAATCTATTTTTTAAGGCGAAGGATATCGCGGAACTGTTGGGGTTACAAGCATCGAGAGCAAGATCCTTATTACAGGAATTAGTGAAAGACGGTAAAATTAAAGGAATTGGTAATAATAAAGGTAGAAAGTATCGATTAATAAAATAAATATTACATTCTATATAGGAGGACACATGAAAGAATATAAAAATTTAACAACTTATAATCCAAAGGAGATTGAACAACAATGGTATACATATTGGGAAGAGAAAGGGTACTTTCATGAGGAAGTAGATGCTGAAAAAGAGCCTTTCAGTATTGTGTTACCGCCACCAAATGTAACTGGTCAATTGCATATGGGTCATGCCCTTGATAACACATTACAAGATATTTTGATTCGTACGAAACGTATGCAAGGCTACAATGTGTTGTGGATGCCTGGCACGGACCATGCAGGGATTGCAACGCAAGTAAAAGTAGAAGAAAATATCATGAAAACGGAAGGGAAATCTCGTCATGATTTAGGTCGTGAAGAGTTCCTTAAACGTGTATGGGAGTGGAAACAAGAATACGGTAGCACTATTGTAAAACAAATCCGTAGCTTAGGTGCTTCTTGCGACTGGACGAGAGAGCGTTTTACCTTGGATGAAGGCTACCAGGAAGCAGTATTAAAAGTATTCGTAGCATTATACGAAAAAGGGTTGATCTATCGTGGAGAACGCATCACTAACTGGTGTCCTAATTGCTTGACAGCTTTATCCGATATCGAAGTAGAACATGAAGATGAAAATGGTCATTTATGGCATATTAAATATCCTGTAATCGGGGAAGAAGATACATTTTTGACAGTGGCTACTACACGACCTGAAACAATGTTTGGTGACGTAGCTGTAGCGGTGAATCCTAATGATGAACGCTATGCTCATTTAGTAGGCAAAGAATTGTTGCTTCCATTCGTCAATCGCCACATCCCAATCATTGCTGATGAATATGTAGATCAATCGTTCGGTACTGGTTGCGTAAAAATTACGCCAGCTCATGACCCTAATGACTTTGAAATGGGACAACGCCATAACTTAGAAAGTATCGTGGTGATGAACCCAGATGGTACCATGAATGCAGGAGCAGGTCATTTTGTGAATATGCCCCGTGAATTGGCTCGTAAACAAGTGGTAGCCGAACTAGATGCACAAGGTTTATTGGAACGTGTAGAAGAACATGGTCATAGTGTAGGCCATTGTTCCCGTTGTAACACCACAGTAGAACCTATGGTATCTAAACAATGGTTCGTATCTATGGAGCCATTGGCAAAACCTGCCTTAGAAGTAGTACGTGATAAATCCATTGAATTTGTACCAGAGCGCTTTACGAAAACATATACTAACTGGTTAGAGTCCATTCGTGATTGGTGTATTTCTCGTCAGTTGTGGTGGGGTCATCGTATCCCAGCTTGGTACTGCCAAGATTGTGGGGAAACGATTGTAACCACAGAAACCTTGACTGAATGTCCACATTGTCATGGTAAAGTAGAACAAGATCCAGATGTACTCGATACGTGGTTTAGCTCTGCTTTATGGCCATTTGCTACAATGGGTTGGCCTGAAAATACTGAGGAAGTGAAACATTGGTATCCAACTAGCGTTATGGTAACAGGGTACGATATCATCTTCTTCTGGGTAGCTCGTATGATTTTCATGGGCTTAGAATTTAAAGAAGAAATTCCTTTCAAACACGTATTTATTCATGGTCTAGTACGTGATAGCCAAGGTCGTAAAATGAGTAAATCCTTGGGCAATGGTATCAATCCATTAGAAGTCATCGAAGAATATGGTGCCGATGCGTTGCGCTTTACTTTGGTAACTGGCAATACACCAGGTAACGATATGCGTTTCTACATGGAACGTGTGGAAGCAAACCGCAACTTTGCCAATAAAATCTGGAATGCTTCTAAATTCGTATTGATGAACTTAGAAGGTTTCGATGAAAGTTTCGTACCAAGTGCAGAAGACTACACATTAGCAGATAAATGGATTCTCGAAGAATACAATAAAACGGTTACGAATATTACTAATAACCTTGATAAATTTGAATTAGGGGAAGCAGCGAGCGCTGTCTATGATTTCATTTGGAATACCTACTGTGACTGGTACATCGAATTGGCGAAACCTCGTTTATACAATAAAGAAGGTGGCCGTGACCGTCAAACAGTACAATATTTATTGGTATCCATTCTTCGTCATATGATGGAATTATTACACCCATTCATGCCATTCGTGACAGAACACATTTGGCAACACTTACCACATGAAGGGGAGAGCATCATGGTTGCTCCATGGCCAAGTACATTATCCATGGAAGGTTTTAGCTCTGCCGCGGCTCATATGAATGTGATGATGGATGGCATCAAAGGTATCCGTAACATGCGTGCAGAAATGAATGTACCAATGGGTAAACGTTCTGAGGTGATCTTAGTGCCTGCTACAGACGAGTTGAAAGGTATCTTAGAAACTCATGGCGATTACTTCCATACCTTAGGTTGGGCTGAAAAAGTGACGGTACTTTCACCAGATGCACCAAAACCAGAAAATGCGACAGTAACAGTGGTGAATGGCTTAGAAGTGTACTTGTTGTTGAAAGATTTAATCGATGCAGACAAAGAAAAAGAACGTATTGCCAAAGAACAAGCTACAGTCTTAAAAGAAATCGCTCGTTTAGAAGGTAAATTGAACAACCAAGGATTCTTAGCAAAAGCGCCTGAAGCGGTAGTAGCAAAAGAGAAAGAAAAATTGGAAGAATATAAACAAAAACAACAAGCCTTGAACGAACGTGAAGAGTTCTTAAAAACATTAGCATAAGGAGATCCATCATGAATTATACGGAAGCGATTGCCTACCTAGAAGAGGTAGCCTCCTTTGGGATTCATCCAGGATTAGAACGGATTACAGCACTATTAGAAGAGCTAGGAAATCCACAAAATACATATAAAACCATCCATGTGACAGGGACGAACGGCAAAGGATCCGTTTCTACTTATATTACCTATGGATTGTATATGAGCGGACTTCGAGTGGGGACATTTACGTCCCCACACCTCCAATCCTACACGGAGCGTATGCGTGTCAATACGGCGTACATCACAGAAGAGGCCTTTGCTGATTTGATTGAACGTGTGAGCCATGCGGTGAAAGCTATCATGGATCGTGGCGTGGAAGCACCGACACAATTTGAAATCTTGACGGCGGCAGCTTTCCTGTTCTTCCAAGAACAAGGTGTAGACTATGCTGTCATAGAAGTAGGTTTAGGTGGATTATTGGATTCTACGAATGTGATCACTCCAGAAGTGGCTGTCATTACGAATGTCACCATCGACCATCAAGCGTACTGCGGAGAAACCGTAGAGGAGATTGCTCGCCATAAAGCCGGCATTATCAAGAAGGGTGTACCTCTTGTAACAGCCGCGCAAGGGGGAGCCCTTGATGTGATTAAAGAAACAGCAAAATCCTTGGGAGTGACCTACCATGTATTTAATGAGGATTTTACTATCGATAGCCGCAGCGCGTTACCAATGGGACAAATGATAACGGTCAAAGATAAAGCAGGTCATAAAGATATGCTTTTCACATCTATGCATGGTATCCATCAAGCTCTAAACTTAGCTTGTGCAGCGCGGGTATTGCAAATCTTGAAAGACAAAGAGCCAGCTGTGAGCGAAGAAACCTACCGAGAAGGCTTAGCTCGTGCTACATGGCCGGGTCGATTTGAAATTTTCAAAGTTCATGGACGAACGATCATTTTAGATGGTGCTCACAATGCAAGCGGCGCAGAAGCCTTTTCTATGACATTCAATGAATTGTATCCAGAACGAGCAAAAACCGTGGTCCTATCCATTTTAGAAGATAAAGATGTGTCTACTATGGTTAGCTATTTAGTCAATCAAAAAGACCGTGTGATTACTGTGCCAGCGCCTACTCCACGCGGTATTGCACCGGAACAGTTGGCAAAACAAATGTCAGTCCAAGCAGACCCTATGGAGACTATTCAAGCGGGCTTAGACCATGCAATAAAAACAACTAAGGAAGGGGATATCATCGCTGTGGTAGGGTCCTTATACATTCTTGGTGACGTGCAACACTGGCTCGCCCAAGAAATGGGGCATTAATGGACGCCTTACGTAGACTATCTGTAGACCAATGGATAGTCTACCTCCTCTATGGAGCAACGGTGTGTATTCCTTTATTACCTATAGGTGGCAATGCTCTAGTCCTTGTAGCGGGATTACTGGCATTACTATTCGATAGACAACGATTTTCTGGCACCTTACATTGGCTACAATGGGCGGTTCTTGCATTTATTTTGTGGACGGGAATTTCCATTGCTAATTCTGTACATATAGAATGGTCGGCTATGAGTTGGTTTTACCACATAGGGATGTACGGCAGTATCTATTGGTTGATGACATATTATATGGATACTGAAAGACGGCAAAAAACGTTTTTGTCTCTCTTTTGCATGACCGGAGTTCTTGTGTGCTTAGGTGCTGGGTATCAGTATTTTTATATGACTCCAGAACATATTCATGAATGGGTGGATAATGTCCATTTTCCAGGACTTATGCGGCGCATGTATGGGACCTTACAAAACCCTAATTTGTTAGGAGAATACTTGCTCTTTGTCATTTCCATCGGTGGATTAGGTACTATACAAGTATTGAAAGCGAAAGATTGGAAACGCTTCACCGTGATGGTGCTCTCTGTAGTAGTCATGTTATTGTGCCTAGTTCTTACCTATTCCCGTGGCATGTGGCTTAGTTTGGCAGTAGCTATTTTTGTAGCTGGCATCTGTGTAGAACGCAGACTATTATATGCCTTATTAGCAGTTCCCTTGGTGTTATTCTTTTACCATGGGGAGGTATCCAGTCGATTATGGTCTCTCTTTAGTGGGCAAGATACATCGGTTATGCTCCGGTGGGCATTGTGGGATAGCACTATGTACATGATAGAAGACTTTCCTGTCTTTGGTATTGGTTGGGATGCGTTTTGGATGACCTATCCAGACTATAATTATTTTATCCAAGACCCAACGGTGATTATCTATCACGCCCATAATTTATATCTGCAAGTGGCAGCGGAAACGGGACCGATTTCCTTATGCCTGTTGCTAGCAATTTTGTTAGGGCATAGCAGAAATGTACAAAAACAAAAACACCTTGCCATTCCATTCCGGTATGGTATCACCCTAATCACCGTAGTTGTGTTGGTAAGTGGTTTCTTTGATCATGCTTTATATAGCCAACAAGTAAGCATGGTGCTGTGGCAGCTATTAGGCTTTGCTATGAGCGTTATACGAAATAAAAAAATACTATAAAAACTGAAAGTATAGAGAAGGTATTATGACTATCTCTATACTTTTTTATGTGGCAATCATTGAAGTTAGAGTGTATGTGGTCTATAACAATACTTATATACATCAACTTGGGAAATAACAAAAAAGAATAAAAGCAAATAACTCTTAGTTATGAATAATATAACGTACAGAAATGCATAAACATAAATAGAGTTCATCTATAAGAATTAAAATATCGAAAAAACTTGTACTACACCAATATTTATAGATATAGGTAGATAAAGGGTATAACAAAAAGTTATACTCGCCTTGAATTTATCTATTCTGTATGCCTATTATGCATATATTTACATATATGGTTGACAATAAGAAGAAAAATGAGTAGTATTTATGAGAATTAACAAATATCACACTTTGAGTAGATA
>CAUUEA010000013.1:0-44020 GCA_963544145.1 uncultured Veillonella sp.
ACAACAGAATTTTCTCTATTAGCAGATGCATCCTTACCGATAACAATACTTTGCTTATTATTAGCCACCGCACTATTACCAATTACAATCGCATCTGTTCCTCTACTTTTAGCATCCGTACCTAAAGCCACACTATCTTTGCCTATAGCATTTGCCGCCTTACCAATTGCAATAGACTGAGCTGCTCCATTATCAACAGTTGCACCTTTACCTAAAGCTACTGAACTTTCTGCCTCGACTTTACTTGCTGCACCAATAGCAACACTGCTGTCAGAACCGCTATTAACATAGGCCGCATTACCTAAACTAACACTGTCCTTAGACAACGTATTTGCTGTGGTACCAATCGCAATTGAATCTGTTTTTTCGTCAGCTACATTGGCATGTGCACCTATAGCAATACTATTTCTAGCATTAGAACCGACATTGGTCGCATAACCCATGGATAAAGCATTCTCGGAGTTTACCCCCACCTTCGTAGAGGCACCTACCGCTGTAGCATTATCAGAGTGCGCAGAAGACCTACGTCCAATCGCCACAGAGTTATCTCCTAATGTTTCTGACCCATGACCAATTGCAACGTCGCCTTCTCCAACAGCAGTTGATCGCACGCCCATGGCAATGGATTGCGCTTTATACACCTGCGAACCAACACCAATCGCAATGGACTGTGTCGCATTTTTAGTAACTTGAGCAGCTGCGCCTAAAGCAATACTAGCATCTGCTTTTGCTGACGTAGCCACACCTTGCGCAATACTACCATTTCCTTCAGCCATCGTTAAGTTACCAATGGCAATAGAGTTACTACCATTAGGAGTCACTACCGTATTGACATCCGATTTAACATTTTTTAATAACGTCGTATTATTATTGAAATTATCATCTAAGAACTTAGAAATCCCCCCAGTTCCCGCAGAAGCCAATTTAGTCCCTAACGCCGTATTATCCGTATGGTTAAGAAAATCTTGATAATCTTCCTGTCCTTCTAGCTCTTGTTTAGCTGCATCTTTTTTTATACTGGCAATCCGATATGCTGATTCTGCTTTGCTAATATCTGCAGTCGTACTATTAGGATTCTTACGTGCCGCAACCAAAGCTTCCTCCGCATTCTTAGTTTGCGTAGCCCACATATTATAATTATCTAATTTTTCTAGCGTTTCCGCAGAAAAGCGACCTGTCTCATTAGTAATTTGTGCGCCTAATGCATTAGACCCTGCTGTAGTGGCATTGGCAAACGTGTTATAACCAATGGCTAAGGACGCAGTACTGCCTGCGTTCGTATTGTAACCAACAGCATTGGAACCTTGACCAAGGGCGGCAGAATTACTGCCTAAGGCTAAGGAATAATCAGATTTAGAACGTGCATCGTGACCTACCGCTACAGATTCATGAGCTGTTGATTTAGCTGTCAAACCAATTGCTAATGCATCAGAACCCTCTGCATGTGCCCGTTCACCTAACGCTAGTGTACCTACCCCTTCAGCGTGAGAGTTACCACCTAAAGCAATAGCCCCTGCGCCTTGCAAATATACATCTTCACCACCAGCAATATTACTACCTTGATACGTTACGTAACCTTGGTTAATTGTTAAACCACTTGGCGTATTCGTACTACCAGTAGCTAATGGTCCATGATATAGCAAAGCATATAAGTCTCTAAATGTAATTTTAGAGGCACTTACACGAGAGTTTAATATGTTTTCATTTCTTTCTGCACTAGTAGCGCCCCCATATTGCGAACCTAACCCTAGATTATCAAAGGCATCTACTAGTTTACCGATTGGTACTACCGCATGTACCGTACTAGGCACACTCACCCCAATGCCACCTGTAATCAAGAAAGCGATAACGGCCCCTTTGGTATACTGGCCTTTGTCTTTTAATACTCGTTTCAGAAAGCGTTCACATTCTAAAAATATTTGGCTCGACTTCATACAACCTCCATGCACATAACTATTCTTCAACTCCATCACTTGTGTTCACAGTTTTGTAAACTCACTCGATCAGAGAATCATACCTTTTATTTCCTTCTATGCTATCTGTTACGAATCGTAGGTATACAATACATAACTTCATCGTTACTCACACCTGACAATCATCCACTATTTATAAGCAAATATATCATCATGCATTCACGCAATGTTGCATAATCTAGTAAAAATATTTTAATCATTAGTTCTTATTATACACTAAAACACTAGAGTTTTATAGCCTTTTTCTATCAAAAAATAGTATAAAACTTCAATTTGTTGAATTATAATTCCTTTATTTACTCGTTTTTATGAAGAGAAGATGAAGAAAATATAATTTCTTCATCTTCTCTTCATGTTACTCCTTTTACCCCCCCCATTTATTAATATAACTTATGATAATTATAAGGAAAACAATTGAATACGTTGACAATTGCAACTGCGTTTACAATTATATTAATAACAAAAAAGTTCACCCAACTAGACCTCATATCTGTATTGGGTGAACGTCTTATACTTCACTATTCTATTGTTCTTACACCTTGCAACTCATCGACAATTTCATCCACTAAATACAGATCAGATCTACAATGCATATCTGCAACGCCTTCTCGCATCAGTGCATAGGTATCCGAGTGATAAAATATATCCAAGGCACGCATAGTTGTAACAGATAACCTTTCCGCTAATAACGCTATAATTCTAGCATACTTTTTCTGTAGTAATACTGGATGCGCTCTCATACTTCCACACTTCTTTCAAATACCAACTTCGATAATGCTTTTTCAGTTCTAAACGTAATTTGCAAGTTCGTCTCTTCATACATCAATCGTTTAATGGCTTCTGTTTTATCAATGAGTCCATCAAAATAGAGCTCCACCGTGTTAAATACTCGATCATTAGCAACTCCGCCTATCACGATATCGTAATCTGTTGTATCTTTACAGGTACGGCATTGCAAAATGAAATCCAGCCACTCTTCAGAATAACTTTTAAATGTTAATATCTTTACATCTGAAAGGGTACTTTCATCAAAATAATATGCAGACACGATCGCCTTCTTATTCTGTTTACGGAAGCGTTTTGCCCATTGTTCAGCTTGCTCATAGATAGGCGTTGTGTAAAATCCCTTTCCAAAATCTACATTCTCTCGAGAATGTATCAAGTCCGGATTAGGCACCGCTACATATGATCCATGATATACCCTCATAAGCTAACCCCCTTAGCTTTCACCATGTCTATCAAATCATTGACAATATATTCCTTCCCCTGCGTATGCAACACGTCATAGCAAGGTATGATATAGTTTTGCAATATATCTGTTTGTACTGCCAACATGTCGTAGGCCGCAGCTCCATCTACCACTAATTCTTTTGCTACATTTTCTATGCAGAACACGGCAAACTCTAGTTCTTTAAACTCTTGGGTGTTCGTATCAACGCCTGTGTCTATATATCGATTCATCTTCATATCCTTATAAAAAATGGTCAGCCTGCTCCTGCGTACTGACCTCGTCCTATACTGTCATTATAGGATTCCCCCTAGGGAGTGTCAAGATGCAAAAAAGTTCACCCAACCAGACCTTACATCTGCATTGGGTGAACTTCTTTCGCTGTATTATCTTGTCATTAGCTAAACCAAGGAGAGACGTCAAAGTCCTCGTGGATGGTTGCTTTCACCATGCTACGTCCTAGGTACAGTCCCAATAGTGTCAAATTGAGTCGGCACAATGGGATGCGATTGTAAGTTTGGCACAGGTCTAGCAAGACTGGGGAAATGTGTTCTAGTACGTCCTCGAAGGATGTGTTGTCCCAATCAAAGGCTCTGCTAAAAGCTAACCCTGTCAACGCCTGTTGTGTGTCTTGATCAGTAATGCCTGCTCGTTGGAATAAGTTTGGCAACATGTATTCGTCAACGGCTGACAATTTTAGCAAGTTCGAGTTGAGGCTCGGCACGGTAATGGATGTGCGTACTGGCGCATGTTGCATGACATATTCTAACTCTTCCATGGTAAAGCCGCGGTACTCAAAGACCAACGGATAGGAGTTGCGCAAAATTTGCTCAAATCGCACTTCTTCTGCTGACGATGTACAACGCAAGTACTCTAATTGTTGGTACATGTCTTCACGAGTTGGTAATTCGCTAAGCAATGGTTCTAAATATTTCTCCACATAGTGTTGGAAGTTCTCCAAGGAATAATTGTTAGAATTTTTAGAATATTGCACGATTAAGGCTAATGCCAAGACTTGTAAATGGCCTTTTTGCATATTCACCAAGCATTTCAAGGCATCCACCGCTACCAAGTACCAAGTACTAGATTGCGGGCGCTTTACCACATCGCAGAACGTATCTGCTAGCATATCTCGCAACCATTCTGTCGGATTTGTCACGTATGCTTTTTGTACTTGTAACAACGCTTCTTGGACGGCAATATTTTCTAATAAGGTGGCGATTTCACCTTCCGATTCGGCGCCCAATTGAGAGAACACGTATTCCGTGATATACTTCGCCGCCGTTTCAGATTTTGGATTCAAAATGCCAAAGGCTGCTACATACTGTGCCACGGCTTTATCTACGATACTAACGAATGCAGGCGCTACGGTTTCTTCCACCACTGATTCGTCTGCGGTCGATTCTTCGCTTACTAATTCTTCTGTAATCTTCGGCATAATCCGTGTCGCATCGTCCGCTTCCTCTAGGGGTTGCTCGCTAACGGCGCGCACTAATTCTTTGGACACAATGCCTTGAGATTCATTCCAATCCGTCACATCCACCGCTGGCATCGGCATAGTGTAATCACTAGGGTTCATCTCTTCCCAGATTGTATCATCTGTGTCGCCTGCTTCTGTTTTTCCTTCTCTCACAGCGTAAGGATTCTGAAAGTTTCGTCTCCGTTGTTCATAATATTCATCATAATTCGGCATCTGTTGCTCTGTATGTTTTTGCTTACTTTTACCATCTCGAAACAAGAAATAGCAGCATAGCAAAAATAGTAATACCACGCCTACAACGACCACATAAGGTCCATATTGCAGTGAAAGTTGTATCAATCCGTCCATGGGAAGTCCTCCAATTCATAAATGCATGTGTACTTCTATTATTATACCTATTTATCTCGGGATTTCAAAGCAGGATATAGGAAAAAGTGAAGGCCATTTACATCATCATCACAATGTGCAATTTAGCATAAGGGAGCTCACCCCCAAAACGGAATATATTTCATGTACCGAGGCGCTGCATTTGCATCTACAGCTTTTATTAAGTTCGCATCTAGCGTATCTTTTATAATTCTAGAGGCTATATATTTATTTTTTGCTTCTATGCCAAATACTTCTCTAATTGCATTATTATTAATTGGAGTTCCTTGTACATACATTAAGCATGCATACATATAACAAGTTCTAATCCTATCCTCTTTGCTAATTATCTCAAACGGTACTGCTGAGTACAAAGTCACTTTTGTAAATTTATCGCTTTGATTCTCTATTTTGGGAGCAATCATACGATGCTTACTAGTAGCAAATAGCACTTTATCATATCCACTACCGCGCTCTTCACATATACCACATTTATGCATAAACCCTGCTAAATTTTCATTCCTTGATACTGGAACTGTATCTACAATCCTTTCAATAGCTACCAGAGGCGCCCCCGCATTCGAAAACTCTATCCTATTTTCAAATATCTCTACCATAGGGCTTGTTCCTACTTGTTCTATCAACTGATGCACTAAAACATTAGCAACAATTTCACGGATTGCTATTTCTGGGTATGCATATACAGATGTTCTAATAGAACCCTCCATTACTTCCCTTTGAGGAATTACCGTCATAATATATTCCACAAGTTCTTCATAAACGAGTGCGTACCCTTTGCTAAACCTTTTTTCACGTATAGTCTCTAATTTTGTATTCCCTTTATACCAAATCACTCGTACATTTTTATGTCTTAGACTTTCAAAATCACTAATATCGTTTGCAATTAATATTGCACCTAAATTAGTGATATCATACAATCCAGCATCATTTTTCTTAATAAATTTTTCATTAATAAAGTCATCAAGTATTTTATTAGGATTATCTGGTAACGATAAGTTTAGCCTCTTATAATATCCATCATAATCAAAAAGTTTCAAGATATCGTTCAACTTATTATTCGTTCTTATTACTCTTAACTCGTCTGGTATATCATCAAACAATTTCCATAACCTTCGTTCTTTCTCTGGATAATCCTTTAATTTCTTCTTAGTCGATCCCACTCTTATATATTCCTGCCCCTTGAACTGTGTAGGCTGTTGTTTTGCATTATCTATACTTAATATAACAACTTCCTTACCATCAATAGTAATGGAATCAAACGTAAAATTAATTGTAGGTTTTAGCAATGTACTTAGCCACAATTCGAGCTCTTGAGCTCCCACTTTTAACTCACGATAATTAAAAGTTGTTCCAAGTATCTTATGTGATATATCATCTATTCCCCATACAATATATCCTTTATCCCTTTCAGATAGTGTCGCTGAATTACTTATAGCAGAAATGTATTCTCCAATCATATCAGGTTCAACATTATTCTTTTTAAACTCTACCCATTCAGTTTCAGTAGGTAATAATGTTAATTCTGCTACCAATTCCTTTAAATAATCCTCTCTAGTGACCATAATTGCTTCCTCCTCTCTTTTTATTTTCTGATATATTAGTTTAATTATACCATTTTTATTAGTTTATTTTCACCATTGCAACTTAGCGCAACTTAAATTTCTAGAATTTGCACACTATAAATCTGATTATACAGGGATGCTTGCTATTAGGTTTATAAATTATTACCGCCATTTGCAACTTAGCGCAACTTAACATATACGTATAATCTTATCACTCAAACGCTATAAAACACTTTCCCTAATAAATTCTATTATACACAATAACCTTTATACCTAGACAGCCAGTACCTTTTATATAAGTAGCCCCAACATTTATTATAGAGCCGAATCTTTTCCTATTTAAATAACACAAACACAAAAGAACCACCCCAAAGGGTGGTTCTTAGCTATGGTGGACGATGACAGGATCGAACTGCCGACATCCTGCTTGTAAGGCAGGCGCTCTCCCAGCTGAGCTAATCGTCCATATGGTGACCCGTGGGGGAATCGAACCCCCGATACCGCCGTGAAAGGGCGGTGTCTTAACCGCTTGACCAACGGGCCATGTTGTGTAAGTGGTGACCCACCCGCGACTCGAACGCGGGACACCCTGATTAAAAGTCAGGTGCTCTGCCAACTGAGCTAGTGGGTCATGATAGTGTACTAACCGAAAGTAAGTTGGCTCCTCGAGTAGGACTCGAACCTACGACCGATCGGTTAACAGCCGATTGCTCTACCTGCTGAGCTATCGAGGAATGAACAAACTGGAGCGGAAAACGAGATTCGAACTCGCGACCCCCGCCTTGGCAAGGCGGTGCTCTACCGCTGAGCTATTTCCGCATGTATGCAATCCATGTTTTTCTTTCTTGCGACTGCTCATTTATAATACCAAAATCTTTTAATCTTTGTCAATAACTTTTTTAAATTATTTTTTTGCCACGAACAGCCTACGACATTTCCCTATTACGATAAGATGGAATACCTATCTACGATAGAAATATCCTTCTATTATAAGCACAAAAATATACCTTTATATATGGCTATTACTGCCTCTCCAAAACATAGTATAGAAATACAAAAAGTTGTAGCGACATATAGCTCGTATATTTCGCTACAACTTTTATTATTTCTTACGAACTCATTACAGGGTGTGGACATCTCAAATTTTTGTATTTTTTTGCGTTGAGGCCTGTGGATATCTCAATTTTTCGTGATTTTTTGCGTTGAGCCCTGTGGATATCTCAAAAAATCGGATTTTTTTGAGTTGCACAGTACGTAAATTTACTTTGATGTAAATATTAATAAATACTCTGACATAACATAATGATTATGACTACTCACTATCCACACCATATTCCTCTTTCAATATAGAAATCACTAATTTTTTAATTTCTGGTAGCGCCTCATAATAGAGATTCCACACTGGTCTTTTACCAAATTTGTATTCATAGGAAACAAGGTACGGAATGGCAGCAATCAGATTCCAAGGTAACTCCTGATGTTTCATTTTAAACTCTTCTGACGTTCTGGTTAGATATTTCCCAACGAATTGTAATTTATAAGCCATTCCATCTTCTACCATGTCATCCATGAATGTATCATCAGTTAGTAACTTGCCGTGTTCATCTCGGCCTTTATATCGTTCCACTGATGCATCCAGTTTGTGTATTAACTCCAAAGTATCAACTAGCAGCTTTTTATTTTCCATACATATCCCCACATACGAATGATATACCTACATATCTTTTGAAAGTATACAAAACCTACCGTCCGTCTTGTCGTTCCGACCCTGGTCCATCAACGGCTACGTTTACACTAGCTTCACCAAATGTTTTCATATCGTTCAACATATGCATGCCCGCATCAAGGACGGACAATCCCATGGTGGATCCCAAGGCTTCGTCCATTTCAAAGCCGTAGAACAGATGTGGTTGTATATCTAAGTATTTCATCTGCGCTTTTTGCACTGGTTCTCCCATATGGACAGATGGGAACACGTAATCCATAACCGCTTCATTGATACATTTTGCAGCTAATACGGCCGCTCCTGTTTCTGCAGTGTCAAAGACCACAGCCATGCGATGGCTTGCCGCTCCTAAGATAAGCCCTGTTAAGACCACCACGTCTGGAGATCCTACAGTGGCTAACACATGAACGCCATCTTGGCTCGGTAATTGATGTTCTGCCAAACTAGCCGTCAATTGTTTCGCTTTTTCTTGGATGCTCAAGGTGCATTTATTCTCTGTCAACAATTCTACCATTGGATAGCCTGTAATAGCTGCTGTTACTGCTAAGGCTGAAAGTAAGTTTCTTTCACCGACAGTACCGATACCGATAGTCTGATAGCCTTTTTCACTCAATTCATCAGCCAAGGCAAAGCCTACTTCTAGACCTTCTTCTACGATGTCAGGCGTCAATGCCGCATGCATACGGAAGAATTTAGACCCTTTTGCCAATTTGTGTTGGCGTACCCCTTCAATATGATTGGTATCTAGTTCTAGGCCTGCATCCACCAAGAATACATCAGCCCCAATTTTCTTCGCTGCTCCGTGGGTTGCAGAATGACCAGAAGCTAATCGTTCCATAGCTTTCAAACTTTCCACCCCATGTGTTTGGTTTTGCGGTCCATCTACAGCGATGTCGGCACCAACGATAACAACCGCATGACGAAGGTGGTTAGGTTTTTCTTCTTTCAGAATCCCTGCGATGCGCTCTGTAATACCTTCTAGGCGCGCCAAGGAGTACAATGGTTTTGTTAGGTTGTCGATGCGCAAACGGCATTCCTCCATGGACGGTTTGTGCAATGGTTCGATGACAAAATTACGCATGGTGCTCACCTCCTGAAACTTCGTGGAACATGTCCACCGCCAAGTTTAACATTTGCATTTGCATAGATCCTCCAGTGGCCTCGCCCAAGCAGAAACCAAGGTCTACATAGGCCTCTAAGCCCAATGTTTTTAGCGCATCTTTGTGAGCTTTTTCAGCAGACAAATGAGATGCCATCACGTAATCCATAGTGTGTGGATTCATAGCGTGTGCAATGAGGGCGCAAGCTGTGGTGTTGAATCCGTCGATGACCACCAACGCATGGTTCGCCGCCGCCCCTAGGATGACACCTACTAAACAAGCAAACTCCAATCCCCCTACGGCAGACAAAATGCCCAATCCGTCTGTGGCTGGAATATCCGCATATTTCACTAGTGCATCGTATACGACCTTTTGTTTCACTTTCAACCGTTCGTCTGAAATATTCGTGCCTCGTCCCGTTGCTTCCTCCGCTGAAAGCCCAGAGAACTTCGCTGTGATCACTGCACTAGACGTAGTATTACCGATACCCATTTCGCCTACTAAGAAGGTGTTAAAGCCTTCTTTTACCTTTTCTTCTACAAAAGTGATACCTACCTCAACAGCTTCGATAGCTTTGTCCATCGGCATAGCTGGCTCTTCTAACATGTTGTTTGTACCATTGGGCATCACCTTGCGATGATGTAAACCTGGCACACCAGACATATCTGCCGCAACCCCTACGTCGATGACCTCAATTTGAGCGCCACAATAATTCGCTAGCGCATTGGCTGCTGCCCCCTTTGGAATCAAGTAGTTTGTAGTCATATGCACCGTTACCTCTTGTGGGTAAGCACTGACACCGATTTTCGCTACACCGTGGTCCCCACAGGCGATGATCATACAAGGCTTAGGAGCCGTTGGATTTGGTTGATTCGTAGCCGCCGCATAATGCTCTACCATCGTCGCTAACTTACCATACGAACCGTACGGAGTCCCCTTACTCCACTGTTCCCCAATTGCTCGTTCAATCTCTTTATTCCGTGGCACAATCCGCGCCAACGTACTTTCATATAAACTCATACGTCCTCCTATGTGAAACCATCATAAGAATACAAAAAAAGCATAGCCCTAGACCATGCCAAGTTGATTCCATTATAAAGTATTTTTCGGTCAGTTTCAATTTTTAAATTCATTTTATTGCTGGGTGGGTCGCCCACATGTATGCAGTAAAAACTGCCCTTCGCGAAAGTTTTTACTGCATACATGTGGGCTCCTGCGATTACAATTACTATGAAGATGTAAAAATTGAAACAGACCTGGGAAAAAATAGTGAGGTAGAGAGTGGGGGGTATTCCTTCCAGCGTTAGTGGCTGATACAAGCAACTGCAAGTATTAAATACCTAGTTCCTTCCATACCTCTTCGTGGTCATATATCCGCTCTTGGTGTAATGCATACCTTGCCTCAAGAATGCGTTGTTCGTCTATCATCAACTCTTCTGAATCATTTAGTATTTCATTCACTATCTCGCAATAATTGATATCTTTACACATAAAACACCTCCGTTGCTCTTTTGTATATCTACAGTATATCATACTTTTCCCTCAGGGAGCCCCCACTCAGAGCGGTTTAAATTCCTCTCCACGATTAAACGCAAAGGAGCCCCCATGTGTTTCGTCAAAAACTTTCGCGTAGGGCAGTTTTTGCGGAATACATGGGGGGGGCGACCCTCACACTCTTCTCTCCCTAGGTCCCCATCCCGCTCGGAGCGGTTTAAATTCCCCTTTCTTGCGATAAACGCAAAGGAGCCCCCATGTGTTTCGTCAAAAACTTTCGCGTAGGGCAGTTTTCGGGGCCTACATGGGGGCTCAACATCACATTCTTTCCCCCACTAGGGAGCCACCGCTCGGAGCGGTTTAAATTCCTCTCCACCGATTAAACGCAAAGGAGCCCCCGTGTGTTCTGTCAAAAACTTTCGCGTAGGGCAGTTTTTGCGGAATACACGGGGGCTCTCCACTGGCTTTAACCCCCCCAGAATTTAAACCGATATGAGCGAACGACCTCTCCATTTGTTCGACTGCCACCGCCACACAAATATAAGTGCTCGTATGATCTCATCAATAGCCATGGCAATCCACACACCTACAAGTCCCCATCCCAAGACGATACCAAAGTAATAGGACAAGGTCACGGCGAACATCCACATACCAAAGACGCCTACAAACACAGGAATGCGAATGTCTCCCGCAGCTTGCAAGCATTGCACCAACACAATGTTGGCGCCACGACCAATTTCCAAAAAGATTTCAACAAACAACACAGCTTTTGCCAAATCGATAATCTCCTGATTATCCGTCACAAGGCGCATCACTGGTTCACAAGCAAAATAGAAAAAGGTACTCAAGCCGACGCCAATGGATACTCCTGCCGCCGTTGTAAGCCACACACGGCGAGACACTTCTTCTTCTCGTTTAGCTCCCATGAGGAATCCTACTACAATTTGCGCAGCATTCGCCAAAGCAATGGTGTACATATAGCAGAAGGTAGCAATAATATACACATACACTTTTGTGGTAATCACCACGAGCCCCATGAGGTTCACCATTTTCATGATTACTGTCTGTGAAAGCTGATAGGACAAGGTTTCTCCGCCAGATGGCACAGAAATAAATAGCAACTGTCGTAGCGTTTCCCAACGGAATGGACGCAGATAATCTACTTTCATACGGGCGGTCAACAAAGACTGATGACACCAGATAATAATACCTAGTCCTAATGCCTTGCTAATCACGGTCGACAAGGATACCCCTAGGACCCCCATACTTGGGATTGGCCCCCATCCGTAAATGAGTACATAGTTCAAGATAATATGAATCACGTTCATCACTAAGGCAATCCACATGGCAATACGAGGCATGGAGTGCCCCCGAAACACTGCTACATAGGTCGTATAAATGCCCGTAACAGGAATGCTAGCCGCCACGATATTCATATATAAGCTAGTTTCTTCCAGAATCTCTGGAGGTACGCCAAGCCATTCGCACAAGGTTTGATGAAAGATAATAACCACAGCCCCTGCGATGACACTAAATATCGTATGAAAGACTACGCTAATAGTATACACTTCATCAATTTTATCGGGTCGTCTAGCCCCTAAATATTGAGCGATCAGTATGGTCGTAGCAGTGCTCATGACGATGAGCAAAAACAAAATCATATTGAT
Organism: uncultured Veillonella sp.; assembly: GCA_963544145.1. Classification (GTDB taxonomy): domain Bacteria; phylum Bacillota; class Negativicutes; order Veillonellales; family Veillonellaceae; genus F0422. The sequence continues at coordinate 12,618 of CAUUEA010000013.1, forward strand.
AATCTGATTTGCATTCGCTACGGCGGCCACCGCCGTTTCTGCATAATGACTGAGCATAAATTGGTCTACATTACCCAACAACATTTGCAAAAATAATTCTATAAAGATAGGGACACTAAGTGCCCCCACAGATAAAGATACGCTTTTTGTTACTTTCATTCAAGTTCAACCTTCTCTAATGCGCCGTTCTCCACTAACGATTCCCAACTCGCTACCAAGCGATAGCGTGCTTCTACTTCTGCCTCTTTCCAATGGTCTCCGTCGGGGAACCATTCACTAGGCACCTTGCCGCATTTCGTAAAGTTCAAGGTATATCCCATGGAGCGCACTTCTCTGGACGCCCACCATGCACCTACACGGTCACGACTGTCTAAATAGACCGTATCTAGACCCGTTTCGGATACCCAAGCTACAATCTCAGCCCAATACTCCTCAGGGATGACACTCGCTACCAATGTATCTTGCAATGCCTGATTCGCCACTTCCAAAGGATTATCTACCCCTACACCTGGCGTATTTTGTACTTCTTCTAGCACTTGATCCACTATGCTTTGCGCTGTGTCCATCATACTATCGCTCCTTTCTATGCATCCACTCAATATATTCTTCGCCCCATGTTGCTAAGGCTATTAACACCGTTCTGAAAGATTCCCCTACTGGCGTTAAATAATACTCCACTTTCGGGGGAATTTGGCTATATACCTTGCGTTCAATAAGCCCATCCTCTTCCATAGATCGCAATTGTCTCGTCAGAGTAGCTTGCGTAATAGGTTGTAAGGCTCGCTCCAACGCTTTAAATCGGACTGGTCCTTGTTCTAACTCATGCATAATCAGCAATGTCCATTTCCCAGACAACACTTTTTGCATCGTCACGTAGGGACAAAGCCCAACTAGCTTATCTATATTTACTGTTTGGTCCGTGCTCTGCGTCATAGCAATACCTCCAATTCATTCTACTTGTATTATATCACAAGCTATATGTATAGCCTATGTTGAAAGCCTTCCCTCGTAGTATACTGCATGCATGAACCATACTATTTCCCTGCTATGAAAAAGTATGGATAGAGAGCATACTCGCACTTTCAAGCCTATCATTTCTTTTCTATGGTCAGGCTCGGCAGGCGATCTCGTATCTCTTTCGCTCGCTCTAAGTACTGCCCTAAACTATCTCCATTGTCATCCGCATGGAGCAACTGTTTTACAGTAGCTAACTCTTGTTCTACTTGTTCAATGGCTTTCAACACATTCATACGATTTCCGTAGATAATTTCTTGCCACATACTCGGCAAACCACTGGCGGTACGGGTGCTATCTCGTAAGCCCCCCGCAGACAAGCTCATACGCTTATCTCCTAGTTCATCGTTGCCCACAGCGGTAATCATGACGGATGCTAACATATGTGGCATATGACTGACCATAGCCAAGCATCCATCGTGACGTTTCATCTCCACGTATTCAATGCGTGAACCCACTGCGCGTCCCATGTCAGCTAATTCGTGCGCCACTGCAGCATCGTAGGCTGGCTGTGTTTCATCTTCCAAGACAATCCAGCCCATTCGTTGAAAGAGGTCTTTATGAGCTTCTTCATACCCACCTTTTTCTGACCCAGCCATAGGATGAATCGACACGAAGTGCACGCCTTCCGGGATGTGAGCGTACACGGCATGGGAAAACTGATCTTTAGCACTGGACACATCGGTCACCACTTGCCCTGGTCGAAGCAATGAGGCTACTTTCACAAAGAGTTCACTATTCGTTTGTGGCGGCAAAGCAAACACGACGATGTCTGCGCCGGTGATAACCGGTTCCACCGCTGTGAAAGCCTGCGATACGCAGCCGTCAGCCAAGGCGAGATCACAAATTTCCTGGCGCCGAGCGTAACCGATGACATTATATGTTGTATATGCTCGCAATGCTTTTGCTAGAGAAGCCCCTAGCAACCCTAATCCTATAATGCCCACCGTTCGTGCCATCGAATTCCTCCTACCCCTCATCTTGAGGATATATGTAACCATGCAGATGATCAAATACTCCTTACCTACGACTAGTCTATTTGATGCGTATAAGCCCTATCATAGATATAATCTGTTTTTCTATATTTACTAGTTCTACCATGATTTCCTCTTATGGTCAACCTTTCATTATCTTGAAAGTAACTATCCCTAGTACGAGAGTCATTATCTCTGTTTAAAACAAATAGCATGCTATACGGTGAAAAACCACATGCATGCTATAAAAAATATATTAGTTTTGTACTGCTGTGAAACGTTGACGAATGAAACGACCTTCTTCAATTTCTTTCACAAGAAGGTTTGTATATGTTTCATAAGAGATATAGCTTTCACTATTCTTATTAAGAATAAATTGTTCTGTACCGTAAATAACATCATCAGATGCAGGACCTTCCGCATCGAATACAGCGGCAGGGCTAAAGAATGTCCATTGTACATCACTGAAATTACGAAGAATAGCAATGGCATTACCTTGTGCTTTAGCAAGTCCTAAATACTCTGCTGGGAACTCTGGTGTATCATAGAGTTGAATAGTTCTTTCAGGATTAACGAATAAGCTACCTGCACCGCCAACCACAAGCAAACGTGTAGATGAGCCTGCCAAAGATGTCGCTAATAGAGTCGTTAATGTAGTCTGCAATTCAAAGGTATCTGGTGTGAACGCACTCGTTGCATTCACAACTACATCAAATTGTAATAATTCTTCTTTCGTTAACTCTAAGGCATCTTTTACAATCGTTTTAATAGATGGATTGACACTTGTGTGGCGTACAACTCCCGTTACAGCATGACCAGCCGCTAAGGCTTTATTGACGATGCGTTGACCTGCGTTACCATTAGAACCAATGACTAAAATATTCATGAGTATACCTCCTAATCATACATTGCAAACTAACCTACCCGTTAGGTTAGTAAATTCTATTTCCGATGAGATTAGTATACCGATGTACAACTATTTTGTATAGTAGAATCATTTGGTATAGTTAGTATCTTTTATGATAGAAATGATATTATCAATGAATATAAAATCAATATATTTACGAAACGAATAAAACTGAGCGCAGCAATTATTGCATATAGTTATGGTATTTACTTCGTCACGTTTATATTTCAGCAAAAAATGTATCCCGTTGCTACTAATCTATCCTATCCGCAGAGAGTCATTTATGAGCCTGTAGCACGCCCCTTATCCCACGCCAAGATAAAGATGGTAATAATGATGAGGGTCATGCCGATAATATCCCACTGGGTGAACTCATTCCCCAACACTATCCACGCTAATACAGCAGCTGAAATGGGTTCGATGGACGAAAGTATGGATCCCGTAATAGCACCTACACGACGTACACCTTCTAAATAGGCGTTAAAGGATACTACGGTACCGAAGATAATAATACTCCAGAAACCACCGTGAGCCCACAAATCCCATACAATCCCTTCGGAACTTGGTTGTGTAACAATCCACGCAAAGGCCCCACCGATGAGCATGCCAAAACCCACGATGGGTGCCGTACCGTACTTTTTCAATAGAGGTACCGGTTGCAATGTATAAATACCAACTGCTACGGCAGATAGCATGCCCCAGGTCAAGAGTGTACTATCTAAGGCTGATATATCCCACACGCCTTGCAAAGCAATAATCGCCGTCCCCACTGTAGCCAGGACTACACTAACTACTTCTGCCATCCTTGGCAAAGTTAGACGTGTCATAGAGATGTATAAAATAATCAATGCAGGGCCTACATATTGCAAGACTGTTGCAATGCCAGCTCCTGTATAGGCAATGGCTTTAAAATAGGTGTACTGACACATCCACATGCCAAAAACCCCAAATATAAACAACCGTAATGTGTCTTTCCAGTCAGAAAAGACCCTAAAAATAGAGGCTCGACCTTGATAAAAAGCTGCTAGCACAGTAATCACACCCGCTATTGTCAGTCGCATAGCCACTACCCACTCTGCAGACATCATCCGCTCTTGCTGAACAAACTGTGAACACATGCCCGAAAAGCCCCACAAAACAGCACCTAATGCAATTAGTAACATGCCTTTCATTACATATGCGTTCATAGTTCCTCCTTTTACCATCCTTAGAAATCATTAACAATCTACGGGATATCTAAGTGTCATTATGCCTACACTCTGTCTGTGTCTGTGTCTGTGTCTGTACAGGATTGTATAACATTATAATCTAGGATCAACATCTAATCTCAATCAGATAATAAACTTTTATGAATCTTTACCACGACCTTGCGAATTTCTTGTACCTCATTCGGTGCAATCAAGGTACGATGCAACTCACCAGGATGGAAAATACAATAATCCCCTGGGCGAACATCAATTTTTACCGTACCACCTTGCGTTGGATCGTAGAAATAACAATCCTTGTCATCATACGCCTCAACTACTTCTGGAAAATTTTGACGAATGAGGATCTCCATTTGCTCTTCCCCTGTCACTAGAAATTGCACATCCATGTAATCCTTATGACCTTCAATCTTCGTTTCCTCATAAACCCGTGTATTCACAATATCCACATTGGCATACATCAAGTCACCCGCAATCGGGTACCGACCACCCACAAACGTCGTAAAATCATGAGTTTTCAAAAACTCAAGAGCTCGCTCCACCGCTTTCGGATATCGAAACTGTGTATAATCAATTGCAATATTTTGATAAATCATGATGTACTCCTTTATCACAGTATATGAAAGCCTGCCTTACCGCAGGATTATATGAATCGTATCTATCTCTATTTACTATACTAGTATCACCATATAAGGTCAAACACAATTTCTGAGGAGCCCTCTTTTATTCTCTTAGAAACTGTGCTATACTAAAAGCAAGAAAAAGAAGAGCCACCAACGTGTCTGTGGCGTTAGGCTCATCTCAAGAATATCAAAATGGATTGCCTAACGTGTGTAAGTACCGTCAATACTTACCTTTTACGTTAGGCTTTTTCATTGTCTATTTTACTAGATCAATGAGCTGAATCGCTAAACTAGCAATAGAAATAATCAATGAGATTTTTTCATACTTAGTCATAGCAACCACCTCCTCCCGTAGTAGGAAGAGATGAGCCCAACAACACGTTGTTGACTCTTATGTTTTTATTATAGCACAATATATTCGTATTGTTTATGCGAACTTATTGTCATTTCAACCAGCAAGCTAAGCGCAAGTTTGCAACTGCCCCCCCTCTACAAACACACCTGAGGAACGCAGTTAGGCGTAGCAGCCTTGTGGCGTCCCCTACTGACTAACTCGCACAAACGCAGAAGACCATAACATACCCCAGAGTATGCTAAGCCTTTGTCACGTTCACTTGTATTACAATTGCATATACCTTAGAAGAGCACGGTGTGCCCCGAACAAACATTATGAAATACCGTTTGTGAGGGGTATGCCGTGCTCTTCTCTTTGCCTAAATATATATAATAGAACGTGACAAGCAACAAGTGCGGTGTGTTACGGTCTTCCCTTTATCGTATTCAGTCACAACCGCCACAGGCTGCATAGCATCACAAGTGACGATACATTATGAAATACCGTTTGTGAAGGAATGTGTCGTGCTCTTCCCCATCCCTGAGGAACGCAGTTAGGCGTAGCAGCCTTGTGGCGTTCCTTACTGACTAACTCGCACAACCCCAAGAAGAGCACGGCATGTTCCTGAAGAAACATTATGAAATACCGTTTCTGAAGGAATGTGCCGTGCTCTTCCCTTTGCCCTATCTAGTTAACACAGCCACAGGCTGCATAGCGAAACAAGTTACGACTCTTCGTGCCCCGCAAATCCCGCAATAATTGTTTCCGCTTGTTTATGTGGCACTTCTTCATATCCATTGAACTCCATGTTAAACACGCCTTGTCCTTGTGTCATGGAGCGCAATACTGTTACATAATCCAACATTTCTACTAATGGAACTTGGGCTTTCACTACAGTGATTCCTTCACGTACCCCTTGATCCATGCCGAGTACACGACCGCGACGGCTATTCAAATCACCCATAATATCACCCATAAACTCTTCAGGACCAATAACATTCACATTGTACACTGGTTCCAATAAAATTGGTTTCGCATCAGGCACACCTTTTTTCAAGGCTTGAGCCGCCGCCATTTTGAACGCCAATTCTGAGGAGTCCACTGTATGATAGGAACCATCTAACAATGTCACTTGGATACCAATCATCGGATAGCCAGCCAAAAGACCTTTTTCCAATGTTTCACGAACGCCTTTTTCTACAGCTGGAATATATTGACGTGGCACAGCACCGCCAAAAATTTTGTCGATAAACTCGAACTCACCTTCATACAATGGTGCAATACCAAGTTTCACATGTCCATATTGACCATGACCACCACTTTGCTTTTTATGTTTACCTTCTACTTCCACTGTACCACGAATGGTTTCGCGATATGGAATGTAAGGCGCTTCTAATTTGGCACGAACCCCATATTTACGTTCCATTTTTTGTAAAATATGTTCTAAATGGACATCGCCCATACAACGGACTTGCATTTGACGACCTTCTACATCTTTCACCACTTCACAAGTTGGATCTTCTTCGGAAATCCGTCCTAAAGCGTTAGCTAATTTTTCTTCTTCCCCTTTTTTCTCAGGTACCATAGCCACACGATATAATGGTTGCGGGAATCGAATTGGTGCATATTGTACTTTAAATTCAGCGGTACCAAAAGTATCTCCTGTTTTTGTTTCTCCTAATTTAGGAATCACCACGATATCCCCAGCTTTTGCAACCTCTACTGGCACTTGTTGTTTACCGATTAAAGTCACCATTTTTCCCCATTTTTCTTCTACATCACGGGTCACATTGTAGAGTTTATCTCCTACTTTCAATTCTCCAGAGAATACGCGTACAAAGCTTTGTTTCCCTGCAAATGGGTCCAGAATTGTTTTAAATACGAACCCAGTAAACGGTTTATCCGCCACTACGATATGTTCCTCTTGGGAATCCACGCCAATAGCAGTCATCACTTTTTTCGTTGCATCTGGCATATAGCGAATCATACGGTCTAAGACTTGGTCCATACCGATACGGCTCAAGGCAGTACCACACATCACAGGGCATACACGACCTGTCAACATACCTTCGCGCAACCCTTGACGAATTTCTTCTAGGGTCAATTCTTGTCCATCTAAATATTTTTCTAATAAGGTATCATTGCCTTCTGCCGCCGCTTCCACAGTCATTTCACGAATTTCTTCTACTTTTGCAGACAATTCAGCAGGCACGTCAACTTCTGTCATCTTACCGTTTTCATAGACATAGGCAGTCCGTTTTGCCACATCTACAACGCCTTTGAAAGTAGGTCCTTCACCGATTGGAATTTGTAACGGCATGATCGCTTTACCGAATAATTCACGCATCTTTTCCAATGTACCAAAGAAGTCTGCTTTTTCAACGTCCATTTTATTGATGAAAGCCATACGAGGCATTTGCAATTCTACGCCATATTCCCAGGCACGAATCGTATCGATTTCTACGCCTGTAGCAGCCGATAATACCATAAGCATACCGTCAGCTGCACGTAAAGCCGATCGTACTTCCCCATGGAACTCTGAATAGCCTGGAGTGTCGATAAAGTTAATTTTATGACCTTTCCATTCACAAGGCGCCATCCCTAATTGGATAGTGACATTCCGTTTGATTTCTTCTGGCTCAAAGTCCATGATATGTTTATTATCTTGACCTTTACCAACAAAGTCTACAGCACCGCAAGACAATAACAATGCCTCTACTAATGCTGTTTTACCCGCCCCGTCATGGGAGACCACCGCCACGTTTCTGATCAAATCACTAGTATATTCTTTCATGAACATCGTCCTCCTTTACAGCCGAAAACAGTCTATTGTTTAAGTAATTCTACGCAAACAAGAAAACTCCTTTTAAAAATTGCAAGATAGTCATACCAATTACTCATGCATCTAAATATATGTAGTTGAAACGTTATTCTAATGTACCATAGAGTTATATTAATGTATTTTCATGTATATCCCGTTACTTCTCTACTAAACTAAAATTTTGCTAGGTAAATTCTATAGTTTATGGTATTCTAATAGATATATGTCATTTCAGAGTATACATGGGAAGGGAGTTATATAGTATGAAAGACAATGAATCAAAGACGTCATTGCATCGAGGGTTGAAAAGCCGTCACATGCAAATGATTGCTTTAGGAGCCTCTGTGGGGACAGGCCTCTTCTACGGATCTGCTCCGACAATACAATTGGTAGGACCAGGTGTTATTTTCTCCTATTTATTAACTGGTATCTTTATTTTCTTTTTAATGCGTATGCTAGGAGAAATGTCAGTTCGTGAACCTGTGTCTGGTTCCTTTACTTATTTTGCAAGCAAATATTGGTCTTCCTTTGCAGGTTATTTATCTGGCTGGAATTACTGGATCGTGTACATGCTTGCCAGTATGGCAGAACTGGCTGCGATTTCAGTCTACTTAGATTTCTGGTTGCCTGGCATTCCTCATTGGATTACTACACTAGCTTGTATTACACTAGTCACCGTGATTAATCTCATCAATGTACGTGCCTATGGGGAAGTGGAATTTTTTGCTTCACTCATTAAAGTGGTTGCTATCATTGCCATGATCGGTTTCGGCATCTTCCTCATTTTCTTTGGAGATATGGGTACGTTCCCGCAAAACTTCTCCAACCTTTGGATTCATGGTGGATTCTTCCCGAATGGTGCGTATGGTTTCATTGCCTCTATCGCAGTAGTTATGTTCTCTTTTGGTGGTGTAGAGCTCATTGGCATCACTGCTGGGGAAGCTGAAAATCCTGAAAAAACATTACCAAAGGCAATTAACGAATTATTAGCCCGTATCCTAATCTTCTATGTAGGTACGATGACTGTCATCATGGCATTATCTCCATGGAACGAATTAGGCACCCATGCGAGCCCATTTGTCCAAATCTTTACGAACATCGGTATTCCAGCAGCAGCACATATCTTAAACTTCGTTGTTGTTGTGGCTGCCTTATCTGTGTACAATAGCTTACTATACAGTAACTCTCGTATCTTGCACAGCATGGCATTATCTGGTGATGCTCCTAAAATCTTCAAGAACTTAACGGCTACAGGAGTGCCATTGATTGCTACCTTGTTCTGTGCAGCCTTAGCCTTGATCGTTGTATTCTTAACATACATCTTCCCAAGTGCTAGTGACGTATTCTTGCAATTATTGGCCATTATCGTGGCTGGACTCATCATTGCATGGTTCATCATCCCTGTGACACATCTTAAATTCCGCAAACGGTTTGCTCGTGAAGGTCGTCTTGATGAATTGAAGTTCAAATCCATTTTATATCCGTTCACAAACTACTTCTGCTTTGCTTTCATCGCTATGGCAGTAGGCGTTATGTTAACAATGGATTCCATGCGCACATCCATCTATATCATTCCAGTGTGGATTGGTACTCTGTACATTGCATATCGACTTAAGAAAAAATAGGTACCACCATGGCATGGCTAGAAATTACACTTACTACGACGCATGAGGCGTCCGAACTCATGACAGATACATTACTCGCATTAGGCGCTGAAGGTGTTTACACAGAAGATCCTTACGAGTTTGACCAATTGACTGATGACGGATTCGGTATCATCAAACCAGACCGTGAGGAACTCTACGATTCATCGGACGTCATTGTAAAAGCCTATATAGACCCAGAGTTATATCCTGTAACAGAGTTACAATCTCTTATCGAAAGCGAAGTACAGCAGTTACAAAGTACTTTCACCATGGATTTCGGTCCGCTCAATCTATCGATTACTATGGCGGACGAATCGGGCTGGGACGATTGGAAAACGCAGTATCCTCCTATTCCTATGACAGATCATCTAACCATCATCCCGGATTGGGCAGACTATGCCCCTCATGAGGACGAAGTCTGTATCCGCATCGAACCGGGCATCGCATTTGGTACTGGGGACCATCCTACCACATGCTTAGCCATCCAAGCGATGGCGCAACATCTCACTCCCGACAGCACGATCTTTGACGTAGGGACGGGGTCTGGCATTATCGCCTTGTCCGCCGGCGCCCTCGGCGCTCGTTCTGTGACCGCTTTCGACCTCGATGAAAGTGCCACCACCAATGCACAACACCACGTACAGCTAAATCAACTCGAGTCCGTGGTGCAAGTGGAAGTGAATAATCTGTTAGAGGGTGTAACAGACACCGCATCCCTTATTGTAGCTAATATTATTACTCCTATCTTATTGCGCTTACTAGACGATGCCTACCGTTGTTTAGAGCCAAACGGAGCATTCATCATGAGCGGTATCCAAGCAGGGGAAGAACAAGCTCTCATCGAGGCCGCCACAACCGTTGGATTTATCAATCTGTCTACCACCACAGAAAACAACTGGGTATGCATCACTTGTCATAAATAATATTAGTACTACCTTTGTCTAAGGAGCTCTACAACGTCAGTACAATTACACTCTACAATAGTAACACTATTATCACTTATACACTAGTAATCTTGCCAATCTATACCAGTATCTCCTATAGACAAGCACACAATAGTAAGCGATATGTTGCACTTGCTATAAAACTGACTGGTTCTTGCATCATACATAGAAACTAAATAGAACATAAAAAAGCACGATTCTAAGATTTGCGCACGCAAAAAAACGCGATTATGCACACGATTTTAGTTTTCGTGCTTTTTCGCGTTTTTATATCTTTTTAATATTGTAAGGGTTATATTAGCATAGCTATAAATTATACACGCACTTTATACTGTACCGCTCTACCTTGACCTACTTGTTCAATATATCGTTCTTCTAGTAATTCACGAATGTGCTTTAATACTTTTGATTTACTATATGTTGTGATTTCAACTAAAGTTTTAGTCGTAATATACCCTTTTGTAATCCAATCATATATCTCTATGGCAGTGTCGCTTATCCCTTCTAATGAGTGTCGTAGCACTGGTAAAATAACCTCTATGGAGTTGGTTGTGATTGTAAAGCTCGGTTTAGATTTGCTTGTATGATAAGAGCGAATAATCCTTTGTACACCAGTTCCATATCGCTCAATTAGATTCAACCTAAAAAATACATCCCCTACAATAGGATTTTTTAGTTCTGATATACTGGCCTCCAAATAATCCTTTTCTGTCAATCCTGGTGGTAACCCTCCTGGTGACACAATACGAATATACTCATCATACATCGAAATTTGAATATGCCGTTGACTATCCCAATCACGATGTACCAGTGCATTCGCTACGGCCTCACGAAACGCAACCTTGGGAATTCGTTCAATATGTTTTCGGTAAAATCCTTGAATCTCTTCATACTCATAGTATTGTTCAAATATCTTCAAAGCCTCTTGGTGTTGCTGTAAAATAGATTCATGTTCATACTGATATCGATTCAAAATAATATTTTCAGTGTCCCCAAACCTAGCTATATCAATCCCAGTAAATTGATTCACATCTGCTAATAACGCTCCTGCATTCGTAAATCCATCCTCACGGTCATATAAATCTAACGTAATTAGTAGATCTTCTGAAAGTGTAGAAATGCCCATTTCTTCTTGGCAATATTTTTCAAGAACAGAAAATTCCAAATCTTGTTTTTGACTAAATAAGGCATCAAAAGTTGTGTTGGTTCCTTCCATACACAATCGTCTAAATGCAGCTCGATCCACTGGAATCGTGGCACTATCATACCTTCGATACGCTTTCCCTTTATATACATACGGCGTATCTTCACCTTTATATACTGTAAGAATAATTACATTCGTACGTTCATCAATCTGTAATGTATACTCTGGCTGTGGATCAATAGAATCATTAATTGTATTTTCTATATCTAAACAAGCCTGCCTAGGATTTACAACACCTTTATATTCGCCTTCATCAGTAACCCCGAACATAATTTGACCTGTCCCATAATTGGCAAAGGCACTCACTGTTTTTAAAAATGTTTTGCTAATTTCTTCTTTATATTCTAGTACTGCAGTTTCTCTCATCCTAATCACCTCGTACTTAGTATATCAAAAAAACGCAAAAAAAGCACGATTCTAAGATTTATGTGCACAAAAAAACGCGATTATGCACACGATTTTAGTTTTCGTGCTTTTTCGCGTTTTTTATATCATATCTGTTATTGCAAGGGCTATGTTAGCATAGCCATAAATTATACACGCACTTTATACTGCACGACTGTTATACTTCTACTACGATTTGCTCACCTGTTCGCATATGGTAGCACACTAAGTGATAGGCTCTGAGAGCAAATGTTGTAGAAGCTTTTACATCATCCTCCACCAATGTTTCACTAGTAGCATACAAAGGGTCATGCACCAAGGGATGCCCTATGTGCGCCATGGTCACCCGAATCTGGTGTGTCTTACCTGTCCACAAACGAATGCACACATCTGTTGTATCTTGCATCGCATCATAGTGTAACACTTCGTATTCCGTTTTGGTCATGACTCCCTTTGGGTGCACCTCTTGGTGGATTCCATCTGCACTTTTACGGATAGGGAGTTCTAATATCTCATGCTGTTGTATCAATCGACCTTGTACCGTCGCTCTGTACCATTTTTCCAAACGATTATCGTCCATCTGCAATTGGTAAAAATGTTGTGCCAATCCATGCTTCGGTACTACTACCAAACCAGATGTATCACGATCTAACCGATTTAAAAATCGTACTTTTCCGTAGATTTTGTGTGTTTTAAAATAGTACGCCACCCCATTCGCCAAGGATACCTGATCTTTCGAGTTCATCGTAATCCCAGAGGGCTTGTCTACGATAAGAATATCTTCATCTTCATAGACGATTACTAAGGGCATTTCTATTGGTTCGTGGTCGATACGCTCTTTTAGAGGAATAATTTCTAATATCATTCCCTCTGAAAGTTCCGACTTTGCTGTACAAGTCTGTCCCTCTAATCGAACATCTTTTGCTGCGAAGAGTTCTTTCATTGTTTTTCGGGGAAATCGATGAGTATCTAGCCATTCTCCTAATGTCGTCGGTGTTGCGTTTTTAATCGTATATGTTAACGTTCGTTTGTCTTTCATAGAATTTCCATTTCATTGTATTTTATATTTAATTTCCTAGACAAGATATACAAAGTTATTTCACTTTTCTCTACTGTTCTATCTATATTTTATCATATCTGACCTTGTAAAACGTTAATAGCAGCAAATGTATTACAAATGTCACATATTTTTACATTGCCATTTCTGTACATTCTTATGATAGCATGTATAATCGACTACCAGACAACGCAACAACTAAATAGAATTGACAATTGCAAAGCTGACTCCATTTACCTTTTTTGCAAAATATGCTATCCTATATATAAAGAAGAGCAAAACGTGTGGCGCGTTAGGCTCATCAAAAATTGATTTTGTGCCTAACGTGATGAGATACTTCTCTTTACATTAGGCACGGTTTCTTTTATAGGAACACTACTTACGTCGTAGCATTACATATAAGGTGATAATCGCTACTATGAGCATCAAGAAATTAATTCCTAAGGAAAGTATTTCATATAATGACATAGCATCACCCCCTTTCGGAGATGAACCTAAACCACGTTTTACTCTTCATTAACAGTATAACATATGTTCTTTGTAATGTGTAATATTTTCGATTAAATAAATTTAAAAGCTGTAACGCAATTGTACATTGCGTTGCAGCTTTTTTCATGTATACAGTTATATAAGAAACTAAAAACTAGGGTATAGAAATGTCACTTTAACTAGAACATAATGTATACGCTCCATCTCCTTGTAATTGTAGTTCTTTTCTATGATACTGTCGCAATCGTGGTCGATGTGCAACGGAAATGATGGTCATATGAGGGCACTTACTTTGTAGCAATCCATACATCAGATCTTCGTTGTCCTCATCCAAAGCAGACGTGGCTTCGTCCAAGAATAACCACTGTGGTGGATTGAGTAAGACTTTCGCTATGCTTAATCGTTGTTGTTCTCCTAGTGAAAGTATTTGGGACCAAGTGGCATCCACCTCTAGCTTTTCACACAAGTGATCTAACCCGACTAGTCGCAGTACCTCCTGTATTCGTGATGCTATCTCCTCTTTCTCAGGACCTTCATAGGTCAATTCTGTATGAGGATATAAAATAGCTTCTTGTAAGGTCCCCATGGGCAAGTATATTTTTTGTGGCAAGAATAAAATTCTATCATCCTGTGGTATCTCTACTGTGCCGCTTCCATAAGGCCAAATACCACTGATTGTTTTCAGAAGTGTACTCTTACCTTGTCCAGAAGGCCCCATGATTAACAAATGGCTCCCTTTTTCAATACTTAATCCCAAATTTGTCACTAAATCATCTCTATTAGGCCTTGTCACAGTAAGGCCTCGCATTTGAATAGAATCGCCTTCATGACAACCACGTTGAATATCTGCTGAAGCCGTTACATGTTTAGCTTCTTCCATTTGGGACGTAAAGTCCATCAAACGGGCTACCACCGTCTGCAGTTGTGCAATAGAGGCTTCCGTGTTGGAATAATATCGTAGCACTAAAAATGCCAACGATGCTTCCACTTGACTAAAGGCGTTAGCTGTCTGCATTAATCCACCGAACTGCATATCCCCAGTAAACACACGAGGCACACCAAGCAAGTAGGGAAATAAAAATGTTAATCGAAAATGTGCTTCTGTCACAACCGACAAGATTCGCTCCTTTTTCATTAACCGGTAAAAGTTATCTCGAATTTTGTAGAATCGATGGATAGCATCTACTTTTTCTCGATTTTCACCATGATAAAAGGCAATGCTTTCATAATATTCACGGAGACGGGCCAAACCAAACCGAAAGTTCGCTTCCAATTCTTGTTGACGATAATTAAGCCCAATCAAAGGTTTACCTACACGCAGTGTCAACCAAGAACCAAATCCCGCATAGAGCAAAGCGATCCATAGCATATAGCCTGGAATATCCGCAGTTTGCCCTACTACATGTACTGTCCAAATCCCCGATAAGGACCAAAGAATCGCCCCAAAAGAAGTCAACTTCATGATGGCATTGGTCACGCCCAAGGTCAAACTAATGATATAGGATACAAAGAGTTTTACGTCCTCTGCAATACGTTGATCTGGGTTGTCTACATCATTTCGACTTTCATATTCTTTAATTTTCATCATGTAATACGTTTTATTGCTCAGCCATCGTGACACATAATCGTCCGTAAGCCACGTGCGCCACATGATTTCTAATTTTTGCTTTAGATAGGTACGGTTCACATCAAAGAAGATGAACACCGCCATATACATAGGCCAAAATTTTAAGTAGTAAAAAAATTGATCTGTATCCACTGCCTGAATGGAGTTATAAAAGTCTTTTTGCCACGAATTATAGTAGACCATAATGGATACATAGGTAATCTGTATCCCAATAATGACAGCAGCTAACAAGATGGCTTGCCATTGTTTCTCTGACGTCCAAAATCCTTTGGATAGCCACCATATTTGTTTGAAAAATGCTATATTTAATTTTTGCATAGTACTCCTTGCTTAGCATAACAAAACGGATACTCTTGTAAGAGAATCCGTTCTTGTTACTATGTATTGACACTAGAACTCTGCTGTTAAAGATAGCCCCAGTGTTCTGCCTTTTGCTAAGTTCACACGGTTTGCCATACGGCCTTCCCAGTATGTCTTATCAAATAGATTATACACATCAGCTCGCAATGTCATTGGTGTATGTCCTGCATTCCACGTATATCTAGCACCTAGATCGACACGCGTCCATGGTGCGATTTTATACGTATTCGTATCATTTAGGAACACAGATCCATTATATGTCATTCGTGCATTCACTGTTAAACCTTTTACGGACTTGATATCTTGTTCTACCCCTAATACAGCCGTCCAGCGTGGCACCGCTGCAGAATATTTACCATCACTAGCTGGTTCTTCCGCATTATGAACTACAGACTTCAAGTACATCACACCACCTAAAATACGAGTGCCTAATTTAGGTTCCCCAAAGAAGTTCACTTCCAAACCTTTATTATCCGTTTCACCGGCAATGACGCTTTCCTCTTGTCCACGTCCACCACCTGGCACCAAGTATTTGTCGATGATATTCGGCTTTTTAATACTAAAAGCACTCACCGTAGTAGTAAATTTACCAGCATCAAATTTCAGACCTACTTCACGTTGTGTTGTTTTATAAACCGGTAAAATTTCACCGGCATTTTTATAATAGCTGCTGACCACATTACCACGGCTTAAACCTTGAATATAGTTTGCATACATAGCCACTTTGTCATTAAACTTATGAACTACACCAAATCCCGGTGTAACGGCTCCAGCGCTATACACAGATGTAACGGCCCCCGTTGTAGCATTGAAAGCAGTTCGTTTTACATGTTGGTAACGAACGCCCATCATCAATTGCCATGCCTTATCCTTCGTGGACATCACATCTGTAATCCCCATACCAGAGAATACACTTTCAGACGTTTTAGGAACATCGGTGCTCGGTTTGAAATTAGTTGCCAATGTTGGCCATACCAAGTTTTTCAAATCTAATACACTCACCGCTTGTACAGAACCAGAGCGATTGTGAACATCTACTGCTTGACGATTTGCACTTGCCACAATTTCATGAGTTACAGAACCAGTATTGAAAGTTCCTCGTACACCGATTTCTTGTGTACTAGCTGTTTCTTGATTTTGGCTCCAACTGTTCATCACTCGTAGGGATCCAGCTAAGCTTGCCAAGTCTGCTGTGCTATACGCATAATCTTGATCTGTATGTCTCCAACCAAATCCTATAAAGCCTGTCCAATGTTTTGCAAAATCATGTTCACCTTTTACGGCTACAAATCGTTCATTCACATGTTTATACGTATCAGGGTTTGAGAAGCTCATATGTGTATCATATGTATTTGGATTTAGATAGGTTGTATCTGCTCCTGCTTGATTAGCCGCTGCAACGACACGAGAAAAACGAAGTGTCCCTACTGGTGCCTCAGTTTTATTAGAGATAATCCCCGCATCAATACCAATTCTCTTATTACCGCCTTTGTAATCCATGCCGATAGTAATATTTTGATTCTTTACGACCTCATGATCCCAGTACGTATTCCCCTTTTTATTGGACACATTCAAACGCACACCATATTGGTTGTGAGATCCGAATCGTTGTCCTAGATCAAAGGCTTGACGATATTGTGCATTCCCATCAAAGCCAACGGTCATTTTTTTCGTAGGTACATCTTTGGCACGTTTTGTCACAATATTGATACTGCCACCTACATTACTAGACCCAGACATGCCGTTCAACATAGCGCTTGGTCCTTTGAAGACTTCTACTCGCTCTGCATTATCCAATGTACCATTTGTAATCGGTGCTATGCCATACAAACCATTCAAGCTCACATCAGAACCACCCACATCTAACCCACGGATAGTCCAAGAATTGGCCCCTGTACCCCAATTTTGTTGTGTTACTGATGGGTCATTAGCTACCACTTCATTAATAGATTGTGCTTGCTGATTTTCAATCAATGTATCTGTATAACCAGTGATATTAAACGGTGTTTCCACAAAGGATTTATCACCTAAATTACCTACACGGTTCACACGGGCTACTTGACCACCTGCGTATACAGTTGGACTTTCAGAATAGGCTGCATCGTACTGGCTCGAAGCCACTCCCTTGTCCACCACAAATGTACCTAAATCAAATTGTGCCGCTGTAGCCGCATAGGCTAATGTACTTCCACCTACCATAAAATTAGCTACCATCATAGCTAATAGTAGGGACTGTTTTTGTTTCATATAGAACTCCTTACACACATACACATATATAAAACATTCTGAAAGTACACTTGCACTTATATTCACATATTTACAATCAATGATAATCGTTTTCTATATTATATGTCAATATACATTTGTTTTCATTTCATTTAATCTTAAAAAATATAAATAACAAATCATATAAAATAAATTCATAACTATATTTTTTATGATAAAGGCTATGCAAAACCTATATAGCTTCATCTAAAACATGAATGCCAATTCAATTGACAACATTTTACTAAGATTATATAATGATAATATATATCACTAACAAGTAAGGCTACGTTATATATAAGGTAATTTATTACACTCTCCCCTTTTATATAAGTAGTCTTTCTTTATGTGTAAGGTTTGTGTAAGTTTTTACAGAAAGGTGTGTTTTTAATGAATCATAATGTTATCTATTTTCCAACAAGGCGGACCGGTGATGTACCTGTTCCTGATTATTTCCGTGCTCACCATCGCTATTGGTATTGATCGTGTGTTAGTATACCGCAAAGCAGCAGGTGCCAATCGTTTAGTAGAAGAAACTATGGCTTCCAAATTTGCTCAAGGTAATGTGAAAGAAGTGTTAGCTGTTGCTAAGGAGTATCCTGATAATGTATTGGCTCAATTGGTGGTAGAAGGTGTAACGGCTCATCAAGATGGATTCGCTGTGGAACCTACCCTAGAGGCACAAGCTATGCGTACTGTCAACGTATTGCAAGACCGTTTGAGCTTGTTGAGCACTTTTGTTACATTGGCTCCTATCTTGGGTCTATTAGGTACAGTTGTAGGTATGATTAATTCTTTCAGCGTCCTAGATTTATCCAACGGTCAACCGATGGCAATTACCTCTGGCGTAGGGGAAGCATTAGTAGCGACGGCTGCTGGTTTATGTGTTGCCACGGTAGCTCTTGTGTTACATGCTATTTTCTCTCGTAAAGTAAACTTAATCGTATCTGATATGGAACAAATGATGGCCTCCATCGTACGTTTCCTTCATAAAAAGGAGAATGCCTAATGAAACTTCGGAGTATGAAAGTACAAGAAGAACCGAAGTTAATGATCATCCCTATGATTGACATCATCTTCTTCCTTCTTGTATTCTTTATGATTAGCACCATGTCCATGGTACAACAAAATACTTTCAAAGTCGGCTTACCACAAGCTAGCTCCGCTCAATTAGACATGAACCAACATGTAAACATTACAGTGATGGCGGATGGCAATATTGCGTTCAATAAAGAAAGTCTCGACAAGGAACAATTAATTCGTCGTGTACAAATTGAGCTACAACGAAATCCTGATTTACAAGTCATTCTAAACGGTGATAAAGACGTCAACTATGGATTTGTCATTGAAACATTCGACGCTTTGAAGCAAGCAGGTGTGAAAAAACTATCCATTGCCGTAGAAAAGAGGTAATCCGTGAAGGAAGATAAATTTTGGAAATACGCTCTCTACATCTCCTTAGCGGGTCATATCGCGCTCATCCCTGTGGCATCTGCCATTTTTAACAAAGTGACAGAGCCCTTCCATGAGTCTACGACGACCTTCTATGAGGTGAGCATGGCTGAAAGTGCTCCGGAACAAGCTGAATCACAACAACCAGCAGAAGAGCAACCACCACAAGAGGAAAGCGCTCCTCCAGAGCCACAAGAAGCTGTGGCGGTTCCTGAGATTCCAGAAACGATGAAGCCAGAACCTCGCCCAGAGCAACCTAAGAAAGAAGTCCCAAAACAAAAACCAAGTACCTTGCCTAAACAAAACCCTACGGCAAACACTAATCCTTCTGTACAAGCCGCAGAAGCTGCAGCCCGTGCGAAAGCAGAAGCCGATGCCGCAGCCCGCGCAGCGGAACAAGAGGCAAGAACAACCGTTGTGAACTCTCCTTACCCACTAGCAGACCCTAAACCTGCTAACCCAACACCGGGACAAACAGGTACCGTATACGTAACAGCTCGCATCTATGAAAGCGGACAAGTCGCAGACGTTGAAGTCTCCGGCGATGCTAACAGCGCCCAACAAAACGCCGTGGCCGTATACGTACCAACCATTCCATTTGCCCCAGGTACCAACAAATTCGGAGACCCATTACCATCCGTCGTAAGATTCTCCGTAGTCTTCCGATAGAACTTTGAGTTTTAATGAGTTCTCCATATGAACAACAAACCCCCATGGTGCCAGCCGTGGGGGTTTTGCTTTTTTATAAAGAAGCTAACTCTTTTGAGTTAGGTACAGCACACTCAAAACTCATCGTAAGCTACGCAGTTATACGTAGTAGCCTTGTGGCGTTCCTTTACCACATAACTAATCTAAACATAAGAAGAGCACGGTGTGCCCCGAACAAACATTATGAAATACCGTTTGTGAGGGGTATGCCGTGCTCTTCCCTTTATCTTATTTAGTTACGAACGCCACAGACTACATAGCATCTCAAGGAGCTAACCAAGCTCGAAGCTCATCGATTGCCCGTTCTTTAGCTATTATCCCATGGGAGCTCCACACCTGATTCGTCACCACGTGTACATGTCCTTCCTGTACTGCTGGAATGGTATGCCAAATCTCCATGGCCTGTATATCTTCTAATTCTTTTCCTACTTGATCTGAACTCATGCGATTGCTCGCCCCATAGGCAGAGCTCACCAGCAAGTACTTCGCATCGATATCTGGAAGCATCTCATGAGACACCGCATTATTACTTTTACCATCCAATGCCAACGATTCCGTATCCGGCGTAATATTTAGCAAATCAAAAATGAATCGACTATTCACACTAGAGGAATACGGATACAACCGTATTTCTTTTTTCATAACCCGAATATAGGCCAGCGGACTATCGCCAATGCGAGATTTTATGGCCATACGAGCTTCTTTTACGTGATTATAATACTGGCGCAATCGTGCTTCTGCCTGTTTCTCACGATGCAATACCATACCAATTGTCAGCAAGGCACGCTCTGCATTTTGCAATTCAAAGGCTGCAGTCGGTGCAATTTTGCTCAACGCATCAAAAGTGCTACGAGTGAAGGAGTCACGCATAATAATCAAATCTGGTTTTAAGGCCTCAATTTGTTCTAAATTGATGGTCTTCGTTTCCTCATTAATACTGATGTGTTGCACACCTTGTGCCTCTAGTTCATCATGCAAATAAAAGTTATCTCGATTGTAAGCCCCTACCATAGGCGCCCCTAAGGCATACATAGGGTCTTCCATACGGATGACCACAATACGCTCCTGCTTGTCAGGAATCACTGTAGTACCATATTTATGATGTAATACCATTTTCCCGTCTTCATTGGTAATGAACTTTTCTGCCGATTGTTTCACTTTCTTAAAACGAGCATTCATTTCTTTTGTGATGGCCTCATCTGTGTCGAGCCGTTTTTCTTTCACCACAGAACCTTCACCAACACGAGGCGCACCCCAGTTGCTGAAAGTTCCACTCACTAACCCATACACAAGGCCTACAATAATGGCAATTGCCGCTATCCAACCGACATAGGATCCTATACGACGTCCCATCATAATGCACCTTCTTGTTTCGCTTTTTCCACAGATGCATGGGTATAAGCAATGCAATACGGACGATTGGTACGTGGGTCATTCAAAATAATGGAATCTACTCCAAAAATTTTGTTCAACATCTCTTCTGTCAACACTTCATGCGGCGTTCCTTGAAAGTGCACATCCCCATCTTTCATAGCAATGATATGATCTGAATAACGAGCTGCTTGGTTCAATTCATGAATGACCATAATCACAGTTTTCTTATACTCTTGGTTCAAGCGTTCCACGAGCTCCAACACATCCATTTGATGGGAAATATCTAAATAACTAGTAGGTTCATCTAGGAATAGAATATCTGTATCCTGTGCAATAGCCATGGCAATCCAAGCACGTTGCCGTTGTCCACCAGACAAATTCTGAATCGGTGTGTGCGCAAAATTATGCAAGTCTGTCACATCAATGGCCCAATCGATTAAGTCGCGGTCCTTCTGACTTTCACGTTGTAAAATGCCAGATTTATGAGGAGCCCGACCATAGCTAATAAGGTCACGCACCGTCAAAGATCCTGGTGCCATCGGGTTTTGTGGCAAAATCGCCAACTGTTTCGCCAATTCTTTCGTATCTTTTTTATGAATATCCTCGCCGTTTAAAATAACGGAGCCCCCTTTGGGCGCAATGATTCGGCAAATCGTTTTTAAGAGAGTGGATTTACCGCATCCATTGGATCCAATCAAGGCTGTTACCTGTTCCAAGGGAATCCTAATATCTACGTCCTTACTGATAATCTTATGTTCATATCCAGTAGAAACGTGTTGTAATTCAAATGCCATAGTTTATCCTCTCGTCCGTGCCAATACATATAGAAAATAAGGTGCCCCTACCAATGCCACGATGATGCCTACTAGCATTTCATCTGGAGCAATGATGACTTGTCCTAGCCAGTCTGCTGAAAGCAACAATAGGGCTCCCAACAATAGGGTAACTGGTAAATAATAGCGATGGTTCACACCCACTAAGCGTCGTGCAATATGTGGCGCCACCAGCCCAATAAAGCCAATACTACCACCTACAGCGATACAGGAAGAGGCAATGGCAACGGCAATACAAAGGAAGGTCACCCGTTCTTTTGTGATGCGTGCCCCTAAACCGATGGCCGTTTCCTCATTCAGATTCAGCACGTTCAGTTTTGTGGAGTAACAATATAACACGATGGCTCCAATCGCTACAATGGGAGCTAGTACCATCACATGGTCCCAGCTGTTGCCAAAAATCGTACCGATAAGCCATGTATTAATTTGGTTGAACTTATCTGGACTCAAGGTCACCATCGTCACCATTTGCACCGCATGAATCCCTGCGGATAAAGCAATACCATTTAGGATCAATGTCATAGGCGACAAACTACGTCCTTTGCGATAGGACATGCGGAAAATGAGCAATGCCGCTAGACCACCGCCAATGATAGCAAATAAGGGAGCTTTCCAAATCGTTGTAATCGCATTGGCTGGCTCAAAATAGATGTACAACATCACCGCTACACCAGCCCCTGCATTAACACCAAGCACGCTAGGGCTTGCCAGTTCATTGCGTGTGATCGTCTGAAAGATAGCCCCAGACAAAGCTAAACCAGCACCGATACAAATAGCCAACACGGATCGAACCATACGGAAGTCGAAGACAATGCGCTCTTGCCACTCGCTCCCATAGCCCGCCATAATACGCACTAAGTCCATATAGGAAAACTCAGAAAATCCCGTCCCTAAATGGACCACAAACATCACTGCCAAGGCCACTAGTAAACCAATGGACCACATGACATAACGTCTACCTTGATGCATTAGTTAGCCTCCTTTCGATTCGCTAAATAGAGAAAGAAAGGAACCCCTACTAAGGCAGTCACTGCCCCTAAAGGCACTTCAAATGGAGGCGACACTACACGTGCCACTGTATCTGCTACGATGACCACGATCGCCCCTAAGACAGCAGAAAAAGGAATTACTTTTTCATAGCTAAGACCTACCATGTATCGCGCCATATGCGGCACAATGAGACCTACAAAGCCGATAGGGCCGGCAATAGCTACGGCAGAACCGCTCAACAACAATACAGTGAGTCCTGCTAATAGACGGATTTGAGTCAACTTTCCACCTAAACCAACAACTACCTCATCCCCTAAGCTGAGCAAGGTAATTTGTTTAGAAATAGCCAAGGCAATTAACACGCCGATGAGCGTCCATGGAGCCACTAATAACACTTGCTCCATACGAACACCACCGATACCGCCAGCTGTCCAGTAGCTCATATCTTGAGCTACGTCAAAAAAGACAACCAGCGCTTGTGTGACAGCCATGAAGATAGCACTAATGGCACTACCTGCTAAGGCTAAGTAGACCTTAGACCCCTTTGCCATACCGCGATTGGCTAAGTATAAAATACAAGCTGTCGCCAATCCTGCTCCTAAAAAGCTAAATAGAATGGTCATATTCAAACTCGCCATAGGGAACGCAATCATAGCGATAGCTAGACCAAAACTAGCCCCTGCATTTACCCCTAAAATTGACGGGCTTGCCATAGGATTGTTCGTAATCCCTTGCATAAGCGCACCTGCCACGGCAAAATGAATGCCGCAGATGAAAGCCACCAATAACCGAGGAATCCGAATGGTATTGATGACAATTCCATCTATGCTCCCTGTTCCATTCCAAATACTAGCCCAAATCATCTCTAGCGAGATGGATCTAGCACCTACAGACAAGAATACGAAACTACCTAAGCCTAGGATGAGCAAAGCCAACAGCATTTGACCGGTAAACTTTCCAAAGAAAGATGCATTCGTATCCGATGTATAGGATGAAGATGTATCTTTACGTACCATGTATCTCCTTTCTTGTATATCATGACATAGAAAAGAACCCTCTGCATAACAGAAGGTTCTTCCCCAAAATGGATATATCTAGTTAGATTATATAATCATTAGAATCCAGCAGTTAAAGATACCATAGCTGTTCGTCCATTACCTTGGTAAACAGCCCCATTTAATGCATTCCAGTAATCTTTATTCAATACATTGTACACATCTGCACGAACTGTCATCGGAACATGACCGCTATTCCATTTGTATCTAGCACCTAAATCCCATGTGAAGTATCCAGGAACACGAATTGTATTATCTTGGTTTGCAAATGCTGGACCTGTATAGTTCAAACGTGTTGTGAACGTTAAACCTTGTACTGCTTTTACATCTTGTTCTAATCCAAGTACAGCGTTTACCTTCGATGTACCTTCAACACGATGGCCTTTTGCATTGCTAGAAGAATCATCTTTTGTATAACGAGAGTCTAATAGCATAAATCCGCCTAATACACGCGTACCTTTTGTAGGTTCTCCGAATACATTGAACTCTAATCCGCGATTACGGATTTCAGTACCTAAACTATAATAGCGATCAAGTTTATTAACAGGTGTTACTGTTACATAGCTTAAAGCTGGAGTTTTAATGTTGAAAGCACTTACCGTTGCTGTATATTTACCAAAGTCAGCTTTTGCGCCCACTTCATATTGTTTAGCTTTGTATGGCTCTACTGCTTCACCGAAATTAACAGCACTTGCATTAGTTACCGTATCAGACTGTAAACCTTCCATATAGTTTGCATATACAGATGTTTTATCATTAAACTTATGTACGATACCTACTGCTGGAGAGAACGCAGTTTTATCATAAGATGCATATTTAGTAGGACCATTAAAAGCTGCACTTATAGTTGGGAAATTTTGTGTTTTAATTTTTTGTAAACGACCGCCCACAATGAATTGCCAGCTTTCATCCTTCGTAGCAATACGATCTGAAATAGATACACCTGTTTGGATACTTGTGTCATTTAAATGTGTATACCAGTTTAAATCGCCTTGCGGAGCGCCCCAGTTTGTAGTTTGCACATAGAAATTAGCTGCCACATTATTTAAGTTACGGTTTGCCATATATCGTTTGTATTCAGAACGAGCAAAAGCAATGCCAATATTATGGTTTATATCCCCAGTAGTGACCTTACCTTTTACACCTACTTCTACAGATGTAGATTTATTAATTTGGTTGTTATATCGGTAACGAAGATTTGATTTACCATTAATATCATTTAATTGGAATTCATTGTACAAGTAATCCATGGATGTATAACGCATACCAAATCCTGCGTAAGCTGTCCAATTTTTACTGAAATCATATTCTCCACTAATAACACCATATTTCTCTGTTACTCGACGATATGTTCCGTCAGCACCATATTTTTTATGATGATCTGCATTTTTAACAGTAAACACATCTTGTTTTGTGCTAGCTAAGAATTTATTGCCAAATGTAATACGGTATTGTGGATTTTCGATTTCATTATACACATATCCCAAATCAATAGCTGCACGTACTTTTTCACCACGCATATCAGCGCCAATTGCTACTGTACTTGCATTATTTTTTTCGTTATCGTTGGATGTTTCACCATTACGGTTCAACACATTCACACGTACACCGTATTTATTATTATCACCAAAGCGATGTCCTACATCCACATGTTGTGTGAATTGAGATCCATTGCCATAAGATAACTTCACTTTTGTAATATCTTTATCAGTAGCACGTTTTGGAACGAAGTTAATAGTACCTCCAATAGTACCATTTGGTGGCATACCGCCTAATAAAGCAGCTGGTCCTTTAATAACATCTACACGCTCAATACTTTCTGTACCTGTATAAAAGCGTGGAGAAATGTTGTACAAGCCATTAAATTGTGTATCTTGTTGCGTTGTTTTGAAACCACGAATGGACCAAGCACTAGACGCACCAGATAAAGATTGATCTTTTACAGACGCATCATTAGCTACAATATCAATTACATTAGACGCCTGTTTATTTTCCATCAATTCATTGGTATACCCAGTAACATTAAATGGTGTATCGATGAAAGCTTGATTGCCCAATACGCCCATTAAGCTGGATTGAGATACTTGACCACCTGCATATGCCCCTTCTACGGAAGGTGTTGCCGCAACTTCTTCTACCACTGCACGAGCTGGTGCATGCACCACGAACTCACCTAAATCAAATACTTGTACAGCATGCGCTGTGCCACCAAATTGGAAAAGGACACCTGTCGCCGCTGCAAATGATAACAATTGCTTTCTTGTCTTGCTATTCATATTACACTCCTAACACAAAAAACCTTACCAAGATACACATTTATATCTTATATATAATAAATATTATCATTATAAAGCTAATAACGCAATATATTTCTTCATCTTTTCTTCATGTTTTATACTATTTTTGAAATAATTATGTATTCAAGTCATGGTTCATGCATAGGGCATATTCACATCCTATATTTTGAATAACGCCCTATAGATACCATTGATTAGGCAAGTTTATAAACATTAATGCTAGTATATACATCTTAACACTTTCGTGTTCACACTTATTTTTATTGCTATATAGTATTAATAACAACATTTTTATTCATTTTGTGAATTTTATTAATACGGCATATAAATGATATTCTTTATCTTACAGTTACATCTATAAGTTGCCCTAACTAAAGAAATTCCCACAAGAAGTACGTCGCCCATTTTAAGAAAAAATATCATAGACATACATCACCAGTTTATCATCGCCTTTTTCTTTCCTAACTTCTCTAATTTTCCTTTCGTCCCCATTTGCTCAAAAAACTTCTTTGTCTCTGTGCTAACAGCATCTGCATAGTCTGCACATTGACCCGTATGTTTCTCGGCATTTTCCTTCACCATCTTTTGAAACTCTCTTTCCGCTCTTTTATCTGGTTGCACAAATCCACTCATACCATATCCTCCTTTTTCTCACAAAAGTCTATACCTACAGTATACATGAAACCAATCCTAGAGGCTACAAAAAAAGAACCATCCTTTCGGATGGTTCTTAGCTATGGTGGACGATGACAGGATCGAACTGCCGACATCCTGCTTGTAAGGCAGGCGCTCTCCCAGCTGAGCTAATCGTCCATATGGTGACCCGTGGGGGAATCGAACCCCCGATACCGCCGTGAAAGGGCGGTGTCTTAACCGCTTGACCAACGGGCCTTGTATGGCTCCTCGAGTAGGACTCGAACCTACGACCGATCGGTTAACAGCCGATTGCTCTACCTGCTGAGCTATCGAGGAATAATACAAGAGTTATTATATAGCACTTTCAAATAAATTGCAAGTAGCTTTTTACAAAAATATATTTTCACTTCGTGTAAATTAATGCATTAAAACCTAAATCTAGCACATTTGCATCTAAATTTAACATATCTGTTAAAAACAGCTTCGTGCAAATCTGGTGTATTCACTAAATATCTTCGCTTAAATCCAATATATTCGCTAAAAACTCGGAATTATCCAATCTACTAGCATGCATAGCATCTTCGATGGCTTCACTCATCAACTCTGCCGCCAAGATTCCCACTACATTCACATCAGCTACTATAGGCTTAGTTTTCCCATGCGGGCTTTCACTCACAACAGAGTCCACTATATCCCCTGACTCACTACCATGAACACCATCACTTTCACGCACTGTATCCCTTACAGTACCTGTACAATGTGTATTTCTAGCATTCCCCACACTTTCAACACCTGTACCCACAGAAAAGGCGTAGATGGTATCTCCATCAGACAAAGTCCCTACTGGTCGAATGGAACGTGCATACCCATTAGTGGCCATCATGGCAATCTTGGTTAGTTCACCTTTATGAAATGTAGCATTCGTTACAATGGCCCCGATAGTAGTGTTTCCTTTCTCCATACCTCGGTTCATTTCATCACCGATGGTAGTGTGCCCATTTTCCATACCCAGAACCGCTTCATCTGGGCAATAACTATCTTGTACTATCTCACTCACCACCCTAGATTTCGCAGATGCACCTAATAGAGGTGCACTTTCACTACGACCTTCATATTCGTCAAACATGAGCTGACAAGCATCCACTATATGCTGACGTTTTTCATCCATAACGCCCCCTAGGACACGCCCCTGTCGATCGTACACATTGCCGAAGGCATTCACTACCACCACAGCACCTACCACAAGGTCTCCTAGTTTCGCCGCCGCATAACCGATGCCGCCCTTCATAGCGCGTGCCATGCCACCGCCCTTACCTACGGTTGCCCCTGTGCCAGCCCCTACATTGCCAGACATAGGTTCTGTGCTTCTGAAAGTCCTTTCACAGGCATCATGGGCCATCTCCACTGTAGGTCGTGCTTTGGGATTGCCATAGGACAAGTCATAGATGTCGCTTTGACAAACAATAGGAACCACCCCATAGGCTGTGGGAAAGCCAATATTCCGTGCCTCTAGGGATTGCATGACACCATCGCTAGCGCAAAGACCAAAGGCAGAGCCCCCACCTAAGACTAAAGCATTCACCGGCGTTGGTGCTGTCGTCGGATCTAAGACACCACTTTCACGGGCCGCAGGACCACCGCCACTAATGTGCACACCACCTTGCGCCCCCTGAGGAAAACGCAATACGGTCACTCCTGTTTTACCTACAGCATCTGTAGCATTCCCTACCTTTACAAACTCTATTTCATTCCAAGTAATTCGTTCCATAGTCACCCATTACTCCTGTCTTCTCATTGTTAGCACCTATTATCCTAATCATGCACAAATGGTCTATCTCGTTCCATATACATCTACCTATAGTAGATACAATCCTATACATTTAGACGATTCTACACTCTCAGGCATCGCTTGTATATCTAACACAGCAGCAAATGCAGTTAATTCTGAGCGTGCTAAATTTAGACCATTCTACTCATAGACCTCGCTTTTACATGTAACACCTTCATTTGATACGGCCCAAAATTTGACTAATGTTTCTAGAATACACCACGTCAATCTCTAATATAAACATACCTCCATCATAGCACAAACAGGTACCTCTTTCTACTAGAGATACCTGTTGATGATTAATTATGGGCTTCTACTTTCAAAATTGCTTCTGTTAATAGTTCTTCTGTCACTACATATGGGCTGATAACCACATCACGGACGGAGGCTGCTTTTTTCACGATCATTGGGATATGTTCTTTTGTCAATCCCAATTCTGAAAGTTTCGTAGGCCACCCAATTTGACGATACACAGGAAGCCAACGCTCTAACTCATCATCTTGTTTGTCTGCTGCAAACAGTATTAATAAACCATAGGCTACCATTTCACCGTGGAGATGGTGTTCCTCTGTATGAGGGTCTTCGGCACAACCATAACATACAGCATGGGCAATGGTGCTATTGAAATCTCCCGGCATGCAACCAGAGACAATGCCCGTTGTCAAAATAACTGCCATCGCGATCTCATCAAAGAGGCGATTCCGTTCCCCTTGCTCATTAGCTGTAAGAGCTTCACGACCATGGGCAAAGATAGGTTCTGCACACATCTTAGACAAGGCTAATCCCACTTGTACATTATAGGACAAGTCGCGACCACGTGTAGCCATATGGGTTTCATAATGTTTGGCAATGGTGTCGCCCATACCTGCCCAAAAATAGCGACTTGGAGCTTTCACCAAAATGTCTGCATCAATAAACGTATGCACTGCGGGACGTTTTAGGAAAGCCACACTGTCAAAGGTATGGTCCAAGGTATAGATGGCAATCGCCTCAGACGTAGCTGCACAAGTGGCTGCAATGGTAGGCACTGTGATAACGGGAATATCCCCTAATGCGATGCTAGTCAATTTTGTTGTATCTAGGGCCTTACCGCCACCAACACCAATTAGAAAATCCGCCGATTGCAATGTTTCTTTTTTTGATAGTGCATCCGTTACGGCATAGGCGCATTCACCACCAAAATGCACTACCTCTAGCACTTCAATACCAGCTGTTTCTAAAGCTGGTTGCAAGAAAGGCAACGCCACAGATAAAGATGTATCTCCGCCGATAACAACAGTTTTCTTGCCCAACTGTTTCGTATAGTCTCCTATAGTGTCAAAAATTTCATGTCCCCCAAAGCTATAGCTTGGTAATGTATGTACAGGTCTCATCCAATCATCCTTTCTACGAGTCCATTTAGGGCGTACTATTGTATGTTAAAACGTAATACAAAGTATTATAGGACGATTGGAAAGAAATTGCAATCACTATAGGAGATAGGTATACATAGTTCCTTGGTTATATATGTTTTCTATGAAGTTCTTAACACACCCGATTCACAGGCTCTTCTTTTAAGAAGGCCACGATATTATCCATCACGATGTGCGCCCGTGTAACAAAGGCCTCTTGGCTTGCAAAGGCAATATGCGGTGTTAATACTGTCCTCGGTGCATCGCATAATGGATGATCTGTTGGGATTGGCGGTTCTACTTCAAATACATCGATACCTGCCCCTCGTAGTTTGCCTGCTTTCAACGCCTTAGCTAGTGCTTCATTATCCACCACAGGTCCACGTGCCGTATTGATTAGCACCGCTGTATCTTTCATCATATCAATGCGTTTTGCGTCGATTAAATGGCGTGTTGTCTCTGTCAATGGCACGTGCAAAGATAGAATATCTGCTTCTCGTACCACTGTGTCTACGTCAGCAAAGGTAAATCCTTCTGCCACGAGTTCAGGCTTTTCCGATCGATTATAGGCAATGACCTTACAACCAAAGGCCTTCGCAATGCGCGCTACAGCCACACCGATAGCCCCCATACCTACAACACCGAAGGTTTTACCGTATAGTTCAATCCCAGGAAGTCCATCTTTAGTTCCTCCTGTACGTGTACGACCATCACAAGGTAATATATTGCGCAGTACAGAAAGGGCCAGTCCAAATGTTAATTCTGCCACAGCTTGCGTCGAATAGCCTGCTGCATTGCTCACGATGATGCCTTTTTCACGGCATACCGCTAAATCGATGTGGTCCACTCCTGTGAAAGCCACAGAAATAAACTCTAGATTTGGACATTGGCGAATAATCTCTCCAGACAACGGTTGATTTGCCAAGATAATGATAGATGCCTCACGAACACGATCCAATAATTTCACTTGATCTGTTTCTTTCGT
>CAUUEA010000014.1:0-37247 GCA_963544145.1 uncultured Veillonella sp.
ATTCCCCGTGAAAGTAAGGAATTATCTCTTTATATCCAATGCCTTTGAAAGCCTGGGAGTCCGGTTTTACGCCAGCATCTAACAGCTGTTCTACTTCTTCAAATAAACCATCTCGCACCATATACTCTACTCGAAGATTAATACGTGCATATAGGTCTTGTCTGGAACGCTCTAAGCCGATGACAGGTCCATGAAAGACTAATCCTTCTTTAGATGGCATTAATAAAGCATGGCCCTCACCAGCTAACACGCACTCGATAGCACGGTATAGACGATGTTTATCTTGGAATGGCAATGTCAGTCCTTCTTTTTCTGCTAACTGATTCGCATACTCTTGCAATCCTTCTAATCCAGCGGTATCAAAGATTCTATCTAATTCGAGGCGTAAACTTTCATTGCGAGGGACATCTAAAAAATCATACCCCTCTAGCAAGGATTGCACATACAGCCCTGTGCCACCGGATAAGATAGGAATCTTACCTTCTTTGTTAACAGCATCTATGACAGTATTAGCTTGTGCATTGAACTCCGCCACACTGTACGAGTCATTTGGCTCATGGGTATCGATGAAATAGTGAGGCACTCGGTTCAATTCTTCAAGGGTAGGTTTGGCAGTGCCAATGGTCAACCCTTTATAGATTTGGTACGCATCCCCAGATAGCACGGGAGATTGCAATGTTTCTGCCATACGCAATGTAAGGGCTGTTTTCCCTACTGCAGTGGGTCCCAAAATAGTGATTAACTGATTCATCTTACCTCCTTTCATAGATGCCATAAGCGATAGAACTATATTTACCACCCACCATCTCTATAGGTGGAATGTCTTTAAATAAACGACTGCCTTTGCGCTCCTTAATGACTAAGCGCTTCGATTTCTCCAAGGCCAGTTCTACTATCTCTGGAGTAATCTTCGATTCTAATAAATGACCACGCCACTGCAGAAATTGAGGACTTTCATAGACAGGATTTTCAAACATAGGGTCTACATAAATTACATCATATGAATTTGGTTTTAATTGCTCCAAATAGTCCTGATAATTGCAAATGACCAATTGAATACGGCGCAACGCTTCGGTTACCTTTACCTCTTTATGTTGAAAGTATCGAAATCCATAATTGGTGATATACCCTAAGATAGGATGTCCTTCAATGGCCGTATGACGTGTTAAGTGGGGACAACCGTAGCTGATAACAGCACTATCAGAGCCTAAACCAGCGGTACAATCCAACACAGATGTGACCGTTTCATAAGCAATAGCTCGTAGCAGATGGTCTGTATGTCCACGGTCAATTTCTAACAAACGCAAATGGGCCATAGACAGATGAAATTGATGAGGTACTCCCTCTTTTGTCACAAAAGAAGGTCCTTCCTTTGTGATAAGTAAGGCACCAACACAATGATGGGTAGTTAACAAGTCTTCTACAGACTGATGTTTACGAGGCACATAGGGCATCTGCAAGAATTGACTAACCGTCTTAGCCTGTTCAATGAGATATGCATTTGTCTTTGAACTTGTGCTGATGAGGTACATATTAACTCCGTAAAAATAATTTTCCTAATTCGTCGGGTGTAAATTTAATGATCGTAGGTCGTCCGTGAGGACATACATAGGGTTTTTCTGTATTGAATAAATCCTGTAATAAAGCATCAATTTGTACCAAGTTCAGATTATGCCCTGCTTTAATGGCGCCACGACAAGAGGCATAGGCCAACATTTCATGACGTAATTGCGCTGCACTTGGACTTTGATGATCATGCATGTAGGAAAAGACGTATTGTAAAATTTCTGGAACTTTGCTTTCAATGATATCTACAGGATGTCCATCAATACGTAAGGAAGTAGGGCCTCCTTGGTCTACTTGGAATCCTAAGTCTAGCAAAGCATCCCTTTGCTCTTCCGCCAATGTTAATTCTTCTTCGCTAACATCCATGTGCATAGGCATTAATAATTCCTGCATAGGAATGGACTCGGAAGATTTGCATAGTTTGTCATACCGCACACGTTCGTGCGCCGCATGTTGGTCGATGATATATAAGTCATCGCCTTTTTTAGCCAAAATATAGCAAGAGGCTACTTGCCCCATAGGAAGTAATCCGTGATTGGCCACTGTTTTACTAGTATTAGTAGTATATGAATCACCACGATTAATATCATAGGAATCATCTACACCAATAGTTCTCTCCGTGTGAGAATTACCTGCTACTCCTTGTACTGCAGTTAGATCTCCAGATATCGATTCATTTCCAGTCTGGTTCATATACGGTTCTACAGAGCTTGGCACTAGGTTAGGCCGTGATTCACGGATAGCTCTGAACCGATCTTTATCTTCCTGTGTATAACTTTTTGGCACAAAGTTTTCATTCACATCCAGAGGTTCATTAAAGTTACTTTGTTCGTACACAGTACGTTGTGGAGCTGTATACCCCTTTTGGCGAATCGTATCCATGAGAGCCTCTGTTTTTTCACGCATTACTGTAAACCCTTGAGAACGTCCAGTGAACACTTTATCGTAATCGATGGCTGTGGCAATGGTTTCTTCTTGATTGGTTGTCACGTGATGCGTAGGATGTTCTAAAGCTTGCAAAATACTGTTATATACAGCTTTAAAAACTGGTTTATCATCGGAGAATTTCACTTCGCTTTTCCGTGGATGCACATTGATATCCACTGTCCCAGGAGGTACGACAATTTGTAACACTACTAAAGGATAGCCACCTTTCGGCAATAGCGCATGGTATGCTGTATCAATTGCTTTGTAGATGGCTTTGTCGGAAATGACACGTTGGTTCACAATCGTCGTCTGCCATTGACGGCTACTTTTTAGCACCGTTGGCTTGCTGACCACACCTTCCACATAAATGCCTTCTGCTTCATAGGCGATGGGAAATACGTCTTCACTGACTTTAAATCCGTATAGCGCAGCGATGGTATCCACCATCTTGTGATTCCCCGGTGTCATGATGGTAACTCGGGTATCCACAATGCATTTGAAAGCAATATGAGTATGGCTCAGTGCCAGTTTGCCAATCATATCTTGAATCTTATTCGCTTCTGTACGAGTAGATTTTAAAAACTTTCTACGAGCAGGAGTATTATAAAATAAATCTTTCACCTCAATGGTGGTACCCACCGATGTACCACATGGGTCGCAGTCTACCATGTGACCACCTTCGATATAGATCCGAGTACCCATATCATCTGTTTCTTGTCGTGTACGCAAGGTAAACTTGGATACTGAGGCAATACTAGCAATGGCTTCACCACGGAACCCTAAGGAGGCAATGTCGTATAAATCGTCGGCACTGCGAATTTTACTAGTAGCATGGCGCAATACAGCTAGGCGTGCATCTACTTCAGACATACCGCACCCATTGTCGGTAATGCGCATGTATTCGATGCCACCTTCTGCAATTTCTACTTCAATAGAAGTAGCCCCTGCATCGATAGCATTTTCTACTAATTCTTTGATTACAGAGGCAGGGCGTTCTACCACTTCGCCTGCTGCTATCTGATTGATGGTCGTTTCATCTAGGACATGAATGGTTGGCATTACTTGCCACCTCCTTGTTTCGCCTCTTCTTGTAAACGATATAATTCACTGATGGCCTCGATGGGTGTCATACTCATAATGTCTAGCTTTAATAACTTATCCAGAACAGGTTGCGTGAATAAATCACCGCTCCCAAATAAAGATGCTGCTGTAACGCTTGGTTTTTCTTTTTTCTTAGGCACTGGATCCGATACTACTGTTCCATCTTCTAGGTGAGCTAAGATAGTATTCGCTCTATCTAGTACAGCTTTTGGTAATCCTGCCAATTTAGCTACATGGATACCATAACTGCGGTCCGCTCCACCTTTTACAATACGACGCAAGAATAGTACATCATTGCCTTTATCTTTCACAGCCACGGTGTAATTTTTCAGTTTACTATATTGCTCTTCTAATTCAATCAACTCGTGATAATGAGTAGCGAACAAACTTTTACAGTGAATGGTTTCACAAATATGTTCCACCACAGCACGAGCAATGCTAAGCCCATCAAATGTAGACGTACCACGGCCAATTTCGTCAAGGATGACTAGACTGTTGCACGTGGCATGTTCTAGGATATAGGACACTTCTTTCATTTCCACCATGAAAGTACTTTGACCCGTAGAGATATCATCGCTGGCACCAACACGCGTAAAAATTCTGTCCACAGGCGCAATGGTCGCTTCTCTAGCGGGTATGAAAGAACCAATTTGAGCCATAATCATAAGCAAAGCTACCTGACGCATATAGGTAGATTTACCCGCCATGTTAGGTCCTGTGATGAGGATAAACTCTTCTTCGGAATGGTTCAACACCACGTCATTAGGAATGAATAATTCCTGTTTTAGCAAGGTTTCAATCACCGGATGGCGACCATCTTTAATAGAAATGGAACCATTGGTCACGATAGTTGGACATACATATTTGTTGGTGAAAGCCACTTCTCCTAAACTCAAAATAACGTCTAGTTGCGCAATGCCACGAGCCGTTTCTTGGATTTCTTTAATATTCTCTTTGGCTATAAGGCGCAAGTCTTGATACAAAGAATATTCCAATTTTTGAATCTGCTCTTTTGCATTGAGCATTTTAATTTCAAATTCTTTAAGCTCTGGAGTAATATATCGCTCCGCATTGGTTAAGGTCTGCTTACGAATGAAATAATCTGGTACAAGCCCCACTTGACCTTGAGACACTTCAAAATAGTATCCAAATACTTTGTTATATCCTGTTTTAAGCCGAATCCCTGTAGCTTGTTTCGCCTCTTCTTCTAAACGATGTAGCCATTCTTGACTATTGGTGGCTAAGGAACGTAATTCATCAAGTTCCGCACTATATCCATCACGGATGACATGACCATCTTTTAGTGCCAACGACGGCTGATCCACGATAGCCCGTGTTAATAGGTCACATAAGTCATCATGGGTATGAATCATGCTATGACAGTCTTGTAAAATATTAGAGGTACACTCTTGTAATACCTCCTGAATCATCGGCAATACTCGTAAAGATTCCCGCAAGGATGCAAAATCTCTAGGAGACACACTCCCCGTTTCTACACGGCTTAGAATCCGTTCAAAATCATAGACTGAGGTCAATAAAGAACGGAGTTGACTGCGCATGGTCGGGTTGTCGATAGATTCACTTATCCCCATTTGACGGCGCACGATGCGATGAATATCCATTAAAGGATGTTCAATCCATTGTTTTAACATACGTGCACCCATAGGGGTCAATGTTTTATCCAGTACATCTAGAAGCGTTCCCTTTTTAGATCCATCTCGAACATTTCTTGTAATCTCTAAATGGCGCAAGCAAGATGTATCCAAGATCATCCGGTCTCCCACAGATAGTTGGTGCACATAATTGATGTGCGACGTATCTGTTTTAATGACGTCTTCTAAATACAGAATGACATAGCCTAAGGCTTCTAATACATCTTCTTCAAGCAGTCCGGCCTCAGAAAAATGTTCGCGACCTTTCAGACGAATACTGTCCATAGTATCTGTAGGCGCGAACGGAGACAAGGCTATGACAGACATTTGACGGGTTAAAAAATCTTGTATACTAGCAGGTAATTCACTACTACCAGCTAAGATAAGCTCTTTCGGCTGGTACATAGTGAACGCATCAAATAAAGAACTTTCACTAGAACTATCCATACGTTCCCAGATCACTTCACCAGTCGTGATATCTGTGAACAACACAATGCGCTGTCCCCCTGTTTCATAGGTCAAAGCTAGAAAGTTATTTTCTCCATCTTTTGTGCCATTTTCACTGAGTACTGTGCCCGGTGTGATTACACGAATGACATCACGTTTTACGATACCCTTTGCCTCTTTAGGATCTTCTACTTGTTCACAGATGGCTACCTTGTAACCTTTACCGATGAGCCTTTCAATATAGGATTCCGCAGAATGGAAGGGAACGCCACACATTGGAGCTTTATCTTCTTCACCGGCATTGCGACCTGTTAAGGTAATATTCAATTCTCTTGATGCGGTGATAGCGTCGTCGTAAAAAAGCTCATAAAAGTCACCTAACCGAAAAAATAATAGTTCCTTTTCATAGCGAGCTTTAATACTAAAATACTGCTCCATCATAGGCGTTTGTTTCTTGCCCATCCTGCTAACTCCTTTCTATAGTACAGTGCCGTATAATACCCACGTTTGTCCTTTATCGATGCGTACATCGATTGTATCCCCAATGTTTAGATTGTCTTGTTTAGGGAATAAAACCATTTTATTGCCAGACGTACGACCAAACCACATATTTTCATCAGTACGGCTCGGCCCTTCTACGATGATATCGTACACCTTGCCTTCCATGGCTTGGTTCAACTCTAGGGAAATCTCATTTTGCACGTCCATCAAGGCTTGTAAACGAACACGTTTCACTTCTTCTGGCACTTGCTCTTCAAATTCCGCCGCTGGCGTACCAGAACGTTTAGAATAGATGAAAGTAAATGCCATATCATAACGGACATCTTTCAATAATTGTAATGTTTGTTGGAAATCTTCCTCTGTTTCCCCAGGGAAGCCTACGATAATATCTGTAGTAATGGTTACGCCATCAATTTTTTCACGGCAATATTGTAATAAGTCTTTATACTTCTCCACAGAATAATGACGATTCATACGTTTTAAAATATTGTCAGAGCCAGACTGCACTGGTAGATGCAATTGTGTAACAATATTAGAAGAACGACCTAAGGCATCTACCATGGCTTTCGTCATATCTTGTGGATGGCTTGTCATATAGCGAATGCGCTCGATACCTGGAATACCGTCTAAGGCATCAACTAAGGTACCAAAGTCTGTACCATCTTTGAAATCCAAACCATAAGAGTTTACGTTTTGTCCCAATAAAGTAATTTCTTTAAATCCTTTTTCGCCAAGTTCACGTACATCTTTCACGATAGCCTCTACAGGACGACTAATTTCGCGTCCACGTACATGAGGTACAATACAGTATGTACAGAACTTATTACAGCCGTTCATAATCGGTACCCATGCAAAGAAAGTGCCATTTGGTTTTGCCGCCAATTCAGGCAACACCGTATTGTCCATGTCTACATTGACTTGACGTTTTTTCGTACGTTGCACTTCTTTCACCATTTCATTGATATGTTGGATATTATGTGTACCCAATACGATATCAATATGAGGAGCTCGCTTGAACATATCTGCTTGGTTCTTTTGTGCCATACAGCCAGTAATAGCAATGATTAAGTTTTTGTTCTTTTCTTTCAAATGCTTTAACTCGCCAATACGACCATAAATTTTATTTTCCGCCGTTTCACGAACGCAACAAGTATTTAAAATAATTAAATCTGCAGAATCTACCTCTTCTGTAGGTACATATCCAACGGACTCTAATTGATGGGCCAATCGTTCTGAATCACTTTCATTCATTTGGCAACCATATGTATAAATATAGTATGACTTCATATTACTCCTTATGCTTGTATTTCACTTTTGATGGCTCAATGGTGCCACCTACCTTAATGGCAAGTCGCTCGATGGACATGCCTGTAATATATTCGATTTCTTGACGTATGGTTTTTTGCAAAGTATCCATAATTTCCTTTACCACGAATCCGAGCATGACCGTAACGTCAATTTGTAAGATTAACCCATTGGTAACTTCCTTGCTCTTTTTGATATCCATACTGCGCACATCTGTCACTCCAGGGGATTTTTCAATGCTATTTTTAGTTAATGCTTGGATTACAGCATCTTCAAAAACTAGTTTGCCATAATAGCTGAAAGCTGGACGAATAACAGATTTTTCCCAACCTTCATCTTGCTTTGTAGACAATCTAGTTCTGCGCCAGAACGACTTAATAGGGTCGATTAAAAAGCCTTTAAAGTGAGGCTTTAACTCCACGGATGGCACAGGAATAATATGTTTTCCCTCTTTTAATCTAGCATGTTGTGCTTTTTCAATATCTTTCGGGCTCGCTACATCTTCAATATGAATATAATAAGACGGCCCAGGGAGTCCCAAGGCTTTCGTTATCTTACCAATCATATTTTCCGATGTACCTAGAATCATAAGGCGTTCTGGTTGAATTTCATCCAGTGCTTTTCTTACGCTTTCCACCTGCTTTTTATCTTGAAATATTGCACGACGAACTGCCTTGATACGATTTTCTTCTTTTTTAGCAGAAAATCCACCAACAATGCGATTATTATGAATTAAAATGCCATCATCGATAATACAAGATGCGTGGTGCTCATGGGCCACCACCAATGCTCTATGACTTTTACCTGTTCCGCTAGGGCCAATAAATGCAATTACATCCATACTACACCTCTATGCGCCTTGTAAGGCTTTCATAAACTCTGTTACCCACTCACTTTGTATTTCATATTCTCCAAGGCCGATACTTTCAGGGAAACGATCTTGGATTCCGTGAAAGTCCGATCCACCAGAGATTAACAATCCTTTATCAGTGGCAAACTGATGGTATTTAGAGCTATCTTCTTTTGAATGACTAGAATGGTAGACCTCCACACCATCAAAAGGCAATTCTAATAATTCATGCACATAGGTGTCATTTTCCACTAATTTAGGATGAGCTAACACGGCGATTCCACCAGCACGGTGAATCAAATTAATAGCCTGTTGGGGTGCATACTTTTCTTTCGGCACAAAGCAAGGACCATTAGGATTTAACATCGTATCAAAGGCTTCCCCTACAGTTTTCACATAGCCGTGCGCAATGAGCAACTGCGCGATATGAGGGCGACCAAAGGACACAGCATCGGTGAATGTGTTCACCAATTCCTCGTAGGAAATGTCATATCCTGCGTCTGCACATTTATCTACCATTTTATGAATTCTAGAACGTCGCACTTCTTTAAAGTGAGAAATATAGTCCTGTAGTTCCAGATGGTCTAAGGAAAATTGATATCCCAATACGTGCACTTCTTTTTCATGATAATAGGTACTAAACTCGCAACCATGATAGATTTGAATTCCCATCCTATCTGCTGCTGTTAATTGCCCATAGGCCCCTACTTCATCATGATCCGTAATTGAAATTGCCTGTATTTGTTTTTCTTTTGCCAATGCCACTAAATCTCTTGACATATATGTACCATCTGATACATTTGTATGCATGTGGAAATCGACTAACATAGACCCTCCTTTCCTAACGATTTTGTTCTTTCATACGGCGTTGAATATCTCGTTTCGCATCTCGTTCCGCCATATCTTGTCGTTTATCGTAATTTTTCTTACCTGTCACAAGGCCAATGGTGACTTTTACATAGCCATGACTATAATGAAAATTCAAGGGAATCAAGGAATATCCTTTTTCCTTCACTTGCCCTAGCAATTTATGAATCTCTCGTTTATGCATAAGCAATTTACGTGTTCGTTCTGGCTCATGATTAAACTGATTACCCTGTTCATACTTGCTGATATGTACTTGGTATAAGAAAAGTTCCCCATTTTCAATGCGACAAAAACTGTCTTTTAAATTGATGCGCCCCGCCCGGATAGACTTCACTTCCGTTCCTGTAAGTGCAATACCTGCCTCATAAGTTTCATGAATGTGAAAGTCATGCCTAGCTTTGCGATTATCTACAATTAATGCATTGTTATCTTTCGCCATTACCGTTTCCTCTGTTTCTTTCCTTGTTTACGATTACTTTTTTTATGTATCGTTTCATAAAACGCTGTTTTCTTTTTTGTATCCAACTTGCGCAGCATTTTCTCTACTGCTTTCGTGGCACTTGTCGTTTCTATTATATCATGAGATTGGCTGTCACGACGTTTTCGTTTCTCTTCTTTTTTCTTTTTATGGGATTGTTTACTTTTCTTTTGTGGTTTTGAAAGTGACCTTTGTACTGCTTGTCCTCGTCGTAAGAATCCATCGATAGATTCTACTTCGCCAATAACAAAATCAATTTGTCGAAGTTCCGTATCAGCTTTGATTAACGTTACCGTCACCGGTGTACCTAATCGATATTCCTTGCCAGTTCGTCTGCCATAGGCCATATAATGTGGTTCATCAAAGACATAATGGTCATCATTCATCAAGTTGTATGGAACTAAGCCATCTACCCCATTATCTAGTTCAATGAATAAACCAAAGGCGGTAATAGAACTCACGTGACCCTCGAAACTTTCACCTACATATTGCGCCATATACTGAACCTTTTTCATATCCAGTGTTTCCCGCTCTGCTTCTGTGGCGATTTGCTCACGCTCCGAACAATGACTGGCACCATGCGTTAAATACGCCTCGTCTGCAATGGATGCAAGTCGTTTTGGTTTACCCCCTAGAACATAGCGCAATAATCTATGTACCATCAAATCAGGGTAGCGACGGATAGGAGACGTAAAATGAGTATACGTAGAAGATGCCAACCCAAAGTGTCCTATATGCTCCGAACTATATTTCGCTTGTTGCATAGACCGAAGGACCATGATTTGTACTACAGGTTCAATTTCTGTACCGTTGACGGATTGCAATAATTCCTCAATGTGCTTAGGCTCAACTTTATTTGGCAATTTCATAGGATATCCTGAATGATGTAAGACAGTGATGAGTTGTTCTAATTTAGTATCCTTTGGATCTTCATGAATACGATAGATAGATGTATCTAAGCGTTCACTAAGAAAGGTTGCCACTGTTTCATTAGCCAACAACATGCATTGTTCTATTAATTTTTCTGCAATAGTTCTATCTTTTCTAACGATTCGTTGCGGTATGCCCGTCACATCCAATAGAACTTTATATTCTGGGAACTCAAAACTTATGGCCC
This sequence comes from uncultured Veillonella sp., assembly GCA_963544145.1. GTDB lineage: Bacteria > Bacillota > Negativicutes > Veillonellales > Veillonellaceae > F0422. Next base: position 10,812 of record CAUUEA010000014.1, read on the forward strand.
CAGCTTGTTGGCGCATCTTCATTAATTGGTATGCCAAAGTTTCCAAGGTTCGTATCATCTCCATAAGGGGAGACAAATCATCTGGAATGATGTTCTCCTCTAAGGCTAAATAAATTTCCTTATAACTACAACGGCGCGTAATATGAATGATAGATGGTTTTATGGTGTAACGTACTACCTTACCTTGAGGGCTTACCTCCATAATACAAGACATAGCATAGCGATCTTCCTTAGCTTGCAAGGAACAAATGCCATTTGATACCTCCACTGGCAGCATAGGTATGACACGGTCAACCAAATACACACTAGTGCCACGGCGATATGCCTCTTGGTCAATAATAGATCCTGCTTGCACGTAGTGGCTAACATCCGCAATATGAACCCCTAATTCAATATTGCCATTGTCCAATACTTTTGCATGTACAGCATCATCTAAATCCTTTGCATCTTCTCCATCAATAGTGATCATCTCTTGGTGTCGCAAATCTAACCGGTCTGCTTCATCAGTGACTATGAAAGATATCTTCTGCGCCTCTTCTTGCACATCTTTTGGAAACTCTTTTGGCAAATCAAACGTTGCCATGACAGACAATACATCTAAATCCGGCGTGGAACTATCTCCTACAATTTCCACGATTTTCCCTTCCGCTTTGCGATGTTCTTCCGGCCAAGCCGTTAATTCAACCACTACGGTGGCGCCACTTCGTGCATCTAATATAGCCTCTAAAGGAATATAAATATCATCCCTTAATCGTTCATTATGAGGCGTCACAAAGCCACTTTTAGGAAGTCGTTCAAATATGCCCACCAATCGAGTTGTATTTCGAGTCACAACACGACGGATAATACCTTCTGCATTTCGTTCGCTAGTGCCTTTTCGTTTAATACTATATTCTACTTCATCATCATGCATAGCTGTGCCTGCGCAACCATTGGGAATGAATACATCAGGCAAATTCCCTTCTGCAGGTATAACAAATCCAAACCCTTTTTTACTGGACTTATAAATGCCTAATAATCGAGGGTCTTCCGTTTTTTGATAGCACCCATATTCTCCATCTTTGATACGAATGCATCCTTCATCTTCTAACTCCTCCAAGATAGAAAAATATGCCTGAATCTCCTCACCTTTATAGCCCAAAATAAAAGGAACATCTTCTATATGATAGGATTCAGGCCATATATCTCTGAAAAATCCTAAAATTTCTTCTCTCATAGTACCTCAGTATTTCTATAAAAAAAACCTACCATAGGGTAGGATTTTTTATGTATTAATAGGAACTCAACACTAAATCTAAAGCTAAACTTACTAATACGAACAAAGTAGCAAGAACCACCGTACAACGTGATAAGAATCCATCTACACCACGTTCTTTACCACCAAACACGGAATCTGCTGCACCGGATACAGCACCGCCCATACCTGCACTTTTACCAGTTTGCGCTACTACTACCACAATTAAAAGAATCGAAATAATAATTTCAACAACCATTAGAAAATCTCTCATGAAACTCTTCCTTTCTGTATTAACGGTTATGACCGAAGTACACTTCCATTTTTTTCTTTACTCGTTGCAATGCATTATCTATAGATTTTACAGAACGATGATGTTCTTCTGCCATTTCTTGATACGATTTGGCATCCATATATCCACGCAATACATCCCACTCTAGAGGGCTAAGAACAGCCTCCATCACTTCCTTAATCAGAGCATATTGCTCTCTATTGATGACTACTTCTTGTGGATCTAGATTTTTTTCTGTCTCTAACACTTCGATAAGCGTTCGTTCTGAGTCATCATAGGCTGGCTTATTTAAAGAGATATAGGAATTCAAAGGAATGTGTTTTTGACGACTCGCTCCTTTGATAGCGGAAATGATTTGACGTGTAATACATAACTCAGCAAACGCTTTAAAGCTAACCTCATGATCTCGATTAAAATCTCGCGTTGCTTTATATAAACCAATCATACCTTCTTGTATAATATCTTCTTTATCAGCACCCATTAAAAAATAGGACCTAGCTTTAGAGCGAACAAAATTTTTATATCGTTGTACAATATAATCAGTAGCAAAATGATTGTTCTCTCGTTGATAGATATCAACGATTTCTTCATCCGTTAATGAAGAAAAACGTTCAAACTCAGATACTGTTTCTGTTTCATATGACATAGGATTCCTCCTGTGACTCTGTACTAGGAATGATATTTAATAGTATACACTATCTATATAAAAAAGTACATATTTACATTTGACTTTCACAAGATATGTCTATATAATTATAAGACAATAACATATGGGGACGTAAAGGTTTCGACAGGTATGGATGTATCTTAGAAAGCGAGCTGGTGTCTCACTTGACCATAAAACAGTGTAACTTAAATTAAACGCAGAAGAAAATTTTGCATTAGCTGCATAAGCTACGTCACACCTTCTCTTGCCCGTGGAGAGGGATGTGGCGTCAAACTACGGGCTAGCTAGTTCTATTCGCTCAATTAGAGCTAGTTAAATCTCATGAGCTAGGATAGCTTAGGTTGTTGGTGTCCAATCACTATCCGAAGTTTAAAACATCAACTGCGCTCGGAGAGGTCTAGGGGGCAACATGTTTGGACAGGGGTTCGACTCCCCTCGTCTCCACCACAGTACAATATAAAATAACCGTTTATTCATAAGTGTTCGCAAGTGTTCACGAATACGATGAATAAGCGGTTTTTTAGTGTTCTATACTATTTTTTATGTTCGTAAGTGTTCGTATAGTTTTGGTAATTTTGCCCATTTTTTGCCCATCCAAAATTAACAAAGTGCGTGACGGGGTTTGATGTGAGAATAGGGCTTTATTATCACGTTTTCATTGAGAATAAGTTGATTTATATATAATTTTTATTTAAAAATGGGCAAATTTTCCAAAAAAAATGGGCAAGAGGTCCTATAAATGCGATAACCATGCGTCTTGCGAGATTTAATGGTTGTGTCCATTCTGTGCACTACATTATAAAAGAAAAATCCCCTATCAGTATAAACTGATTGTTGGTTGTAAATGTTGACTCTGCAGATATAAATAAGCCTACCAACCTATTACAGTCGGTAGGCTTATAAACTATTTACGTTTTTCTTCTCCATATAGCCGTGACATGCCGGCTACCGTAACTAACCATGATTTACCTGACTTACGACATTCCTCATCAGTAAACTGCTTGTTAGCATACCGCTTTAAACAACATTGTTTGATAGAGTCCGCAGGAATCCCCCATCGTTCTCCAGCTTCTTGTGTAGTCATTACATCCTCAAGTTTCATTATAGTACTCCTAATACGATTAATAACGTGTAAACAGACAATACAAAAGCAATGATACTAATTATAAAAGTCACCCTTGAAATTTTATGTTCATCTTTTCCTGTACAATAGAAAAGGGCACCTATTACTAAACGTTCTTATTCCTTATTCTGTTTCTATTATCCGTTGTGCTCGCTCTTTATCTTTCTTTACGATTTGCACGAACTCTTTAATCAATTCCCATTCGTCTTCATGAGCTCGTACTTGCCGTTGCTTTCGTTCTTCAGAGAATCCTTTTCTCCATCCAACCTTTCGTCCAGCTCCTTCACGAACACCACCCCAACCTTTATCTTTTTCAGTCATTCTATCGATTCCTCCATAGCATATACATCGCTTTCCTACTTGTTACTTTATATAAGATTAATGTAAAATTTACTACATAATTAAACCATTGCATATTTCTATTGCAAGTAGCCGTTCCTCATATTTTTCACTTTTTTATAACATATATGTTTATTATATCCTATCTTGTTTCTTTTGTTAATTGGTATAACAATAAGTTATAAAATAATAAAAAGGAATTTTGGAAATAATACTTTACAATCTTAATATTATATGTTGCTTTTATGCACATACAGTCTTTATAATAAATGCTAAGGCTACTCATATAGAATTAGTCGCCAATATGTATTATGTTTTTGTAATAACTATGATTGTAATTTTCATAGAGATAAGTAAATTATTAAAGTCTCTTTGTTCTATGCTAATTATAATTTAACAATAGGAAGGATGTGGATATAGTGAACGCATTAGATGAAGTTCTGTCATTAGAAGAAGCTGCAGAAGCTTGGGGGAAAACTACAGATTCGCTTCGCCAAGCTTGCATTAGCCGTAACGGCAAACCTGCGCGTTTTCATATTGGAGTAGAGGCACGCCAATCAAAGCGTATCTGGCTTGTAACAAAATCAGGAATGATTCGGCTATATGGAGATCCTCCCAAGCAGGAGTAAAATTTCCTATTCCAAAGAAATTGAGATCTTGGTACAAACAAAAAGCGTGTACCATAACCATTACTAATATCTCGTCAGTACTGTTCTTAGAAAATAGAATAATAAACTTTCAATTATCAACGAAAACATAGAAATGAATAACTAGTATTACACTAACGATAGGAGGTATATTCATGGACATATTACACGAAGTATTAACTATTAAAGAAGCTGCTGAGATATGGCAGGTATCTGACAATACATTAAAGCAAAAATGTATTGGCCGTGTTAAAGGAGATCTGGCATTCACCGACAAGGAATGTCGGCAATCTGGTAAAACATGGCTTATTACTCGTAATTCTATGATTCGTCTATACGGCGAACCGCCTCAAATTGTATAACGGTTTTATTATAGCTGTGTACTATTATCTATTATTTAACTCACTCATTTCGTCTCCACCACAGTACAATATAAAATAACCGCTTATTCATAAGTGTTCGCAAGTGTTCACGAATACGATGAATAAGCGGTTTTTTAGTGTTCTATACTAGAATGTATGACGAAGTCCGATTTTGAATTGCCAGTTTTGTTGTACTCGATCACGGGTGGATCGTTGAGCCTCTAGGTATACATGTTCTGTCTTAGCTCGATTCATGTAGGAGAATCCTAAACCGTAGGTGAACCAATGACCTTTGTAAGAAAGTTGTTGTGTAGTGCTTTCATTAAATGTCAAAGTTCGATTCCCAAAAAACTCTTTTTCATACATCACTTTTACATAGGGATTCCATGCAGTGCCAGATGCCTTATCAACACCTGCTCGCATCCCGATACGACCTACTAGACTATGCATAGATCCTAATTGGCTATGTAATCCATTAGACATAACCATGCTATATCCTTTGCTTGCTTCATAAGTAAGCTGTACCTCTGGTTGTATAAATAAACCCTCACCATCTTCGCCAGATTGGTAGATACGTTTTCCTAGCTCCGCAGATGCAAGAAAAGAGTTCGCATGTATAGTGGTGGATTGTAAGGCCTCGTTAGAATAGTTAACCAAGTCGAACTCACCTCGAGAACGTCTCACTTTGCCCACTAAATCAACATATACATTGCTATCCTTGTACAATTTTGTAGAATAGAATCCAAGCTCAGTACCAGATACCTGTGCATGTCCTTGGTATTCTGTAAGACTTGCTTTCGATTGTATCATCCCTACTGTGAAACCACTGTAGTGAATCCAGATATCTCTCGGATGTATCCAGTTATAGCCACCTTTGATTCCCCAGTATCGTTGATCGTAACCACCATGTTGGGAAGATGTAAACTTGCCATTTGTATAGTTTGCCCACACTGTATTAGACCGTTCCACATCTTTATGAAGATGAATTTCGCCTAAGCGCTGTACCAATGTTTCTGTATTGCCTAAGTGTAAATTATATAATAAGTTATCGAATTGAATGCTTGAGTCTGCCCCTGGTGTCAATTTCCCCTTACCATCATCCTCATAAGGGAATAGATACCAGTTATTTACATTCGCATCATTAATAGATACAACTTTTGAATCCGTAGGTCTTCCCAATGTATAGAGATAGGCACCTTTTTCAATGACAGCTTTTGGAATGCTAGGCTTTTTGTCATCCGTAGGAATTGCTACATGGCCTTCTTCATTATGTAATGTGAATACCGCTTTATGATCCTCTGCCTTACCTTGACTTTCCACTAATTTCAATACTTCCGTACCTGTAGATTTGGAATCTGCCATATTTTTGAAGTGAATGCCATACTCTCCTTCACTACTAGACTTAATAGTGAGTAAGTCCGTATCTCCTGTTTGAACATTGCCTGCCATATGAAGCACACCACCAGTTCCTCTTAGGGTATCCACAGTTAAGGATAGTGGTACCTCCGTATCGCCAAATCGAACTTCTCCCACATTGGTTAGATCCAATGTATTGATATTAGAATTCCCAGTCATTTCCCAATAATTGCCACCATCTACTTTCACATGAATATTACCACTACCATCATTGTTGTCCGCTTTACCAATCAAATAGGAGTCCTTCGCTAATAAATTGACATCAACTGTTCCACCATTCATGGCAAATACATTACCTACAACAGTGGTCGTATCCTTACCCGACACAGTAATACTAGTATTCTTACCACCTGCTGCTAAGGCAGGGTCCGTTGGATTGCTATCAATATTTAACTTTTTATTGAAAGTAATAGTATTCGAGTTCATAGCACTGTCTCCAACTGTATTCGCCAATACACCTGTTTTATAATCTCCAGCACCGCGTATGACAATCGATACATCCCCATTGAAAGTAGTATTTGTGATATTATTCGCATTAGCATGTATTTGTGAGATACCAGTACCTGAACTTTCTGTATTTACTGTAATAGCCAAGGATGAATCTGCATCAGAGGTTATGGTTGTACCAGCCCCTGTATTGGCTGCATCTTTTTGAACTCGTATGCCATATCCATTTTTTGTTGCTTCAGTGACAATGCTGTTTTTCCCTTTCCAAAGAATAGAGTTACTACCAACCCCTGCCTTTTCAGAGTTCACCAGATTCAAGCCATAAGCATAAGCGCCTTTTGTATTGATATTCATAGTATCTAAGGTGACTGCATTTGTCCCTTGATTCTCATTTTTTATATCAATACTTCTAGCCACATAATTGGATACTGTTTTTATATCACTGTTGGTAAGGTTCAATGTATTTTTACCTTTAACTGCTCCCACTTGCACACCATATACCCATGATTTACCAGTAGTAGAAATGTTGTTCTTAGTACCAGCCAAAGTAACCCGATTTTCACCATTAGATTCAGATCCGATATACATACCCCACACAGTACTACCTAGGCTCTTTGTAATTAAATCAGTATTGGCCTTCCAATTAAATTCAGAGAACCCATGATCGCTTGTATACGTACTGAAATTCAATATATTCTTTGTATTACTCGTCAATTCATTAGTGATAGTGGATACTAGATTCTTACCTTCTTTTGATGACACATGAACACCACCATGAATGTTTACATTCGACAAAAAAGTCATTTCAGTATCCGTGTTACCTGAGATAGTACTTGTCACATTACCATCAAAAGTAATACTAGAGCCGCCTGTTTCTGGATCAATAGTATCCTTAGTAGATACAGTACGGTATCGATTTTCTCCTCTGTTTTCAAGGCGTAACGCTGCCACGTCTAACTCATTCGTAGTTGACTCTGTATGCATGATCAAATCATCATGAAAATGCAGGTGCGATTCTCCCCCTTGATTCGATTGCAAAAAGAATCCATTCACGCGTTTTTCATAGGACTTTAAATTTCCTGGATTAATCAATTGTGCTCGAATATCCATAGTAGCTTTCTTTAAAAAGTTCACAGTAGACACTGGTTTTGTCACGTCACTCCCCGAACCTTGTCCGACTACTTTTACCACATTGAACATAGGATAAAAGTTTCCATGATATTTTTCATGGGTTCTAATGTTAAAATTTGTATTTGCATTAAGATTAAAAATCGTTTCTGACCGATCGATCAACTTACTATTGGAGTTATATACATGTATCCCATCTTGCCAATCTATGGATGTACCATCATCAACATGAATGAAATGAATCGTCCCATCCGATGCTATTGTCGTTTCCGTAGTCGGTTTTGTTCTAATGTCATTGGCAGCAGTCATATTTCGATTTGTAATAATTTCATTAACTGTATCGCCGTTCTTCATATACTTAGTTTTCGTCCCTAAGACAGTGCCATCAGCATACTGATACTCATACTTAATTTTGGTAGCACTATTTTCAGTAATAACGCCCCCATTCTTTGCTAATATCTCATCGAGGGAAATCGTATCCACCGTTTTCCAATCATTTCGAGTCACCGTGTCTACGGTAAAGCCTTCCCCTCTTGCCAATAAAGGAATCGCTGCCAATACTAGTAATGCTAAATGTTTATGTTTCACACCTATTCTCCTCTCTCTTTTAGAATCTATGTGTCCAACCTAGGTTAAATTGCCAAGATTGTGTCATCTTATGTTTCGTAGATAATTGTGTCTCAAAATAAGTTTGGTTATTCTTATGTTTGCTTTCGTAGGTAAAACCAAGTCCATACATAAACCAACTATCATCTTTGGAGGGTGTTTCTACAGCTACTTTGTTAAAAGTATGTTTAGTGAACCCTTTCCATTCTTTTTCGTACATAAATTTTAAGTATGGATTAAATGTACCTAGTCGTCTCTGATCTAAACCAACTCTTACACCTGCCCGGATTAACAAGCTACGGAAATCATCTGTCACTGAGGATAATCCGTTACTCATGTCCATATTATATCCACCAATGGTATGATATGTAACTTGTACTTCTGGTTCCACATAATATTGGCGTGATTCGTCTTTTTTGATATAGAAAGGTTGCCCTATTTCTGCAGATAACATCAATGATTTCATATGAACTGTATTGGATGAAATATCTTGGTTAGAACGGCTTAGCATCGTAAAGCTACCTGAATAGTTTGCTAAGCGACCGACTACATCTACGTATCGGTGATTCTTTGTATTAAACCAAGTCGAATAGGCACCAAACTCATATTGTGATAGATTGATGGAATTTGTAAATTCTTTTAACTTACCAAGAGATTTCATATACCCTAATTCTAAGCCGTGATGTGATACCCACTGACCATGAGTACGTTGCCAATCGTATCCACCTTGTAGACCTCGATAATTATTATGATATTCTCCTAACTTAATGGTGCCACCACCACGGTATTTACCATGTATTGTTTTAATCCATAGATCATTGGTTGGTTTCCTATCCTGTTCGTAGTGAATCTCTCCTAACCGTTGCACCAATGGTCCCAAAATTGTTATATTCGATTAATAGATCATTTCATGTAATACTTCTACAGCTTGTGCACCTGCACTTAAACGACCACTCGGATTTAAATAAAAGTCTTGTTTTGTGGTATCATCACTTTCAATTTTTACGATTTTAGAGTCTTCTGGTCGAGTCAATACATATTCATAAGCACCTTGATCGGTGGCGCCATAAGACAAATCAAAGGTCGCTTTTCGTTTTCCCTGGGCGTCCGGCTTATATTCCACAAGTTTCATCTTTTCAGTACCCAGGGTAGGCGCTGAACCATCATCAATGTATTCAATAAAATGCTTACCTTCACTGCTTTTACGAATGATCAGCTTGTCGGAAGTTCCATTCACAATATTTCCTTGAATTTTGAACAGGCTATCTTCCCCTTTTAGATTGCCTACGGATATATTGATAGTATTTTTGTCATCAGAAAAGACAACAGTTGAACCTTTACTAATATCTAGATTTTTTATTTTCGAAGAATTACTAGCTGTCCAACGAGCTCCATCTTTCATGGTCAAATTAATAGCTGTAGGATGGGTATCTTCATCTTTTCCTTTATACTTATCTTTATATTTCTTAAATAAAGCTTGTGCATCTTTATCGTCGATTTCTTGATGATACTTAGGATCATCCGGATCTTTATCACTATATGCTACCTTAGACATATGTGCTTCTCCTTCAAAGAAGGAATCTTTGTTTAACAAGTTTACATCTGCAACAGCACCGTTAAGAACGTGAATATCCCCTTTAATTTGAACGGTACCAGTCCCTTTAATCTCTACTTTAGATCCCTTGCCATTTACGTTTATGGCATCGCCAATCTTGCTTGGTTTTCCATCTTTCAACACTGGCTCTACATGGATACGCAAGTCATTATGAAAGGTTACTCGTGCCACTGCATCATCAGGTAAATCCTTCGTTAAATCATTATTTTCTAAGACAGGCATAGATACGATGCCTATCCCATAACTTTCATTTTCACCCTGATTATTTCGCTCTAATGTAATATTCACTGGCCCGTGAAAGTCCATTTCTGTTTTATGGGCTTTCATATCCTTAGTAAACTCGTGAATATCTTTATAATGAGTGATACCAATGCCACGAGATTTGAAACTACCAGATTTTACATATATATCTAAGGAAGAATCCTTATCCATAGTCACGGTCGTCTTGCTACCTTCCCTAGTATTCTTATAAACAGCAATCCCATTACGTTCTTTGCTAGGTACAATATACCCATCTGTTCGCAAATAAGTATGTCCCTTTAAAGTAATATTTGCATCAGCAGAACCTTCAGCAATGTCTACTTTATTTTGATCGTTGATGAAAATAGCGCTATCACCTATATGATTAGCAATGGATACATTCTCCAGTGTCACATGATTCTTACCAGTGTTACTTAAATCTGAAAATGCTAATCCCCCTGGTGTTAAAATATCCTTTATTTTTTCATTACGTGTCTCGTATACATAGTCCCCATCTGCCGCCTCAATTGTGCCTAACTCAGATTTTACGTCAATTGTCAAATGAGCTGGTTTCTTTGGCTGTGAACCATCTAAGTATTTCGGTCTATTTACATCATCCACTAAAGTAGGGTCACCTTTAATAGTAAGGGTATTTTCTCCACCTTGAGCCGCAATGACAAAGCCATTAAGTGGTGATGTTCGTTTTATATAATCGAACCGTTCCACGCTAGGTGTATTCACCTGATTCTTTCCTGCATACACAAAAGTATATAGTGGTGTTTCTTTAATGATCCCCTCTGCTCCCCACACAGTAGAGACCATAGACATTGTAATTAAACCTAACAATAACTTTCTTCGTTTCATATCGATAACGTCCCCCCAACATATGATACACACAACTTGAAACAAAATATCTGTAAATAAAATTATGAATCAGTTACTTCAATTCTACGCCTTTTTTATCACTTTAGCTAGTTGAATCATACATTTTTAATGCTAGTATGACAAAATAGTATACCAATCCTTTTACTTATGGGTATTTTTGATCACATTCATAGTACATTCACATGTTATGTATGAAAAAAACGACTCATTAAGAAATCCTTAATGAGCCGTTCTCTCTGTTTATATTAAGTTAACTTTTGGCAATTAGATATTATATCCATCTTTCAACAAACGCAGTAATCCTTGTACGGAAGTCGTCACTTCGTCAATTTTAACTGTGCTTGTAGAACCATCTTTACGAACACGTAGTTCAACTTCACCAGATTCGATGGTGTTTTTGCTCACTGTAATACGTACAGGATAGCCAATCAAATCAGCATCTTTAAATTTAACGCCTGCCCGATCTTTACGATCATCCAATAAGACATCAACACCAGCTTGTTTCATTTCTTTGTACAAGCGTTCGCTTACTTCCATTAGGGCTTCATCTTTTGCATTAATCGGTACAATGACAACCTCGAATGGAGCAATTGCTACTGGCCAGATGATACCATTTTCATCATAGCTTTGTTCGATGGCCGCTGCCAATGTACGGCCCACACCAATACCATAGCAACCCATTTGGAATGGCGTTGGGCGACCACCTTGATTCAATACAGTGGCGTTCATAGATTCGGAGTACTTCGTACCCAATTTGAACACTTGACCTACTTCAATGCCCTTATCGATACGAAGTTGACCACCGCATTTAGGGCATGGATCATCAAGGGTAATCAAACGGATTGGTGCTACGATGATATCATCCACATTGAAATCACGGTTAGGATTGATATTGATATAATGCGCATCTACTTTATTAGCGCCGCCACATACATTATGTAAGTTCATCACTGTTTCATCTACTACGATGGCAAACTCATCTGATTGTGAAAGTCCTACAGGACTAATGAAACCTGCTGTTAATCCAACACGTACTAAATCTTCCGGGGTTGCCATTTCTGGTTCAATACCGCCTTCTACAGCACGTTGTACAGCAATTTCATTCACTTCATGGTCACCGCGAACAATAGCTAGAATGACTTTGCCTTCAATATTGTACACTACGGCTTTGATTGTTTTTTCCAATGGCAATTGCAACATATCGGCTACGGCTTGAATTGTTTTCGCCTCTGGCGTAGATACTGTTTCTAACTCTTTAAGCTCTTCCATTTCCACTGAAAGTGCTTTCGGTTGACCGATTTCAATATTCGCTGCATAATCACATTTCGTACAGTGGATAACATCAGCCTCACCAGATTCTGCCAATGCCATAAATTCAAAACTTCCAGAACCACCAATAGCACCATTGTCAGCCTCTACTGGTTTACATGTTAAGCCACAACGTTTGAAGATCTTACTATACGCCTCATACATATCCCAGAAGGATTTACTCATACCTTCTTCATCAATATCAAAGGAATAAGCATCTTTCATGATGAACTCACGACTACGCATTAAGCCGTAGCGTGGACGGCGTTCATCACGATATTTATTTTGAATTTGATATAAACTCAACGGCAATTGACGATAGGAGTTTACTTCCCCACGTACCAAATTAGTTACCATTTCTTCATGGGTTGGTCCTAAGCAATATTCACGACCATGGCGATCAGAAATACGCATCATTTCTGCGCCGTATGCAGCCCAACGGCCAGACTCTTCCCATAATTCACTAGGTTGAAGAATAGGCATCATAATTTCTTGGCTATTAATAGCTTCCATTTCTTCGCGGATGATTTCATTAATTTTATGAATACTTCGCCAAGCCAATGGCAAATAAGTATATAATCCACCAGCTACTTTACGAACAAAGCCAGCACGCAACATTAACTGTTGGCTGATTACATCAGCATCGGAAGGCATTTCACGTAATGTTGGTGCATATAAGCGACTTGCTAACATAACTAACTCCTTGTATTTCTATGACTCTAGGGACTCTAAGTATATATCTATTTCTCTAAATAATGTATCCACTAATTCATTTTCTGGCACGGTTTTAAATACCTTTCCTTTGCGGAAAATAATGCCTTGTCCATTGCCACCGGCAATACCAAAATCTGCTTCTCGTGCTTCTCCTGGACCATTCACAACACAACCCATAACAGCTACACGAATGGGTGCTTTAATAGATTTCAATCGCTCTTCTACAATCTCTGCCATATTGAATAGGTTTACTTGGCATCGTCCACATGTAGGGCAAGATATCATTGTAGCTCCAAAGCTACGAAGTTCTAAAGAGCTAAGAATGGTCTTCGCTACTTCTACTTCGTGAATGGGATCTCCTGTTAAGGATACTCGGATTGTATCTCCAATACCATCTGCTAATAGTGTTCCAATACCGATAGCAGATTTTATGGTCCCTTGTTTAATAGTACCTGCTTCTGTTACCCCTAAATGCAACGGATATGGTATTTTACTGGATAATTTCTGGTATGCCTCAATCATTAAAGGCACATCCGTAGCTTTAATGGACACTTTCATTTGATCGTATTCTAAAGATTCTAAAATGCGAATATGTTCTAAGGCAGTCTCCACCATACCATCTGCTGTAGGATGCCCACCATGAGCATCTAATACGTGTTGCGGCAAAGAGCCTGCATTCACTCCTATACGGATAGGAATCAATTTAGGTTTTGCCTTTTCTACAACTTTTACTACATTATCGATACTACCAATATTACCGGGGTTGATACGAAGCCCATCGATACCGCTATCGATTGCTTGTAGTGCTAACCGGTAGTCAAAATGAATATCCGCAATTAGTGGTATCATCGCACGTTCTTTAATATCTTTAATTGCTTTCGCTGCCGCCATATCAGGAACAGCTAAGCGAACCAATTCACAACCAGCAGTTGCCAGACGATTGATTTCCTCAATAGATTGTTCTACTTTCACAGGATTTGTGGTGATCATAGATTGGATACTAACAGGTGCATGATTTCCAATATGTACGGTACCCACTTGAATACCTTTTGTCGGTTTACGTTCTATCATAGGATACCTCTAAAATAATCGTAGAATATCTTGGAATGTGGAATACACAAACACTAGTAATAATAGACCTACACCGGTCATTTGAATGTATTGCAATGCTTTTTCAGGTAGTTTACGGCCTGTAATACCTTCTAATACTAATAATACCAAATGACCACCATCTAATACGGGAATTGGCAATAAATTAATAACACCAAGATTTAGACTTAGTAATGCAGTAAATAAAAGCAAACTAATAAAACCATGCTGTGCTACTTGGCCTGCCATTTGTGCTACACCTATCGGGCCAGCTACATCACCTTTACTGTGTCCTGTCACGATATTCCACAATCCTTGTATCATCTCAGCAAGTGTAGAACCAGTATGTGTTAAGGCATGGAGTGCAGATTCCCCAATACCATATTCTTGTACTTCTAATACTGGATTAATACCAATTACAGCTCTATCACCAGATTCACGAGGAATCACAGTAGTATATATACTCTCACCATTTCTATCTAATGTAACAGCGACTACGTGATTACTATGTCCTTTTAGAGTCTCTGTAATATCTTTCCATTCTTTAATAGATTGACCATTGATAGATACAATTTTATCACCTTTTTGAATACCTGCAGTAGCCGCTGGATTCCCAGCTAAAATATCTCCAATAATTTGTTCATGAGATGGAACTGTAGTTCCATGAAAGGCAAATACAAAAAAGTATATCACAATAGCCAATAAAAAGTTAAATGTGGCACCTGCAGCGATAACGATGAATCGTTGCCATACAGGTTTGCGATTGAAACCACGTTCTCCAGCATCTTCCGAGGGATCCATACCTGCAATTTTATTAAATCCACCTAATGGTAACAAACGTAAAGAGTATAATGTTTCTCCTTTTTGTTTCCGTATCACATTAGGTCCAATGCCGATAGCAAATTCATCAACACGCATGCCACAGGCTTTCGCCGTTAGAAAATGTCCCAATTCATGAATCATAACGATGACCCCGAACACGAAGACAGCTCCTAATATTGTAATTAACATGCATTTCTCCTTTGTATTTCTTTTGTAGCTTCTTGTCTTGCCCAAGCATCCATAGCCAATACATCTTCTATGGATGTTGGTACTCCATTGTTCATACGTCCAAGAACAGTAGAAACTACTTCATATATATGTCCATAAGTAATTCGGCCATCCAGTAAGGCATATACAGCCATTTCATTGGCTGCGTTAAATACAGCTGGTGCATAACCGCCTTCTTTTCCCACTGTGAAAGCTAGTCGTAAAGCAGGAAAATCATCCCAACGAGGTGCCATAAACTGAAGGTCTAATCCCTTGGTAAAATCTAAATGTTCCATTTGTAATCGGTAGCGTTTTGGATAGGTCATGGCATATTGGATAGGTTCCCGCATATCTGGGTTTCCTAATTGTGCCAAAATAGCTCCATCTTTCATTTGAATCATGGAGTGCACAATGCTCTGTGGATGTACTACCACATCGATATGATCATAGTCGAAATCAAATAACCAATGTGCTTCAATGACTTCTAATCCTTTATTGAATAAGGTGGCGGAATCGATAGTAATTTTACTACCCATGTTCCATGTAGGGTGTGCTAAACAATCCTTCGCCGTCGCTCCGTATAGATCTTCTGACTTCCAATTTCGTAAAGCACCACCAGAGGCTGTGATAATTAATTTTTCAACATTCTGTTTATCTTGTCCTTCTAAACATTGAAAGATAGCACTATGTTCACTATCAATGGGTAAAACCGAGACACCATTGTCTTGTGCAGCTTTTGTAATTAAAGATCCACAAGCTACTAAAGTTTCTTTATTAGCAAGTCCAATTGTTTTTTGTGCTCGAATCGCCGCCATGGTTGGTTCAATGCCGGCAGCTCCTACTACGGCAGTCACCACCATAGTAGCTTCTGGTAAGGTTGCGGCTACAGTTAAGGCTTCCTTTCCGCCTAAAATTTCTGTATCCCCATTGTAGCGTTCTTTTAATTGTACATATGCCTTTTCATCTACAACACCCGCCATGATAGGCTTAAATTCTGCAATTTGCTGTTCTAGTAGATCAATGTTTTTATGTGTTACTAAGGCTACCGCTTGAAATTGATCTGGATGTTGACGAATCACATCTAACGTTTGTGTTCCTATAGACCCTGTGGAGCCTAATATACTTATAGCTTTCATAAAGGTCTCCCTATAAAATCATTACAGCATAAGAATGTATGCCAACACCAATGGTGCTGCAAACAATAGACTATCAAAACGATCTAATACACCACCATGGCCAGGTAATAATGTACCTGAATCTTTTTTATTTGCTTCACGTTTTAGTTTTGATTCAAATAAATCCCCTAAAGGTGCTAATATACCTACAATAATACCCGTACCTAAGCCAAAACTTAGTGGTAATCCTAGACAAATTGAACCAATCCAGCCTGCCAAAACACAGCCAACAAAACCGCCCATAAAGCCTTCCAACGTTTTATTTGGACTGATAGTTGGCACAATTTTCCGCTTACCAAAAGAACGGCCCACAAAATAGGCAAATGTATCACTAGCCCAAATAGCTATTAGTACAAGCCAAATGACAGCCATACCGAATCCCTCTTGTCCCGCATAATAGCTAGTATTTTCATAGATTCTATTATCACGCAATACCATCAAAGCTATAAAGCCACTTGTAACATACAATAGGCTACTGATCGTAGATTGTACTGTGGGAAGCATTATTTTTCCGTTGCAGAAGGTATATTCAATAACCATAGCCAGCATTACCAAGACACCTAAAAATCCAGCTAATGAGTAGTTACCAAATACTAAAGAACCACATACAAGAACGATATAAATCAATCCCCATAATGGAAGCAGACGACGTTTCATATGACGAAATAAGCTAACACATTCTACCCAACCGATGAATGCCAATATAGACATCACAAGATTGAAAAATAGGCCTCCATAAGTGATGGCAACCGCCAACAAGACAACGCCAATCAAAGCTGTGATGAGACGGGTTTTTAACATATTATTTCTCCTCTTTTAAACCACCAAATCTACGCTCTCGTTGTTGGTATGCCAAGATGGCTTCTTCCAGTACTTGTGGCGTAAAATCTGGCCAATGCAAAGGGGTAAACCAGAACTCTGCATAGGCAATTTGCCATAACAAGAAGTTACTGATACGTGCATCATTGCTTGGACGAATTAGTAAATCTACACGATCAAATTCTTGCGTGTCTAGGTAGGAAGAGATCAAGCTTTCTGTAATATCTTCCTCAGTAATAACACCCTTAGCTACATCTTGGACAATCCGTTTAGTAGCCCTAGTGAGTTCGTCACGTCCCCCATAATTAATAGCTAATTGCAGCGTGATTCCTGTATTATGTCTGGTTAATTCTTCAGATTCTTTGATGATTCTTTGTAACTCTTCAGATAACTTGGTAATATCTCCTACAAAACGAATACGCACCCCTTCTGCATGCATTCGCT
Source organism: uncultured Veillonella sp. (assembly GCA_963544145.1). Lineage (GTDB taxonomy): Bacteria > Bacillota > Negativicutes > Veillonellales > Veillonellaceae > F0422. The sequence continues at coordinate 28,391 of CAUUEA010000014.1, forward strand.
TTACATTTGAAAGTAAATACTCTTTAATAAGACCCATTAACAGGCTGACTTCTTCTTCCGGTCGTTTCCAGTTTTCTGTAGAAAAGCCATATACAGTTAATGCTTTCACACCAAATCCTTGGGCTGCTTTCACAATATCCTTTAATACTTCCGCACCTGCGCGATGTCCCATACTCCGAGGCATGCCTTTACGCTTCGCCCATCTACCGTTACCATCCATGATAATAGCAATATGTTCTGGAATATTAGTGGGATCTATAGTCGGTCTCTCTTGATGTTTACTTTTCTTCCATAAGTTTTTTAGCATACTGTACCTCATTCGACTGCACCACATCAGACTCTGCCACATGACTGGCTACCATAGGGTGAAAGAGAACTATCTCCCATGTACCTTGTTTGACAATGACGCGGCCTACATAACATTCTTCGGAAGAAATGGAAAAGAATCGATTATAGTTCTTTTCTATTTTTGTAGTAAAAGGGATAGAGGCAGCCTGCAAAAGAGACTGTGCAAGCTGCCATGGAAATCCCAAAATAGATGTATGTTCCATTAGACAGACATAACATCCTTTTCTTTTGTATCGCGAAGTTCATCAATTAGTTTGATTTTTTTGTCAGTCAATTTTTGAACTTGATCTTGTCCATCTTTTGACACGTCTTCTGTAATTGTTTTCGCTTTTTCTTCTTTTTTGATAGCATCATTAGCATCACGACGAATGTTACGAATGGCAACTTTTGCATCTTCTGCTTTTTTGCTAACTACTTTTACCAATTCTTTACGGCGCTCTTCCGTCAATTGAGGAATAGCCAAACGAATGGAGTCCCCATCATTGTTAGGATTTAATCCTAAGTCAGATGTTAAGATTGCTTTTTCAATAGCACCAATCATAGTTTTATCCCATGGAGCAATTAAAATCATGCGTGGATCTGGAGCAGATACATTCGCTACTTGGTTCACTGGAGTCGGAGATCCGTAGTAATCAACCATGACAGAATCCAATAAAGAGGTATGAGCACGACCTGTGCGTACAGAGGCAAATTCGTGTTTTAAAGCTTCAATTGTTTTGTCCATGCGCGCTTCTTCGCGGCTAATAATTTCTTTAATTTCCATAATGTTCACCTTTTACTTTACGATAGTACCGATGGCTTCCCCTTTCGCAGCACGAGTAATATTGCCAGGGATATCCATACTAAATACAACGATAGGAATATTATTATCTTTACATAATGTAGTTGATGTAGCATCCATTACTTTCAATTCTTTGCTGATCACATCCATATATGTCAATTCATCAAATTTGATAGCATTTGGATTTGTTTTAGGGTCAGAATCATATACGCCATCAGCGAATTTTTTCGCCATCAAGATAGCATCGGCTTCGATTTCTGCAGCACGCAAAGCAGCTGTTGTATCTGTAGAGAAATACGGATTACCAGTACCTGCTGCAAAGATAACAATACGACCTTTTTCTAAGTGACGTATAGCACGACGACGAATGTATGGCTCTGCCACTTCTTGCATTTCAATAGCTGTTTGAACACGAGTTGCTACACCAGCATTTTCAAGAGCATCTTGTAATGCAATAGCATTCATCACTGTCGCAATCATACCCATATAATCTGCGGATGCACGGTCCATACCTTTAGCACTTCCAGATAAGCCACGCCAGATATTACCACCGCCCACAACGATAGCAATCTCAATGCCACTCTCTTTGGAAAGCGCTGCAATCTCTTGTGCCAATGGCTCTACCACTTGTGGGTTAATACCAAATCCTTGATCACCTGCTAGGGCCTCACCGCTAAGTTTTAATACGATACGTTTAAATTTACGTTCACTCATGTCCTTCTCCTTATGACGTGTTTCTAACAAATAATTCAAAAATAAGAGAACACTTGCGGTGTTCTCTTATCTCCGTACTTATTTACCTACAGTAGCCATAACTTCTGCAACGAAATCGTCTTGTTTCTTTTCGATACCTTCGCCTAAAGCGTAGCGAACATAACGACGTACGTTAATGTTTTCACCGATTTTAGCGATTGCTTCATTAATCATAGCTTGTACAGTTTTTTCACCGTCTTTAATGAAAACTTGTTCTAATAGGCAGTTTTCTTTATAGAATTTTTCAACGCGGCCAGCTACCATTTTTTCAAGAACTGCTTCTGGTTTTGGTTTACGACCAGCTTTTACGTCTTCTTCAGCTTCTACTTTAGCTTGTTCCATCAATACAGCTTTTTCGTGTTCGATTACATCAGCTGGAACATCTTCACGTTTTAAGTATGTTGGGTTAGCTGCAGCGATTTGCATTGCTACGTCTTTGCAAAGTGCTTGGAAATCATCAGTTTTAGCAACGAAGTCTGTTTCACAGTTAATTTCTACTAATACACCGATACGTCCACCACCATGAATGTAAGATGCTACTACACCTTCAGCTGCGATACGACCAGCTTTTTTAGCTGCCGCTGCTAAGCCTTTTTCACGAAGGAAGTCAACTGCTTTTTGGATATCGCCATCAACTTCTACTAATGCTTTTTTAGCATCCATCATACCTGCGCCAGTCATGTCGCGTAATTCTTTTACTAAAGCTGCTGTAATTTGAGCCATGATTTTTCCTCCTATAAATAATTAAGGTAAGACCTTAGCCTTACCTTAATTTTACATCGTTATTACTTATTTATCAATTAAGACTATGTCTGTATATATTGTTAAATAATCTTACAGATTCTTACGCTTCTTCGGAAGCAGTTTCTGTACCGAATGCGTCTTGTTCACCTTGACGACCTTCTAAAATAGCGTCAGCCATTTTACCAGCTAATAATTTAACTGCACGAATAGCGTCATCATTTGCTGGGATAGGGAAATCAACTTCGTCTGGATCACAGTTAGTGTCTACAGTTGCTACTACAGGAATACCTAATTTTTTAGCTTCTGCGATAGCGATTTTTTCTTTTTTAGGATCAACTACGAAAAGAGCACCTGGCATTTTAGGCATATCTTTGATACCGCCAAGATATTTTTCCAATTTTTCCCATTCATGACGAAGACGAATTACTTCTTTTTTAGGAAGAACTTCGAATGTTCCATCTTCAGCCATTTTTTCTAATTGTTTTAAACGTTTAATACGAGCTTCGATAGTTTTGAAGTTAGTCAACATACCGCCCAACCAACGTTCGTTAACGAAGTACATATTAGCACGAAGAGCTTCTTCTTTTACAGCTTCTTGAGCTTGTTTTTTAGTACCTACGAAAAGGATTGTTTTGCCTTCTTGAGCTACTTCACGCAAGAAATCATACGCTTCTTCTACTTTTTTAGCTGTTTTTTGAAGGTCAATGATATAAATACCATTGCGTTCAGTGAAGATGAATTTAGCCATTTTAGGATTCCATCTTCTTGTTTGGTGTCCAAAGTGAACACCTGCTTCTAATAATTGTTTAAGTGATACTACTGCCATGTTGGCACCTCCTGTTAAAAAACCTCCGCAACTCTCATCCCTCAGCAAACGCGAAATTGCGCACAGAACTGATAGTCTAGTTGCGTGTGTATTCATACTTTGGTAGTATAGCATAAAATGGAGTGTGAAAGCAAGGGGGGGGGAAGTCTTACTTTATACCAATATATCTATAGTAGTTAAACTATCATACGACTATAGATAGGTCCAACTATTAATAATCCCATCCGAACATACGGAAAAGACGGTCTTTGATATGTTCGTCTTCAGAATCTGGCACGTAATTACCAATATACTTATTTTCAATGCTACCATATCTGTAAATTAAATTACCATGTACATCATAATAAGATATAGGAATATCATATTGTCCACCATAGTTAGTAACTTTATTTACTTCATATGTATGAGTATAGTATTCCACTGTTACCACATCTGGTTTAACTTCTCCAAATCCACCTAACCATTGTGAACCAAGTGGCGTAAATTCGCGCTTAAACACACCAGTTACGAAGCGATTCTGAGCTTCGCCTCTTGCGTACACTTTAGAACGATCTATATATGTTTTATAATATTTATTTTCAGAAATCAGAATCCATCGATCTCCTGCCTGTGGTAATCGTAAATTCCCATCAGACTGTTGTGTCACCTGTGTATTACTATCTGGAACCCCCAAAGCATTATCTAACTTCTTTAACGTTTTACTCAACCAACTAGCTTCTACTGTAGCAGTTCCCGCATTCACTGCAAATACACTAGCTAAGACAAGAGCGATTGCTGTTCTTTTTCTCATAGCACACCTCACACTTATAAAAAATAACTATAATGACACTTCTATCATACTCTATACATATATGCAATATCAAGCATTGTATGACGTTTAACTGTATAGATATAGCATACTGCTTGTATCCCTAATTAGAATGAGCATACACTTTTTTATCGCCTTCTTTCACAGTGAAAGTGATATTGCGTATTTGATATGCTTCATTGGGTTTCTTAGCATTATCGATGTCTACTTTCTTTTTGATATTAGCTGCTTCTTGTTCGTTAGCAAATGCAAAGAAAGAATCATCTGTTTTATACATAATGGAGTTGTTATCTTTACCGCTAACCAGCATCAACTTGCCATTTTCTTTCTTAATCGTATGGGTAGCGCCGAACGCTGCATCATACGCCTTACCATCTCTGACTGTCAGCAGCTGTTCTTCTTTTATTTCATCGTAATAAGGCACCCATTCATAGGTATCATCATAGATAGGTACTACTCCATTTTTATTGGGTCCCTTTGCAATATCTAATTTAGTAATTCTTGCGTGATCAGTTCCATATTCCTTTTCGTTTACCAACTGATGTTTCGCGTATAGATTACGCATATAAAACTTGGATTCAGTCATTTTATAGACATGGTCGCTCACCTTTTCAAAGGTTATTTTATAAACAAATCCACCCTCATATCCATTGTCTTCATAAGGCGGATTGTAATGATACCATGTACCCGATAAATCAGGATCGTCTCCAATTGACGCATCAGATGTGCACCCTGTGAAAGCTATTGCCATCATAATTACGCCCATCATAATGAACATCCAATTCTTACTATTCATACTACCGACCTCGTTTTCGCCAAGTCCTATAGGCGCCTAACACTACACTAATTACTACCAAGCCAATTACTATATTTCTAACAGTATGTGATGCTTTTAGAAACACAAATCGAATATTTTTATCTTTTTCAAACGTGATTGTATTACCATTCACAACTCCATCTGTTTTGAAATCGGTCTTTATATCTCCATCTACGGTAATAGCTGTCGTTCCATATGATCGCCCCATATTAAACATATATGCATTATTTTCTTCACCATAAGGATAGATAACATGTAGCGACTCAGGTCTATCTATGGCTCCATAAATAATCCTGTAGCTGTTAGTTAATTCGCTTTCATCTGAAAAAGAAGCTGTGATTTTCCAATATTCAGATTTAGCATCTGCTTGATTATTTAAAACTTTCCCAGCTTCGTCAATAGCCTCTACCTTAATATGTTTAGCACTAAACTGTTTCAAGGATTCTCGCTCTTGATTTTGCTTTTCCTCAAACGTATCATCACCGACATGCTTACGGTCAGTCATAATTTTACTTACACTATCATCAAATCCAGCTTCTAAATCCGTTTTACTCAAAGGTTCAGGAACATGTAATTGTGCCTCCCATTTCCCGCTAAAGTCGCTATCTACTTGTATAGTAGAATCCATACTTGCACAACCGGTTAGCGCCAATAGTACGCATCCCAGTGCCAAAAGTTTCCATTGTTTCATCATGCACCTCAAAAGCTAACTTTCGCCTATGTTTCTTTTACGTAAACACACAAGTGGTATTACACAAAAAGATATTTACTATCTATATAATACATCAATCACATGACTATAATCAATTCACTTATACAACAAAACAACCAACTCCCATACAAGAGTTGGCTGTTTTGTTTCTCATTTATAATATATCAATCTTCTCTCCCTCTAAGGCTTTATTGATGCTACGTACGGCACAGAATTTACCACACATGCTGCATGCCTCTTTATGCCCTTCTTCTGGGGCACGGCTTTCACGGATGCGACGTGCTTTTTCAGGATCTAATGCCACTGCATATTGAGCTTCCCAATCAAGTTTTTGACGTGCTTCTGCCATACGATCATCTCGATCACGCGCATTCGGAATGCCTTTCGCAATGTCTGCTGCATGTGCAGCGATTTTGAAAGCCATAATGCCTTCTTTCACATCATTCTCATCAGGTAATGCTAAGTGTTCTGCTGGTGTTACATAGCAAAGGAAGGCCGCCCCATGCATAGCTGCCACAGCACCGCCGATAGCTGCTGTAATATGGTCATAGCCCGGTGCAATGTCTGTTACCAATGGTCCTAATACATAGAATGGAGCCCCGTCGCAGATGGTTTGTTGCACTTCCATATTGGCTTGTACTTGATTCAACGGCACATGACCAGGTCCTTCTACCAATACTTGCACACCACGTTCACGAGCCCGTTTTGTTAACTCGCCCAGACGAACGAGTTCTTCAATTTGACAGATATCTGTAGCATCAGCTAAACAACCAGGACGGCATGCATCGCCAAGAGAAATGGTCATATCATATTCTGCACAAATGTCCAAGATTTCATCATAGAATTCGTAGAATGGATTTTCTTGACCAGTCATAGACATCCAAGCAAAAACTAGACTACCTCCACGGCTCACGATATTTAACTTGCGTTTATGTCGTTTAATTTGTTCTACTGTATGTTGAGTAATTCCACAGTGCAGGGTAACAAAGTCTACCCCATCTTCAGCATGAAGACGGATAGTAGAAATAAAGTCTTCCGCAGTCAATTCTCCTAAATCTTTTTGATGATGGATAACGCTATCATAGATAGGCACGGTACCAATCATAACAGGACATTCTTTTGTCAACAAACGACGGAATATTTTTGTATCACCATGTGTAGACAAGTCCATAATAGATTCAGCACCTAATGCCACTGCATGTTGAACCTTCTTCATTTCTTCTTCGTAATCAGTACAATCTTTGGAGGTGCCCAAGTTTACATTAATTTTTGTGCGTAATTTTTGACCAATACCTTCAGGCTGTAGAGAGACATGATTTTTGTTGCAAGGAATCGTCACATGTCCTTTTGCCACTAACTCTCGTAATACTTCAACATCCATGTTTTCTTTTTCTGCTACCACTTTCATAGCGTCGGTAACAATACCTTTTTGGGCTGCTTGCATTTGCGTGTAAAACATAAAAAGCTCCTTTCATTACAAAGGAGCCTATGTTGGGTGCTCTATACACAAAAAGGTATCGATATTACATCGATACCCACATATGTCAGCGTGCTTCCTACGCGGGCATGATCCCGATCAGGTCAAAAGGTCAGGTGCTTCATAGTCCTTTCTCAGCCTATTACATAGGCTCCCTTGCAAATCTAAAATATTTACTTGTCTATAGTATAACATGGAATAGTGGAATTTTATAGTAAATCATAGTTTTATTATTTTATAAATGGCATACACTAACATATTTAATGTATAGCTATTATATATATTCCTTTTATAAAAAAGGATATTTACTTTAGTGAATCTACACTGCTTTTATTTTTAAATCCTAACAATTGTGCTTCTTCATCATTACTGCATATACTGCTAATAATATTTTGAATACGACTCCAATTGTACTTGGAATTTATCATTTTCACTAATTCCATAACTACAAGAATTACAACAGATGCTCCATTAGTTGGTTTTTCTTCTCCACCTTTTTCGTCGTAAAAGAGTCTTTCTTTCCATGTACTTCGTAATTTAGGTTTAGTTTTTAACTTTATATCTATTAAATTAGAGTTATGTGCACATATATTGCGAATGAAATGTATACATTTTAGCCATGAAACTAATTCTAAATTTGTACAATCATATATATCTGCTAAATATGTTAGATTTTTCTCACTCAGAATTTCTATCATTTTTACAATAGAACCAAATGTTAACAAGTCTATTGCAAGCCAGATAGTAGGAAAGTTATCTACATCAAAATTATCCTTAGATTGTGAGGCTATATAATCAGAACGTTTCAAAGAATTTTGCAACTCTTCTTTTATTCTATGCTGTTTCTTTTCTATAGTATGTCTAGTGGTTTTCGACCGATTAGCCCACTGCGCAAAATTTAAGTATCCAAAAGCACCATATCTTTCACCCAATATTCTAGCTAAGTTTGTTTTTATTGATACTTCAATTTTTTCAATAGCATGGATCAGTAAGACTCGTAAATTTTTGTCTTGATAATATCTTTTTAATACTGTCGAAAAATGTACACAATTATAATTAATTGCTCCATCATCTGAATAAGTAGCAAATGGTTCCGCAAATTCCTTTAACTTATAGTAATTAATATGTTGAATCTTAAGACTATCTGATTCATTAACTCTCATACCTCTAGAAGAAAATAACTGTAATAGTTCATTACAACTTAAAGATTTAGGTGTCCCCATAATTCTCTCCCACAATAAAAAAGCCCCACGTCAGAACTTGTCTGTCCATACGGATGTGGGGGGTTTGTCGTTGACCTTATTATAAGACATTGCTTTTATTATTGTCAATCCTTAAATTAATTATTAATAGTGTCTTATATGAACGACATATGATATTGTCATAGTGTAAATATAAAAGAATTTGTCAAAGCATATTACAATCTAGCTATATATAGAGAGAAGAAACTATGAGAAAGTTTTGTCATACACAAAGTACTCCCTATCCAGAGAGTGCTTTTTTCATTGTATTCTATTCTTCCTCATCCATGATGGCATTATGATACACACAACGCACATATAACTGTCAAGCACTGATATTAAGCCATTCT
>CAUUEA010000015.1:0-37192 GCA_963544145.1 uncultured Veillonella sp.
AAGGGAATGACCTTTGGAATGAAATGAAAGAGTCTGGCGTATTGTCTAAAACAGCCCTTGTGTATGGACAAATGAATGAGCCACCAGGAGCTCGTATGCGCGTAGCTTTAACAGGTTTGACTATGGCGGAATATTTCCGTGATGTACAACAACAAGACGTGTTGTTATTCGTGGATAATATTTTCCGTTTCATCCAAGCTGGTTCCGAAGTATCCGCCTTGTTAGGTCGTATGCCATCCGCTGTTGGATACCAACCAACATTGGCGAATGACGTAGGGGCTCTACAAGAGCGTATTACATCTACAAAAGAAGGTTCCATTACGTCTGTACAAGCCGTATACGTACCTGCCGATGACTTGACTGACCCAGCGCCAGCAGCAACTTTTGCTCACTTGGATGCGACTACAGTATTGTCTCGTTCCATTGCAGAACTTGGTATTTACCCAGCTGTGGATCCATTGGACTCCACAAGCCGTATCTTGGACCCATTAGTATTAGGGGAAGAACATTACTCCGTAGCTCGTGGCGTACAAGAAGTACTTCAAAAATACAAAGATTTACAAGATATCATTGCTATCTTAGGTATGGAAGAATTATCTGAAGCGGATAAATTGACAGTAGCTCGTGCTCGTAAAATTCAACGTTTCTTGAGTCAACCATTCTTCGTAGCCGAAGTATTTACAGGTAGTCCTGGTAAATATGTGCCATTGAAAGAAACATTGCGTGGTTTCCGTGAAATCCTAGAAGGTAAACATGATGACTTACCTGAAAGTGCGTTCTACATGGTGGGAACTATCGATGAAGCTGTTGCCAAAGGAAGGGACATGTTAGGGAAAGGAGAATAATCTATGAGTACCATGCATGTAACAATTATTACTCCTGATACGACAGCTTTTTCTGGAGAAGCAACGATGGTGGTGGGGAAAGCTCTCGATGGAGAGTTTGGGATCCAACCACATCATATGCCTTTAGTGAGCGCTTTGGCGCCAGGGGCGATTCGCATTGACCATGATGGCAAAGGTGAAGAGTTTATCCTTCCAGGGGGATTCCTAGAAGTAGAAAACAACTCTGTGTATATCACAACAGCCTCTTGTGAACGTGCATAATTACATATCGAAGAGATAGAAAAAGGGTTGTACCGAACTGTCGATGAGACAGTGGTACAACCCTTTTGTGGTTACTTCTGTAATGAAGTTAAGAATAATTGGATGCGGCGTAACGCTTCTTGAATGGTTTCCTTAGACGATGCATAGGAACAACGAATACGGTTAGCACCGCAAGAGCCGAAGGCAGATCCTGGCACAACGGCTACATGTTGTTGCTCTAATAATTGCTCGCAGAAACTTTCATCGGATAAACCAGTTTGAGAAATATCTGGGAACACATAGAAAGCACCTTCTGGCACGGCAATAGGTAGGCCCATGTCTTGGAATCCTTTGACTATCATATCACGGCGCTCTAAATAGTCTTGACGCATGGACACTACAGAGTCGTCACATTCGTTGAGAGCGACGATGGCGGCATGTTGCACTGGCGTGGCGGGTGCGACGATGCTGTACTGGTGCAATTTAATGCACGCCGTGATGAATGGTGCTGGCGCGCAAAGGAAGCCAATGCGAAGACCAGTCATGGCATAGGACTTGGAGAAGCCGTTCAAGATGATGGTTCGCTCTTTCATATCCGGCAAGGATGCCATAGACACATGGTCTTTGTGGTAGGTGAGCTCAGAGTAGATTTCATCGGAGATGATGATCAGGTCGTGGGCTTTGGCAAACTCTGCGATAGGTAATAGATCTTCGTAGTCCATGATGGCTCCCGTAGGATTACTTGGGTAACACATTAAAATGGCTTTTGTTTTATTTGTTACAAGTTTTTTTAATTCTTCTACACGAAGTTTGAATCCATCTTCTAAATGCGTTGGTACAGGTACAGCTTTGCCACCACACATGTGGACTTCTGCTTGGTGAGCCACGTAGGATGGATTCGGAATTAAGACTTCGTCTCCTTCGTTTAAGAGTGCTCGTAAGGACAAGTCGATGGCTTCACTAGCACCGATGGTGAGCATCATTTCATCTGTACCATAAGAAACGTGGTAACGGCGGTTATACCAGCTGCTAATTGCCTCACGTAATGGCAAGATACCTGCATTGGGGGAGTAGTTTGTTTCCCCACGCTCTACGCTGGCTACCAGCGCATCTAGTACAGGTTGTGGAGGGATGTAGTCTGGTTCCCCTACACAGAGGGAGATGACATCGTCCATAGCCATCGCTTTTTCCCAAAATTTACGAATTCCAGAAGGAGGAAGTGTTTGTGTCATAGTTGAAAGATAATTATTCCAGTTCATAGATTGTCCTTTCTGATACATGATGCATGTATCTTTATGTTACGTATGAGGGTGTTGTGCCAACTGATGTGGATAGTTACTTATAAGAGGTCCAGATACATCAATCAGTCTATATAGGATTAGCCAATTATAAGTGTGCATACCGATGGGAACAACAACTAGTAGGATGATAGAATAAATAATAGTAACAGTGTACCACATTATAGAAAAAGAACCTAGTCGATAGAGGTTCTTTTTTATTGCATATAGTGTATAATTGTAGGTATGGCATAGCATAGCATTTCATAACAACTTATGTCATACTATAAGAATAGAGAAATCAGAATAGAGAAATCGGATGATAGATTCTCAAACACTGTTGCCATAGTAGTGTAACAGACTTTCAGAGTAATGATAACAAGATAATATAGAGTATATTGTAATGATGGGAAAGGAGTTACCGATGGAAACATTTTCCGTTACCTATGCATTGCATGTTCCTACCTATGAAGAGGCGAAGCAAGTGGCTTGGTCCATACAGGTGGAGCAAACTATTGAATTTCCTTACGAATTATTAGGTGAAAGCGATCCACGCCGTCATATGGTGGGACAACTGCTTTCGCTAACAGAAAAAGAAGATTGTTTCTGGGCCAAAATCGCCTATCCTGTAGAGACATCAGGATTTGAAGTGACACAGTTTTTAAATGTAGTCTTTGGCAACTCGTCTTTGCAACCACATATTTGGGTGGTAGATATTGAGTTCAGCCCTAGTTTGTTAGACGCATTCAAAGGCCCTAAATTCGGGTTATCCGGCATTCGAGAGTTATGCCAGACCCCAACTCGTCCTATGATTCAAGCTGTCATCAAGCCTATGGGTACGCCCAATGAAGAGTTGGCTCGCATGTGTCATGCCTATACCATGGGTGGTGCTGATGTAATCAAGGATGACCATGGATTGACGAATCAATCCTTTTCTCCTTTCAAAGATCGCGTGTCACGATGTGCCCAGGCAGTACAAGAGGCGAATGCTAACAGTGGTCATCACACCCTGTATGCAGCCAATGTATCGGGGGACGGTACAGACGTGCTAGAACGGGCTCATTATGCGAAAGAAGCAGGTGCTACGGCTCTGATGGTAGCCCCTTCGTTAATTGGATTTGGCTGGCTGCATCGATTAGCTACGGATGATTCTTTGAACTTACCGTTGATTGTACATCCGGCTATGATGGGTGGATTCACATTGCCAGGCACATCAGGCATTTCCGCCGCGATATGGATGGGTTTATTACCTCGTATTTTCGGTGGAGATATGAATATTTTTGTATCCTATGGTGGACGATTTACGTTTAAACCGGACCTATGTCGTCAAATTTGTGATAGCAATCGTAGACCATTGGCATCTATCAAATCCTCTTGTCCATCTCCAGGTGGTGGTGTGACCGAGGCACGTTTACCAGAGCTAGTGAGCATTTACGGGAAGGATACGATGTTCCTTGTAGGGGGCGATATGTTCCGACGAGGTCCAGATTTAACGGACAATATGAAAGCTTTCATAGATGTATTAGAAAGAAGCTAGGAGACAATGACATTGCAAGAAAAAGAATTAGAAGTTCATGTCGTAGCTAGCGGTAGTAAAGGAAATTGCACCATTATTCGCAGTTCTCACAGTGCAGTAATTATCGATGCAGGCATTAGTTGTCGAAGGATTACCAAGGCCTTGCAGGATTTGGGAATACCGAAACATATGGTAGAAGGCATCGTCATTACCCATGAACATTCGGACCATATTGCAGGAGTACCGCAAATGATTAAGCAAATGGGCTTACCGATTATCACAAGACCCAATACAGCACGGCGCCTTATGGATAAATTTAGCCTATCTACGGAGTGCTTTCAAACGTTAGGAACGAAGGAAGTAAGCATAGGAGATATGGTGCTACAACCATTTTCTACCAGTCATGATGCGGTGGATCCCATTGGTGTCACTTGTTATAAAGGGCACACAAAAGCGGCGTTGCTAACAGATACGGGAATGGTATCTAAGGAGATGTTAACGCATTTGCATGATACAAATTTGTTGGTCTTGGAAGCAAACTATGATGAGCACATGCTGCTCTATGGACCGTATTCGCCAGATTTAAAACGCCGTGTGAAAGGTAATACAGGTCATTTGTCGAATGTGACGGCTATGAAAGTATTATCAGCCCTGAGACGGCCTAAGGATATGGAGGTTATCTTTGCTCATCGTTCTGAGCAAAATAATTCTCTTCATTTGGTAGAGCAACTGTCAGAACGTTTGTTAGGGTGGTGCAAAACACAAGGGCAAGAGGGATTTACAGCGTATCATGGAGATCCCAAAGAGTATACTTCTATTGGCGTATCCAGCGATATATAAAGTGGCTTACTTTGAAATATAGTGAATGTATAAGGAGATAGGAAGGCATGAAATTTTCTATCTATTGTATAGGAAAGTTAAAAGAACCCTATTTACGAGAAGGGGTGGCTGAATTTGTAAAACGATTACAACCCTATGGGGGTGTAACGATTACAGAATTGCCGGAAAGTAAATTAGGTGATAAACCGAGTCCATCAGATAAGCAAAAAGCGCTCTATGACGAGGGGCAACGTTTGCTAAAATATTGCACTCCTCAATCTTTTGTAGTGCTCCTCGATGTGTACGGGAAACAGATGAGCTCAGAGGACTTGGCAAAACGGATTAGCGAATTAGAAGTACAAGGCCATAGCGAGATGGTATTCTTCATTGGTGGCGCCTTTGGGGTGTCCGAAGAGCTGAGACAGCGGGCACAGTGGAAATTATCCATCAGCCCTATGACTTTCACCCATCAAATGGTGCGACTTGTGCTAGTAGAACAATTATATAGAGCTTGTAAAATTAATCGAAATGAACCATATCATTGGTAGGAAAGGAGATATGCATGGCAAGTGCAATTGAAAAAGGAATTACCTATGTGTCGGCAGATATACAGGAATTGTCTATAGAGGGTCCAGAGTTTGTCACACACTATACAATTGAATTAATTGAAGGGAAAGAAGATATTCGTGCCATTGAAGGTGAAATCCAACAGTTGGTACAAGGATATGAGGCACTGTTTGTCGAATTAGAAAAACAGGGGCGGTCTAACATATTAGAAGAACGTCGTCATATGGTCCTCGATAGTATACGAGAATATGGAAATGTAACAGATACAATTTGTACCGTATTGGATACATATGTAGATATGGGGAATATGATTCAACAAATGGAAACATCTGGTGGCAATCCAGCCTATTTATTACATCGTAAACAAGAATTATTAGAACAAAATGTGGAGATGAATACAATTTTTGATCGTGTGGATTATTATATTTCTACCGTGGTGGATATGCTTGAAAAAGAAACAGAACTTGCGAAATCAGTGCTAGCGGGGGCAGCAGGTGTATCTGAAGAAGAAACGGTGCAAATGTTGTTCTTGCATCAAACAGCACTCAGTTCCTGCGTAGACATTAATAAAGCTTTGGTAGAGCGATTGCAATTAATGGTACCTCGTCTCGAAGGATTACGAGAAGATGTGATGAAAGTGCAAGTCCATTCCGTAGCCAATGATGTAGAGGAACGGAGAAAACGATTGCAAGAATTACGGCAACAAGCAAAAGTCGAGGATGTGACAGATTATGCCGATTTAGAAGGTCAATATCGTCACGCCTATGATGAGGAAGGAAATCATATCGGAACCCATGAAGGGGGCGATGGTGGTAACCGTAAAAGTTTGACTGCCATTTTGGTTGTTACAGCGATAGTCATAGCTATCTTTGCTGCGTATGTATATATGAAATAGGAGGAATTACTATGACATTACAAGAAATTATGAACAAATACCCGATTACTGTTGGTAAAGATGAACAAATTACAAATGTAGCTAAATTGATGGTGAAACACAATTTAACAGCCATTGCTGTAGTAGATGATGAAAATAAATTGATCGGCATTGTGTCGGAAGGCGATTTATTGTATAAAAAAGTTCGTCCTCATGCACCACATTATATCAATATTTTAGGTGCTAATATTTACTATGGTGGCATCGGTGAATACAATGGACAATTTAAAAAATTGATGGCTACTCATGTAGAAGAAATTATGACTACAGAAGTGATTACTGCCTATGCCGATGCAGAAGTAGAAGTGACGGTAGGGGCTATGGTAGAAAAACATTTGAAAAATTTACCAGTTGTTGATGATGCGTATCATTTAATTGGTATGGTAAGTCGTCATGATATCATGAAACTTATCGCAGAAGAACAAGGTAAATAGGGGAAATAATTGCACGATTGACAACTTTATGATAATATTAAGAATGCAATATTAAAACTTATAATTTGGGTGCAGTATACCCTAAGGAGGAAATAGTTTCATGAAAGCAACTGTAACTGCTGTTGATCAGCACAAGGTATCTATTACAATCGAAATTCCAGCGGAAGACGTGAAAAAAGGTTTTGCACAAGCTGTAAAACGCATCGCTGGCCAAGTTAACATTCCAGGCTTCCGTAAAGGTAAAGCACCTCGTAAAATTTTGGAAATGAACTATGGTAAAGAAGCTATCGCTGAAGAAGCCTTTGAATTATTAGCAGGTCGTGCGTACACAGAAGCACTTCGTGAGAACGAAATCGTTCCTGTTAGCAATCCAGAAATCGAACGTGAACAATTCGAAGAAGGTAAAGATTTAATCTTCAAAGCAACTGTAGTAAAACAACCAGAAGTAACTTTGGGTGACTACAAAGGCTTAGAAGTAGAAAAACAAGATGCTACTATCACTGATGAACAAGTAGAAGAACAATTGAACAATATCCGTAGCCAACAAGCTAAAATGGTAGCAGCTCCAGAAGGTGCAACTGTACAAAACGATGATTTTGCAACAATCGACTTCAAAGGTTTCATCGATGGCGAAGCATTTGATGGTGGTGAAGGTAAATCCTACCCATTACAAATCGGTTCTGGCAGCTTCATTCCTGGCTTTGAAGACCAATTAATCGGCCACAAAGCAGGTGAAGATGTAACTGTTACTGTATCTTTCCCAGAAGATTATTTCGTAGCAGAATTAGCTGGTAAAGAAGCAAAATTTGAATGCCATATCCATGATATTAAACGTAAAGAATTACCAGAAATCACTGATGAATTCGTACGTTCCGTATCTGTAGGTCAAGGTAAAACTGAACCATCTTACAATACAGCAGAAGAGTTTGTAGCAGATCTTCGCAAACGTATGGAAGATGATGCAGCACGTCGTGCTATCGATGCATACAATGCTGGTCTAGTGGAATTAGCTGTTAAAAATGCAACAGTAGATATTCCTGAAATCATGATTGAAGACCGCGCTGAACAAATGGTTCAAGAATTAGCTATGAACCTTGAAGGCCGTGGCTTGAAATTAGAAGACTACTTAAAATTCTCCAACAAAACAATTGAAGAATTACGTGAAGAAAATAAAGCGGCAGCTGCTGAAAACGTTCGCGCTGACTTAGTATTAGATGAAATCGCAAAAGCAGAAAACGTTCAAGTAACTCCAGAAGACATGAACTATGAAATCTTTGCTATGTCCCAACAATTCGGTGCTGACCCTAAAGAAGTATACGATATCATTGTAAAAGAAGGTCGTGTATCTATGTTAGCAAGTTCCGTAGCACGCAAAAAAGCAGCTCGCTTCATCGTTGAGAATGCTAAAGGTGCTGAAAAAGCTGAATAATTGCTAATGCAGGTACATGTATAAGAGGTATTAAATGTCTATGTATGTGCCAATCGTAGTAGAGCAAACTGGTCGTGGTGAGCGATCCTACGATATTTATTCTCGTCTATTAAAAGATCGAATTATTCTATTGAGTGGTCCTATTGATGATACGGTGGCGAATAGTATCGTAGCTCAATTGCTATTCTTAGAATCTGAAGATCCAGACAAAGATATTCATTTATACATTAATAGCCCAGGTGGTGTGGTAACAGCAGGTATGGCAATTTACGATACTATGCAGTACATTAAACCAGATGTGTCTACGATTTGCGTAGGCTCAGCGGCTAGTATGGGTTCCTTGTTGCTCACGGCGGGAGCTCCTGGTAAACGCTATGCGTTGCCACACTCTCGTATTATGATTCACCAACCTTTGGGGGGTGTTCAAGGACAGGCGTCTGAAATTGAAATTCACGCTCGTGAAATTTTACGGTTACGAGAAGAATTGAATGGCGTATTAGCACATCATACAGGTCAGCCTATAGATGTGATTGCAAAAGATACAGATCGTGATAATTTCATGTCTGCCCAAGATGCAAAAGACTATGGCTTGATCGATGAAGTGTTAACACGTCCATCCTCATCAGGAAAATAAGGAGACAGGGGTTTGAATAAAGACGATAAAGAAAGACGTTGTAATTTTTGCGGTAGAGCAGAAACAGAAGTCGAACGATTGATAGCAGGTCCTAATGTGTTCATTTGTAATGAATGTATTGATGTATGCCAGCATATTATTGAGGAAGACAAAATTGAAGAACTACCGGAAACGTTTGATTTAAACGATATCCCGACTCCAAAAGAAATTAAAGCGCATCTTGATCAATATGTAATTGGTCAAGATGATGCTAAAATTTCCTTGTCTGTAGCCGTATATAATCATTACAAACGTTTGCAACATGATAATGTCATCGATGATGTGGAACTACAAAAGTCCAATGTACTATTTATTGGACCCACTGGTAGTGGTAAAACATTATTGGCTCAAACATTAGCAAAAATGTTACAAGTACCATTTGCCATGGCAGATGCTACTAGTTTGACAGAGGCAGGCTATGTAGGGGAAGACGTAGAAAATATTCTTCTCAAACTAATCCAAGCTGCCGACCATGATATCGAGCTAGCTGAACGTGGTATCATCTACATTGATGAAATCGATAAAATTGCTCGTAAATCAGAAAATCCGTCCATAACTCGCGACGTATCTGGCGAAGGTGTACAACAAGCATTGCTGAAAATCCTAGAAGGAACAGTAGCCTCTGTGCCACCACAAGGGGGACGGAAACATCCAAATCAAGAGATGTTACATTTAGATACAACAAATATCTTGTTTATTTGCGGCGGTGCTTTCGATGGCATGGAAAAAGTGATCACGAAACGGACTGCGAAGAAAACATTAGGTTTTGGTGCAGATATTCAAAAGAAAGAGGAGAAAGATGTAGCCTCTATCTTGAAAGAAGTTGTGCCAGAAGACTTACAAAAATTCGGGTTAATTCCTGAATTTATCGGACGATTGCCAGTGATGGTTACGCTCAGCCCACTTGATGAAGAGGCATTAATTAAAATTTTGACAGAGCCTAAAAATGCATTGACTAAGCAATACGAAAAAATGCTGTCTTTAGATGATGTAAAATTAGTCTTTGAATCAGATGCACTCCATGAGATTGCGAAAGAAGCCTTAGAACGCAATACGGGAGCACGCGGATTACGGGCCATTATCGAAAAAGTTATGAAACGTGTCATGTATGAAGTACCATCTATGAAAGATGTAAAAGAATGCATTGTAACAGATAAAGCGGTTCGTGGCGAAGAAGAGCCAATACTCAATAAATGAGTCCACGCTGAAGTAATCAGATAGTAAAGGCAAAGAAACTCATTTCAAAGGCGGAATGGGTTTCTTTTTATCATATAGTACTGGGAGGTTCAATGGAAACTAAACCTATGACATTACCGATGGTTCCCCTACGTGGAATTGTCGTATTTCCCAAAGTAGTCACACAATTAGATATTGGTCGCACCACATCGGTACAGGCAGTAAAAGCAGCGATGGACAAAGATCAATATTTGGTGGTCACTGCTCAGAAAGATGAAAATATCGAAACTCCTACCTTGGAAGAATTAGGCAAGGTTGGGACAATTGTTAAAATAAATCAAATGCTTCGCTTACCAGGAGGCGTAGTTCGTATTTTAGTAGAAGGCGTAGCTCGTGTCAAAGTAGATGAAATTCTATCTATGGACCCTTTCTATGAAGCCGCAGTGACTCCGTTGGAATCCATTCATGAAGATCCAATGGAAGAAGAAGCATACCGTCGTATTTTGCAATCTAAATTTGCCCAATGGGTAGAAGTGATTAAACCGAATACAGACGAAGGACTGGATCATGTATTGGGTAGTTCCGATGCTAGTGAATGGGCAGATCAAGTAGCATTCCTTGTGCCGATTCAATTGAAAGTGCGCCAAAGCATTTTAGAAGAATTATCTGTGAATCGACGCTTAAACATGGTTGTAGGCGTATTAAATACAGAACTACAAATTACAGACATCGAAAACTCCATCAACAACCAAGTTCGTCAATCCATGGAAAAAGCGCAAAAAGAATATTTCTTGCGTGAAAAAATCCGTATTATTCACGATGAATTAGGCGATAAAATGGATCCTGACCAAGAGGCGGAAGAACTGCGGGAACAGCTAGCAAAATTAGAGTTGTCAGAAGATATTCACGCACGTATCGACAAAGAGATTACTCGCTACAGTCGTATGCCACAAATGATGCCAGAATCTAATATTTTGCGTAATTACATTGATTGGTTATTGCAATTACCTTGGAATACTTTGTCTGATGATCGTCTAGAATTGAAAGAAGCTAGCGAAGTACTTGATGGTGACCACTATGGGTTAGAAAAAATCAAGAAACGCATTTTGGAATTCTTAGCGGTTCGCAAGTTATCTGGTAAACAAGGTGGATCTATTCTATGCTTAGTAGGACCACCAGGGGTGGGTAAAACGTCCCTAGCAAGCTCTATTGCAAAAGCGATGAATCGTAAGTTTATCCGTGCTTCCTTAGGTGGCGTACGCGATGAAGCTGAAATTCGTGGTCATCGCCGTACCTATGTAGGAGCGTTGCCAGGTCGTATGATTCAAGGGCTAAAAAATGCAGGTACTCGTAATCCTGTGTTCTTGCTTGATGAAATTGATAAACTAGCATCCGATTATAAAGGGGATCCATCTTCCGCTTTATTAGAAGTGTTAGACCCTGAACAAAATAGCACATTCAGTGACCATTATATTGAAATTCCATTTGATTTCTCTGATGTATTCTGGATTACTACTGCCAATGTAGCTGGGAATATTCCTAGACCATTGTTGGATCGTATGGAAATCATCGAACTCAGCAGCTATACAGAAGAAGAAAAACTAGAAATTGCGAAACGCTACTTGGTGCCAAAGCAAATTGAAAAACATGGTTTACAAGACCAAGGGGTGAAACTTTCAGATGCTGTATTAAAACGGGTGATTTCTGAATACACTCGTGAAGCTGGTGTACGTACCCTAGAAAAAACAATTGCTAAAATCTGCCGTAAATTGGCATTTGCTGTAGTTACGGAAGGTGAAAAAGCGCCTAAAGTAACAGTGAAAAACGTAGAGGACTATTTAGGTATACCTAAGTTTGTGGAGGAATCTCGTGAGAAACAAGCACAAGTAGGTCTTGTATATGGTTTAGCATGGACTTCTGTAGGTGGCGTGGTGTTACCATGTGAAGCAACGACTATGCAAGGGACTGGTAAATTAAGTCTTACTGGTAGCCTAGGCAAGGTGATGCAAGAATCTGGTCAAGCGGCTATGTCCTACATTCGTCATCGCCAAAAAGAATTGAAGTTACCAGAAAAATTCCATAAGGAACTAGATATTCATGTTCACTTACCAGAAGGGGCTACGCCTAAAGATGGTCCATCTGCAGGGATTACCATGACATTGGCTATCGTGTCTGCATTGACAGGTAAAAGAGTACGCTCCGATATTGCCATGACTGGGGAGATTACGTTACGTGGTAGAGTATTACCAATCGGTGGGCTGAAAGAAAAATTATTAGCTGCCCTACGCTATGGTGTGAAAGAAGTACTCATTCCAGAAGGCAATAAAAAGGATATTCAAGACTTACCAGATATCGTAAAAGAAGGATTAATCATCACTCCTGTGAAAACGATGGAAGAAGTATTAGAAAAGGCATTACTATGAAGAAGAAACCAGCAGTAAAACGCCATCCAAAGCCAGTGTATACTAGAAAAGAGCCAACTGGTCCGCGCATTATCGCAGCGAAATATATAGCGTCTGCGGTGAAAGCGGATCAATACCCAGAAGGCGATACCATTGAAATCGCCTTTTTGGGACGCTCCAATGTGGGAAAGTCGTCTTTGATTAACTCTTTATGTAATCATAGAGGATTGGCGCTGGTCAGTGGTACGCCAGGTAAAACGAAAACGATTAACTTTTTTAGTATCGAATCAAAAGAAGATTTACCAGATGATATGGAACGTCGCTTTGATTGGTTCTTAGTCGATTTACCAGGCTATGGATATGCGAAAACAGGTGGATCCAACACCAATATTTGGTCTTCTTTCATTGCCAATTATATTTTACAAAGCGAACGGATGATGCTACTATGTTTACTCATTGATGGTCGTCATCCTGAGTTACCTATCGATCAGGAAGCCTTTGATTGGTTGCAGTCACATGGGGTACCCTTACAAATCGTGGTAACAAAAGCGGATAAATTAAAAATGAACGAGCGACAAAAACAGTTGAAGACTATTGAAGAACGATACCCAACAGGGTATCCACCAATTTTGTACAGTTCTTTAAAGCATACAGGTCGTGATCGTTTATTAGCACGTATTAATGCAGTCTTATTGGGGGAAGAGGAATGAGTATTCTTACAGATGCACAAATGAAACTGCGCGTATCTAAAGATTTAGAGCGGGTAGAAACATATTTGCAACAATCTCTGCAAACTGGTGCGGAAGATTTTAATGCACTCATTCGTCCTCTTTCAGCAGGGGGCGGCAAGCGATTACGGGCGCAATTGTGTTTGTTGATTGCTTTGAGTGGAGATTCTAAACAAGAAGATAGAGTTCGTATGGCGGTGGCCATTGAGATGCTGCACTTGGCGACACTCATTCATGATGATGTGTTAGACCAAGCAGAAGTACGCCGAGGCGTTACGTCTATTCATTGCACGAAAGGCAATAAAGTGGCCATCCTTAGCGGAGACTATTTATTTGCCAAAGCCTTCGGTATTGTCGCTGAAATCGGTTCCATTCCATGTTTGACCATTTTTTCTGAAATTATTTCTGCCTTAGTAGAAGGCGAATTTATGCAAATGGAAGATGTATACCGATTAGATCAAGGTACAGATCGATACCTATTAAAGACGCAAAAGAAAACAGCGGACTTCATTGAAGGCTGTTTGGCATTAGGTGGCATTCTTGGAGGATGGTCAGAGGAGCATATTTCATTATTGCGCACCTATGGACATGGCTTAGGCATGGCATTCCAAATTACCGATGATGTAATGGATTACCGTGAACAAACGGTGACAACAGGAAAACCGGTAGGTAAGGATGTGAAAGAAGGTATCTTGACCTATCCTTTACTATCCATCGTAACGCCAGAGAATACATCGACTTTGACGACGATGATAGAAGAGATTCGTGAAGGAAAAGATACGAAAGAGTTGTTGGACTATGTTATCTCTGCAGGTGGTGTCGACCAAGCCTTAGCCCTTGAAGGAATGTATCGTAGACAAGCAGAAATTGCATTAGAGCAATTACCATCTTTCAAAGGAAAAGATATTTTAGAAACTGTTCTTGAAAAATTATCGAACCGTAAGGTGTAAGTATGAAAGAATTTCAAGTAAAAGACTTTGACATGAGTGCCAAACGTCCATCCTTGAATAGTGTCATAGCGCAAAGAAAGCGTCTTGCTCAGCAACAAGCAGAGCAGGACGCCTTATTGCAAGAGGACAACTATACGGAGACGGAGGCAAAACTTATAACAGAAGCGTCCTCTATGTCTATAGTGGACCATTTAAGTGAACTTCGTATGCGTTTAGTAGTAGCCATTGTTGCAATTATCATAGGCACATTGGGAGCGTACTATTATGTGGAGGATATTCTGCAGATCTTAGTGGCACCAGCAGGAAAATTATATTACACAAAACCGACAGAAGCATTCTTTACATATATGAAAATTTCCTTAGTTTCAGGATGTATTCTATCTAGCCCGATTTGGTTTTATCAGATTTGGGCGTTCATTGTACCAGCTTTATCGAAAGGTGAGAAAAAGGTAACCTTCATGGTGGTGCCTACAGCAGTTACCTTATTTGTAGTGGGAGTGCTATTTTCGTATTACTTAGTCTTACCGATGGCTATACAATTTTTCATCGGCTTTGGGACAGATGAGTTACAACCATTGTTTTCTATTGGTCAGTATATCGACTTTGTCATCGCCTTCATTTTGCCTTTTGGACTTACCTTTGAACTTCCTCTCATATTGATTGCTCTAGGCGTGATTGGAATTCTTTCATCGGACCGATTACGGCAATACCGGAAAATGTTTATTTTGTTGGCTTTTGTCATCGGTGCGGCTATTTCTCCAACTCCAGATATGTTGTCGCAAACTATGATTGCAGGACCTATGATTTTGCTCTATGAGATTAGTTATGGTGTATTACGATATATTGTGAAAGTATGAAGTCCTTCATTTTATTTTCATAATGATTATGTATACTATTGAGGTAATTAATTAGTGTGTAAAAAAAGGATGCCATATGAAACGAAAGTTAGTCATGAGTATCCTAAGTATTTGTGCTATTGTTTCTGTAGGGACAATTTCATGGTATTCATGTTGTACTGGAAATGATACAGTTTCCACAACTATCACATCACCAAATGAAGAGCCCATTACGATGAAAAAGCTACCTTTGGCTGATATAAAAGTAGTACCTGATTCATCGGGGACAGCTGAGGCTAGTGATGGAACAGATCCCATCTTAGTTGATGCGAAGGGGGCTGTCAATCTCTATAAGAATCAATATCCAACAGCGCAAGTGAAAGGGATAACATTTGCAACACAAGATGGGCGGAAAAGCTACGAAGTAGCAGGTGTGTCCTCTGAAGCTGGTCATAGTGTGACCATTGATGCCACAACGGGACAAGTAGTAAGTACTGCTGTAGAGAGTGCACAAGAATCCATGGTAGAATCTGCAGCTATTGATTTAGGAAATGTCATCAATCCTGATGAGGCTACACGAGTGGCGATTACTATGTTGGGTAGCGATGCTCAACTGGTTCGTTGGGAGCTTGAAACAAAAGGATATATTGCTCGATACCACATGGTATTAACCATACATGGGGAGACCATGTATGTGACGATTGATGCGAATTCTAGTCAGGTCATCGAAGTGACGAAAGAACAATAAAAGCTATTCATTCCGTTAGGATTGAATAGCTTTTTTGTGCATTATGGTTGTAGTAAAGGGTCGATGATACCGTTGTCTTTGAAAGCTTGCTCTCTATCACGACAAGTCCCACAGGTGTGACAAGGCGTATCGCCACCTTCGTAGCAAGACCAAGTGAGATGGTACGGAACTTGTAAGCGCAGTCCTTCTCGGACGACTTGGGATTTGTTCATACTATTGAGAGGCGCATAGAGGCGTACTTTCTGATACGAACCAATGTAAATGGCTTCGTTCATGTGATGGTTAAAATCAGGTCGACAGTCTGGGTAAGCATTGCCGGCTGCATCATCAGCATGGGCGCCGATATAGATCGTCACTTCCTCCTCCGGATAGAGGCTAAGGGCTAAGCTAGCTGCCATGGATAAAATTAAGCCATTTCGGAAGGGCACATAGGTGGACACGGAACCGGTTTCTGCAATTTGTTCACCATAGGTGCGGTGATCGATGCTTTCAGTAGAAGAAGATAAGAGGGACGAGTTGGAATAGGACATGACCTGAGTTAAGTCTAGTTCATAGTGAGGAACGCCATAATAGTCGGCAATGGCTTTGGCAGAATCTAGTTCTTTTTTGTGCTTTTGCCCATACCAAATGGAAAGGGCGCTCACATTGTCTGTGCCGAGGGCATCGATGGCCATGGCTAAGCAGGTGGTGGAATCTACCCCACCACTGGATAATACTAATGCTTTCATAGAAAACCTTTCATAGAAATAAAAAAATTATAAGTGAGTACTGACATAGAACAGATGATGTACTATAATAGTAAGGATAAGATTGTTATTAAAGGAGATATTATGCGTTTACGTAGAAAACCATGGATTGATGAAGCAATCCTGGAATATAATACATATACTGTACTAGAGAATCACGAAGTTTTCAAGGGAAAATGGCGTGAAAGTTTCTCGGATCCGTCCAAACCATTATACATGGAATTAGGAACGGGAAAAGGGAAGTTCATTGCGGGCATGTGTGAAGCCCACCCAGAAGCAAACTTTGTGGGCTTTGAAGTGCAAATTGGCGTTCTATATTATGCAGCTCAAAAACTGTATGAACAAAAAGCAGAGAATGGTAAAGTCAGTTTGTTTGATATTGCAGGTATTGAAGAAGTAGTGGCACCAGGTGAGGTTGATCGTTTCTATATTAACTTCTGTGATCCATGGCCAAAGGCGAAACATGCAAAACGTCGTTTGACCTATCATACATTCCTAGATCGTTATGCGCGATTGTTAAAGGAAAATGGTGAAATCCACTTTAAAACAGATAATGAAGGATTATTTATGTTCTCCTTGGAGGAGTTTGAAAACTCTGGTTGGACATTAAAAAATGTAAGTTATGATTTACATAGTACGGATATGCCAAATGTGCGCACAGAATATGAAGAAAAATTCAGCGCTAAAGGGCAACCAATTTTCCGCTTAGAGGCAATTAAGCCAGCTAAAGGAAGTGATACGACAGATGCAGGAGAATAGTAGTTCCCCTAACAAAAATCTAGGTATATTTCAGCAACTTAGAGCTCTTTATAAAAGTATTATTAAGCACGATGGACAAGGCATCTTGGTGCCTCTCTTCGGGATTATTTTGATAGGCTTTTTAAATGGCTATAGTGCGACGTATACGACAACATTACATGGGGGAGATAACTGGAAACCTTTTTGGCTCCTCTTAGGTAAGCAAGCTTCCTTTTTAGGGGTAGGCTTTGTTGTGGCATGGGCGTTCTATCGATTTGATTATCGTAAATGGGGTGATCCTAAGGTACAACGCAAACTGTTGATAACTATACTAGTCCTCATGGGTATCGTATTTATCCCGTTTCTTGGGCATGGTGCGAATGGAGCTCGGCGTTGGATTGGCTTACCCCTAGGGTTTACACTACAGCCGTCGGAGTTCGCCAAATTAGCCGCCATGCTTTGGGCAGCGTACCGCATTGATAAACAAGTAAAAGCACGAGGTATTATGCATTTGTTTGAGCCTCATGAATGGGGCCGATCTAAGGGCTTAGGTTGGCTTTGGAAAGTGTGGGCCTTCTTGACTGCTAAAATGAATAAATTGTGGAAACAGCTTCGAGGAACTCCAGGTAAATTACATCCGAACATGCTATTGCCATCGGCCTTTACAGTGCCAATTCTATATGCTGCGATTACCATGAAGCAACCAGATATGGGGACAGCAGTTCTGATTTTATTATTTCCTGCAATCATGACATTCTGTGTAGGGTATCGAAAATCGGATTGGAAATATTTGGGGATAGTATTTTCTATACTCAGTGTGATTGCGTATATATTGATTCGCTATACAGAATATCGTAGGTTACGTGTGGTAGCCTTCTATGATCCATGGTCGGATACGACGGTGAATGGATACCAAGTTACGCAGAGTATACTGAGCGTAGCTATTGGGGGATTTTGGGGAGAAGGATTTACGCAAGGGATTTCTAAATATAATTATTTGCCAGAAGCTCATACAGATTTTGCCTTTTCTATTTTCTCTCAAGAGTTTGGCTTCATAGGCGTTTGCTTGGTAGCTTTTTTCTTCCTGTGGTTTACGAAATATGGTCTGTCCATTGCTCGTCAATCGAGAGATGTATTAGGTCAAATATTAGCGATAGGACTTACATTTTTTATTACTATTCAAGCATTTTTTAATATTGCTATGGTGGTAGGTTTAGTGCCGGTAACAGGGGTTCCTTTGCCATTCATTAGTTATGGTGGCTCCTCGTTGGTAACGAACTTTGCTGTGATAGGAATATTATTAAATATTGCGCGGCGCAATGAATATGCACGCAAACAAATTGGAACGACCCGTCATTTACCATCCATTGGTGAAGAAACACGGCATCGGTTTCAACCTAGGTCTTAATGTTTTAAGTGTGATTCACACAGAAAGAGATGAACCATGAAAGATTTTATTGATGTTCACGAACGCCCGTCTTTCGCTAAGTTATTACCACTTAGTTTCCAGCATTTATTTGCTATGTTCGGGGCGACGGTATTAGTACCTTTCTTGTTGAAAGTTGACCCAGCTACGTCCTTATTTATGAATGGTATTGGTACTATTTTATACGTATTAATTTGTCAAGGAAAGATTCCTTCCTATTTAGGCTCTAGCTTTGCTTTCATTGGCCCCGTAAGTGCTGTGGTAGCCTCTGGCATGAGCTATGGTGCTGCCCAAGGTGGTTTCATTGCCTTTGGCGTAGCCTTTATGCTGTTGGCATTATTGGTAAAATTCATTGGTATCAAATGGATTGATGTATTGTTCCCGCCAGCAGCGATGGGCGCTATTGTTGCCGTTATCGGTTTAGAAGTGGCTCCAGTAGCTATGGGCATGGCAGGCATCATTGGAGATCAATGGCAAACATTTGGCATGACTCATGAGCAAGCGTTATTCTTGTCTATCTTCTCCTTGGCTGTGACTATTTTGGGTACTGTGTTGTTCCGTGGGTTCTTTGCAGTAATTCCTGTGTTGATCGGTGTTGTATCCGGTTACGTAGCAGCTGCGATTATGGGAGTAGTAGACTTCACAAGCGTTGCCAATGCTCCTTGGTTTGCATTCCCTCAATTCTATGAACCAGAATTTAATATCAATGCTATCTTAATGATTATGCCAGCCTTATTCGTAGTATTTGCGGAACATGTGGGTCATATTGTTGTGACAAGTAATATCATTGGTCGTGATTTAATGAAAGACCCAGGATTGAGCCGTTCTTTATTTGCAGACGGTATATCCAATGTGTTATCTGGTTTATTCGGTGCTACACCAAATACAACATACGGCGAAAATATTGGTGTTATGGCGATTACACGTGTATTCAGTACCTTCGTTATTGCTGGTGCTGCCGTACTTGCTATCTTGTTCTCCTTTGTTGGTAAAGTAGCAGCGTTAATCCATGCTATCCCAGTTCCAGTAATGGGCGGAGTAAGTATCCTATTATTCGGTATCATCGCTGCCTCTGGTTTACGTATGTTAGTAGAACGTAAAGTAGATTATACAAAATCTTCTAACTTAATCTTAACATCTGTAGTACTAGTTATCGGTTTGAGCGGTGCTAAATTAGCAATCGGTCCAGTTGTATTACAAGGTATGGGATTGGCAACAGTAACAGCCATCTTATTGAGCGTTATCTTTGCTATATTCCGTAAAACAGGACTTGGGAATCAGGAACTCAAAGATTAATCTTGTTTCGCTATGTAGCCTGTGGCTATTTTAACTGAATAGGGCAAAGGGAAGAGCACGGTATACTCCTCACAAACGGTATTTCATAATGTTTGTTCGGAGCACACCGTGCTCTTCTTGTGTTTTGTGTAATATAGCTAGTAAGGAGCGCCACAGGCTACTACGCATAACTGCGATTCTGCGGAGGAGAGCACACCGTGCTCTTCTTGTGTTTGTGTAATATGGATAGTAAGAAATGCCACAGGCTACTACGCATAACTGCGATTCTGCGGGGGGGAGCACACCGTGCTCTTCTTGTGTTTGTGTAATGTAGGCAATAAGGAACGCCACGGGCTACTACGCATAACTGCGATTCTGCGGGGGGCATGCCGTGCTCTTCTTGTGTTTGTGTAATGTAGCTAGTAAGGAACGCCACAGGCTACTACGCACAACTGCGATTCTGTGGGGGAAATAAAAAAGCTGCTACCATACCGGCAACAGCTTACTGTGGCGGAGAGGGTGGGATTCGAACCCACGGCCCCTTGCGGAGTCACTGGTTTTCAAGACCAGCTCCTTAAACCACTCGGACACCTCTCCAAATATAAAAACTATTAATAGTCTATCATTGAAGTAGACTGTTTGTCAATTACAATGTGATATATATTTAATGTAAAATCATGCCACATATGTTATAATCGTATGCATATTATAACATATGATTTGCAGTACGCCATAGGAGGTATGGTATGAAGAAGGGATTTACTCTCACACAAACGGGTATATTACTCACGTTGTGGTTAACTTTTTTATTGAGTTTTGTCATGCGATTATCATGGTCATCGTTGATGCCAATTGTGAATGAAGCGTTGCATTTTACAGCGCAGCAAGGGACGTCGTATTTGACCGCGTTTTATTTTGGTTACGCCCTGACCGTATTGCCAGGTGGATTGTTAGCGGATCGATTTGGTTATCGTAAATCCATCTTAGGTAGTTTAGTGGCGATGGCTATTGTAACGGGGCTTATGAGTACTGTACAAAGTTATGAATATGGCTTGGTGTTGCGCTTCTTACTAGGTATTGTATCGGGTCCTGTACAATCGGCTTGTTTGAAAGCCATTGGAGAGCATTTCAGTGCAGAACAACGTGGTACAGCCGTAGGCATTTTCATGAGCTGCACATCCTTTGGGATTACCGTGGTTAACGGATATGCACCATTTGTGGCTGTCCATTACGGATGGCAGATGGCATTTCTGATTACCGCTTTATTGCCATTGTTGGTATTCTTTTTGGCGTTGTTTACAGTGAAAGAAGTACAAGCTTTCAGAAAGAACCACACCGTAGAAACAGAAAGAACAGAACAACAGTCCATGTCGTTAGCGCAAAGTTTGAAGTTTGTGGGAACGAATCGGAATATTTTATTATTGGCAGTAATGGGATTCTTCGCAACAGGTACCACCTGGGGCGTTACGACCTGGGCTAACTTGTATTTAGTGAAACAATTACATGTGACACCAATCTTTGCAGGTGCAATCATGAGTATCTATGGTATCGCAGCAGTCATTGCGAAACCGACCATCGGATTCATTTCAGATAGAATTTCTTTACCAAGAAACTATTTAGCGGCTACCGTGATGTTCCTATTCTCTCCAGCCTTACTGATCTTTGCGAATACAACGAACCCAGATATGCTATACATTACAGCACCCCTATTAGGCATGGGAGCTTTCATGTATAGCCCATTAACCAATGCAATTATTATCCAAGCAGCACCACCAGAACTACGAGGCACCACGGCAGGATTCGTGAACTTGTTCAACCAAATCGGCGCCCTCACAGCACCCATCATATTGTCCACAGTATTAACAGCCACAGGCAATTACCAAACAGCCTTAATGGCACTATCTATCTCTCCAATTATCGGAGCGGTATTGTTGTCATTAATTCGGCTAAAATAAGAATATACGCTTTCATGAGTCATTCCTTATAACTTTGAGGAAAATAATGTAAAAGTGCATAGATAGGATTAAGTATAGAATAAAAACTTTACGTATCTTATGTACATGAAAGAACATGTATTTAAATAAAAATTTTGAGATATTGGTAATTGCAGTTCTTGAGTTCTAAGGATATATATATTATAAGAAGAATGCAGCATATTCTGAAGCAAACATAGCATACCTCTCCGTAGAAATGCAGTGGTAGGATATACTCTTGTAGGTGTTCGTTTGTAATGATAGGACAAAGTCGGTATAGCACAGCAAGCACGTATCGATGTTGATTATCTATATTTAGTATATGGATGAAGAGCAGGGCATGGGTAAATAGATTCTAGTATATGAAATGATATTTGTATTTATTAGAATTATGCTAATCCTAGAAGAACGTGGCATACCTCGGAGCAAACCTAACGAAGTATCAGTTTGTGGAGAGGTGTGCCACGGTCTTCCCTTTGCTAGTCAGCAGATAGAGAACGCCACGCTACGAGGAAACTACGTTCATTCTTTCATTAATTAATACAATTAAGTTGCGTATCTAAAGGCTGATCTAACACCTAGAAACGCAGTGGTAGGATATACTCTTGTAGGCGTTCTTTTGCTACATTAGGGTATAATAGGAAAGGCGTACGGTATATCCACATGAAGTGGCGTTTCTATTTTCTAAATTTAGACACTACGAGAAGAACGTGGCATACCTCGGAGCAAACCTAACGGAGTATCAGTTTGTGGAGAGGTGTGCCACGGTCTTCCCTTTGCTAGTCAATGAGAGAACGCCACGCTACGAAAAAGCTGCCACGTTCTTTCCTTTGCCAATCAAGAAAAAAGAACGCCATAAAGATAACATCGTGACGCAAGTTTCACTTGTGGAGATTTGGATTTTGTGAGACAATAAGAGTAAAGAAAAGGAATTTTCAAGTCTATGTCGAATTATAGTGATATAGACAAGTTACATCGTAGCACAGTAACAATACGGAGGAGGTCTTACTATGGTGGAATATAAAAAAATAATTGTACCTGCAGATGGATCAGAAAATGGTAAAAGAGCGTTAGAACACGCATTGGCGATTGTAAAACGTAATGATGCGGAATTGATTTTAGTGCACGTGGCAAACATTGTATCCGCAATTTCTAACTTTGACCAAACTCCAATCAGTGGTGGTTATGTATCTGAACAAATTGCAGAAGATATGGAAGAAACTGGTAAAAAAATCTTAAGCGAAGTAGCAGAAGATGTACCAGCAGATATGAAAGTGAAATGCGTCTTTGAAGTAGGTTCTCCTGGACCTGCAGTATTAGCGGTAGCTAAAAAATATGATGCAGACTTAATTGTTATGGGGAGCCGTGGATTAGGACCTTTGAAAGGTTTGTTTATGGGTAGTGTAAGTAGTTATGTAACTAGTCATTCCACATGTCCAGTATTAATTGTTAAATAATAGGATACAAGGCTTTGTTCTCTGAGCAAAGCCTTTTTCTATGGAGAGATATATGAGTATAAAACATATACGTTGGTTACATGAAGAACTTGAGCAGTGGCGTGAGGAAGGGCTGATTTCAGAGGAACAAAGCCGTCAGCTACAAGCCAAGTATGGGTTCATTCCTAAAGAGGGACCATCTTGGACACGGCTGATTACCGTGTTTGGAGGCGCTGCGCTCATTTTACTAGGAATTATCTTGCTCTTTGCAGGTTATTGGTATGGATTTTCCCCAAATGGGCGATTTGACTGGGCCCTAGTCATCTTATTGCTGGACATCGCCATGGTAGGTGGGGGTGTTTGGAAAGCCAAGCCAGCGAGTATGGTGGCGGAGGCAATTACCGTCATCTATATGGGTATCTTAACGACGTCTACCTTATTAGTAGCAGATACCTATTATACCGGTGAACATATGGGATTGTATGTGCTGATCATTCTATGTTGTTCACTACCAATAATCTATATTTTGGATTCTGCCTTGGGGATGATACTCTATCTCGTCGGCGTATTAGGTTGGAGTTTTTCCAGTCATCCTTTGAATGCTTGGGTAGGACCGGCTGCGGTAGGGGGGCTTTTACTAATAGCAGTTCCTTACTATATTCGTCGTTTTGGTAACTATCAGCAGGTGAAAGATCCTTTATTAGTATCTGTGTCATGGGCATTCGTAGGTGCTATATTTGGAGAAGTGTTTTTCACTCTATCTACCTATGAACCGCAAATGAATCTATTTTTTATCAGTGTACTAGGCGCTGTCACTTATGGATTAGGTACATTGGAAAAGAAAATAACCCTCTTAGCGCTGCCTTGCAAGGGAGTAGGTGCCATTGCTTTGTTGTACACCATTGTAGAAGGTACTTACCTTAGTACGTGGATTCGTATTGGTGAAAGTACTATGGCATGGTGGTTATGGTGTTGCATGTTGTTAAGTCTTGGCGTAGCCTTTCTTGTGTTGCGCCGCTTAGTGCTAGGAAAACGCATAGAAAGCGCAATTGGGCTGATTCCTTTTGTTGTTTTTGGTTGCTATATGGTCACCGTATCTGGGGCGACACCAATTTTGACATCCATCCTATTTAATGCATATATTTTTGTAGCCGCTTTAGGGACTTTCATTCGTGGTACATTGGTGAAAAAGATGAGCTTCCTAAACAGTAGTATCTTGACCTTGATTGCTATGTTTGGAGCACGCTTCTTTGACCCTAGTTTTACGTTTATAGAACGGGGTGTGTCCTTCTTAGTGCTAGGCATCATTGTGCTAGGAATTAATACCATTTATTTATGGCGTAAAGGAAAACAACGTGCTAAGGTGAATCAACGGGTTCGACAAGCCAAAACAAGCTCGGTAGAGAACAACACCTTGGAATCTACCATAGAGAAACAGGAAATAGCAGAGGAAACAACAACGGTAGACTCTGAGATAACAGCGAAGGAGGAAGAACGATGAAATATCAAAAATGGATTTTCTTTGCTCTGGCTGCTATCATTGCCGTGCTGAGTCAGTTTTATATTCAACAACGATATACCACGTTGCTACAAGGTGGTACAGAATATCAATGGCCAGTGAAAGTAAGCCGTCACATTAGTTGGGTACCTTCGGACTATTTAGAAGTGGAGTTTTTAGGATCCTATGCTAATTGGGAAGGGAAAGAGACCCCAGAAGTAGGTCACGAGGTGTATGTTATTGTCACACCAAAACAGTCTGGTGTCTTGCAAGTAGTATCTGCCACAGATGAAACACCGAAAGATCAAGACTACATTCGAGCTAATGTAAAGCGATTTGACCATGGTGTAGTGGAGTTTTCTATTCCTTTCAACCGTGTCAAAGTAGACCTTAGTAAAGTAGATAAAAAATTCTATACGAATTACCGTGGTACATTGATTGGTACTATGAAATTACGAGATGGATATGGGGTAATTACTGGAGTCTATGCCAAAGGTGTGCCTATAGAATTAGCCACACCAGAGAGCGTAGTGGATCAAGAAAAAGATTCTCGTGTTCTTTTGGAAAAAATTGGCGATACAGAACAGGAAAAAGATGATATAATAGTAATACCAAACTCTAATTAGGAGGACGGATTACTATATGATAGCGAGGTTAAGATGGAAACAAATCAACAAGAGTTGGAAACACAATTGTTAGCTGAACTATTTAAGGTCCTAGGCGATCCAACGCGGTTGCGTATTGTTAGACATCTGCTTCAGAAAGAAATGTGTGTGACTGAAATTGCAGATGCTATGGATATGGGACAGTCAGCTATATCTCATCAGTTGCGTGTGTTGCGTCAAGCAAGACTTGTAACATTTAGAAAAGAAGGAAAAACAGCTTGGTATCGTTTGAATGATGACCATGTCATCGTATTAATCCGTCAAGGGTTAGAACACGTAAGTCATCAATAACCAAAGGTGAAAGAAAGGGTTGCGAAAGCAACCCTTTTTACATACAAATATACCCTATCTATCATTCATTGTTGAATCGTTAGATAGGGTATGTTTATGTTTGTATGATAATCGTGTATGGGAGAATCGGGAATCACGTTTTATTATTGATCTACTGTGCGGAGGACATAGTGTAGTATAGTTTATAGTGGAAACACATGGTATGACAGCAAGATCGCCAGTGGCATCGTGAACGATGACAGTACGGTGGTGGCTAGTACAATCTGTGTAGCCAGTTCTGGATTGTTGTTCATCTCCACTGCCATGAGGGCAGTGTTTACGGCGGATGGCACGGAGTAGGCAATGATGATGCTCTGCGCTGCAATAGCGCTTAGTGGTGTATAGTACATAGTCACAGGGAGTACTACGATCAACGCCAATAGAGGGCCTGCAATTAAACGTAGGAAAGACGTAATCATCACGTCTTTTTTGATAAAGTTCCAAGGCGTACGATTTAACTGTACACCTAGGGTAAGCATAGCAGCGCCTACAAAGCATCGACCGAAGATATCTAAAGGTCCCCAAATAATAGTCTGCGTCAAATCGATAGGGCTATAGTAATGAGCCAAGATAGAAATAGGCACGCAATACATAATCGGGATATGTAAAATTGTACGCAGTGATTCCGATGTGCTTAATTGCCCTTTTCCTGCCTGATAAAATCCTAAGGAATTACAGAAAATAGTTTGTATGATAAATGTGGCAATAATAGCAATGACTCCATCATGCAAGTATGGGGTAGCCCCGTCGATAATATAAGGGTCATTGGCAAATACAAAAGTACCAAGAGCAACGCCTAGATTACCAATATTAGAGAACATCACTGCATTGCGGACGATTTCTGTTTTTCCTAAGTTATAGCCTTGCCATTTTGCTACGATACCAGCGAGGGCAGAATTAGCGAATAAGATGATGAGGGCACAGGCGAAAATTTCAAAACTTTCACGGGTTAAATCAGTGACATAAAAGGATTTCAAAATATAGGCAGGTAAAAATAAATAAAAATTTAGTTTGCTTAATGTTCGTAAATCCAGGTGAAACCATCGATCTAATAGAACCCCCATAAGAGTTAATAATAAAATGGGGACGATACTAGTCAGTATGATGTGGAAAAATAAATCCATAGGTATAACCTCCTTAGGTTGTATAGTTGTCATCTCTATTGTACCACATGTAAGTAAAATCAATTTGCTTAATATCATTTTTCTAGTATAATGAGAATATGTAGTAAGCTTCTAAGTGTATATATTTTAATTAGGGAGGATATCATTATGAAGCGTAATTGGTTAATGGGGTTAGTTATGGCAGGTATGTTAGTATTAGCTGGCTGTGGTGGACAAGGCACTACATCGTCTACAGCACCATCTACAAATGAAACAATTACTGTATCTGCAGCAGCTAGTATGCAGGGGGCATTGGAAGAATTAAAAGCAGACTATGTGAAAAAACATAACTTAAAACCTGAACAAGTAAATATTGTCTATGCTGGATCTGGAACATTACGTCAACAAATTGAAGAAGGCGCACCATCCAGTATCTTTATTTCTGCGAACAAAAAGAATATGGATCAATTAAATGAAAAAGGTTTAATGGATAACATTCGTCCATTCGTAGCCAATACATTGGTTATGATCGTACCAAAAGGTAAAGAGGCTGTTACTTTAGACAATATTACAAATGCAAAACGTGTAGCTATCGGCACAGTAGAAACAGTACCAGCTGGTAAATATGCAAAAGAATCTTTAACAAAAGCTAATTTATGGGATGCTGTAGAACCTAACATTGTATTTGCGAAGGACGTAAAAGCAGTAGGCGCATACATTGCAGAAGGTGCAGCTGATGTAGGTTTTGTATATAAAACTGATGCGTTGGCATTGAAAGATAAAGTAGATATTTCTGCTACTGTAGATGCTAAATTGCATGCACCAATCGAATATCCTATTGGTGTGGTGAAAAAGAACCAAAACAAATTAACGGAAGATTTCTATACATTCTTAACTAGCAAAGAAGCTAGCGAAGTTTTGGCTAAATGGGGCTTCGCTGAGCCAACTAAAAAATGATAGCCTTACAGTTATCCATCGAAGTGGCGTTCATCGCCTTATTGATTAATATGGTCGTTGGACTTAGTTTGAATTATGTGATGAAACACTATGCCTTTCCAGGGAAATCCTTAATTGATTCCTTTTTTACACTGCCCTTGGTATTACCACCAGTGGTATTAGGCTTTGTGTTGCTCATCATATTCTCTCCAGGTAATGCCTTTGGGGCGTGGTTAGAGGCTCATGGTATTCGAGTGGTATTCTCTAAGCTAGGTGCTATTATCGCGTCCGCAGTGGTCAGCTTTCCTCTGTTCTATCAATCTGTGCGAACAGCGCTGGCCGCTATCGATAGCGATATGGAAGATGTAGCTCGCACCTTGGGGGCCTCCGAGTTTCGCGTATTTTGGACCATTTCATTGCCTTTGGCATGGAAAGGTATCCTCAGCGGATCCATTCTATCCTTTGCCAGAGGGCTAGGGGAATTTGGTGCTACCATATTGATTGCTGGAAATATTCCAGGTGTGACACGGACGATGCCACTCGCCATTTATTCCTTAGTAGAATTTGGCGATTATAACAGTGCATTTGAATTAGTGATTTATATTTGTATTTTAACATTGGGGCTTGTGTGGGCCATTCAAGGTCTAACAAAAGGTTCCCTCTTCTCAAATCGGTAAGGAGGTACTATGATTTCCTTTGATATCGTCATAGAACGAGGTACTTTTGTTGTGAAAGCCCAAGGTACATTACAAGAAGGTATTACTACATTGATGGGCCCTTCTGGAAGTGGAAAATCTACATTTTTGAAAGCTTTATGTGGATTGTTGACGCCGAAAGAAGGTAGAATTACAGCTAATGATATGGTCTGGTTTGAGAGGGGAAAATACACACCTACCCAGGAACGACACATTGGCTATATGCCGCAAGGCAATATTGTATTTCCTCATATGACGGTAGAGGAGAACATTCGGTATAGTAAACAAGGTTCTCCAGAGTTATTCGATCATATTGTGGAGCGTTTGCGATTGACACCGCATCTTAAAAAGAAAGCCAAAAGCTTGTCTGGTGGTGAGCAACAGCGGGTGGCGTTAGGACGAGCACTGTACTCTAAACCAGTGTTACTTATCCTAGACGAACCGTTGACTGCCTTAGATGTGAATTTACGGGCTCAGTTGCAACAAGATTTAGTAGCTATTATTTCTGAATGGGCTATCCCTTGCTTGTGGGTCACTCACAGTGAAGAAGAGGCTGCTGCGGTAGGTAATCACAGACTAGTATGCCGTGATGGGATTATTGCAGAAGAGGTGTAAGGGGTATGTAGGTTCATAAGGCGAATTGGCAAGCTCATGCGCCTATGCAATATGACTGCCATAGATGAACCCATATTACAACACTGAGGCGATGTGCACAGGCACAACTAGAATAATAGAATAATGGCAAGATAGCATAATAACGTAATAGAGGAATGTTGATATAGTTAGGGCAGCATTCCTCTATTATATTTGTAACTTCTTTTAGACAAATTGATTTATTTACTATGACAATATCATATGTGCCTAATAACAAAATCGTTTATTTCTTTACAGTAATGGCTCATATGAAGTATAATACTACTGATTATGACTATTTTTAAATTACATAGGCATATCAACAGAACTGTCGAAACACATACAAAGGAGGAACCAAATTCGTACAGGCGAATAGCGCAAGCACTGGAAAGAGACAGCTTTCACAGTGGACGAGGTAGAGGAGTATCGAAATTCAGCGGATGCCTCTCGGCTAGCTTCAGTCGTAGAAGTAGAGCAAAACACCGTGGTAACTAGGTGCACAAAGGCTACTTTCAGAAGCAACATGAATGATTTAATTAAGGAGGAATATACCATGTGTGGTATCGTAGGATATATTGGATTTGAAAATGCAGCAGATTTTATGCTGGAAGGTTTGGAGAAATTAGAATACCGCGGATATGATTCTGCAGGGATTGCCGTAGTAGGCGACAATCATGTGATTAAAGTGCAAAAGAAAATGGGCCGTTTGGCTAACTTGGAGGCTGTAGTAAAAGCAGATCCTAATCAAGGTCATATCGGTATCGGTCATACTCGTTGGGCAACCCATGGTCGTCCAAGCGATATGAATGCGCACCCGCACACAAGTACAGATGGCAAATTTGCTGTCGTTCACAATGGTATTATTGAAAATTACATGCCATTGAAAGAAGAATTGTTGGCGAAAGGCGTTACATTTACATCTGAAACAGATACAGAAGTGGTGGCTCACTTATTGAGCGATATGTATGATGGCGACTTTGAAAGTACAGTTCGCCGCATGTTAGCACGCATCGAAGGGGGGTATTCTTTGGCGATAGTCTGCGCCGATGAACCTAATAAAATTATTTGTACGAAAAAAGATAATCCATTGGTAGTGGGCTTAGGAAAAGGGGAAAACTTCATCGCTTCCGATATCCCAGCTATCATTCAACGCACTCGTGAAACGTACATCATCAACGACAATGAAGTTGTTATCGTTACACCAGATAGTGTGTCTATCACTGATCGTGCTGGTAATCCGGTGCAAAAAGACATCTACCATGTAACATGGAATGCAGAAGCGGCTGAAAAAGGTGGCTATGAACATTTCATGTTGAAAGAAATTTACGAACAACCAAAAGCGATTCGCGATACATTGAGCGGTCGCATTAATAAAGAGGCTACAGAAGTTGTGTATGACGAATTGAACTGGACACCAGATATGGTGAAAGGTATCAAACGCATCTTAATCACAGCTTGCGGTACGGCGTACCATGCAGGTTTGGTAGCGAAATATTATATCGAGCAATTGGCGCGCATTCCAGTAGAAGTAGACATTGCTTCCGAATACCGTTACCGTACACCATTAACAGATGAAGATACATTGTGCATCGTCATCAGCCAATCCGGTGAAACTAGCGATACATTATCTGCCTTGAAAGAAGCGAAACGCTTGGGTGCTAAATCCTTGGGGATTACCAACGTAGTAGGTTCTGCTGTCTCTCGTGAAGCGGATCAAGTTATCTACACCTGGGCAGGTCCTGAAATTGCCGTAGCGTCCACAAAAGCGTACACTACACAATTAGTAGCTTTATTATTATTGGCTGTGTACTTAGGTCAATTGAACGGTCGCATCGATGATGCAGTGAAACATGAAATTT
The DNA here is from genome assembly GCA_963544145.1 of uncultured Veillonella sp. Classification (GTDB taxonomy): domain Bacteria; phylum Bacillota; class Negativicutes; order Veillonellales; family Veillonellaceae; genus F0422. Next base: position 30,888 of record CAUUEA010000015.1, read on the forward strand.
TAACTAACTTGCAAGAATTGCCTACATTGACTCATGAAATTTTTGAAAATGTAGACGAAATCAAAGCCTTTGCCAACCATTACGGCTACAAAGAAGATGCCTTCTTCTTAGGTCGTTTAATCGACTATGCAGTGGCTATGGAAGGGTCTTTGAAATTGAAAGAAATTTCTTACATCCATGCAGAGGCCTATGCAGGTGGCGAGTTGAAACACGGTACTTTGGCATTGATCGAAGAAGGCATTCCTGTCATTGCTTTGGCAACACAAGAGTCTGTACGTGAAAAAATGATGAGCAACATCAAAGAAGTAAAAGCTCGTGATGCTATCGTTATCGGCGTAGGTATGAAAGGCGATGAAGAATTGGCGAAATACGTGGATCATACGATCTTCGTGCCAAAAACTGACGCTTTCACAGTGCCTATCTTAGCCGTTGTGCCATTACAATTGTTGTCATATTATGCAGCCATCACACGCGGTGCTGACGTAGATAAACCAAGAAACTTGGCGAAGTCTGTAACCGTAGAATAGGAGATACTATGTCCGTTATTTTTTCTGGAATACAACCTAGCGGCGAGTTGACCATTGGGAATTACCTGGGGGCTCTTCGCAATTTCTTGACATTCCAAGATGATCATGAATGTTTTTACTGTATCGTGAACCAACATGCCATTACAGTGCCACAAGATCCAAAGGACTTAATCCACAACACTCGAAGCCTTGCTGCCTTATACTTGGCAGTTGGCTTAGACCCTAAGAAAGTGACCTTGTTTGTGCAATCCGAAGTACCTGCCCATGCGCAGTTGGGTTGGATTTTAACAACATTGAGCTCTATCGGTGAGTTAGAACGCATGACCCAGTACAAAGATAAATCGGCGAAACAAGGGGAAACCATCCCAGCTGGTTTGTTGACCTATCCTCCATTGATGGCGGCGGACATTTTGTTATACCAAACAAACTATGTACCGGTAGGGGATGACCAACGTCAACATATCGAATTAACACGTGATCTAGCGCAACGTTTCAATTTCAAATATGGCGAAGTATTCGCTATGCCGGAAATTAAAACCACAGTAGGTGGCGCTCGTGTTATGTCTTTGCAAGATCCAACGAAAAAAATGAGCAAGTCCGATGATAACAATTGGGCAACTATCCGTTTGTTGGATACACCAGATGTAGTGGTGAAAAAGATTAAAAAGGCTGCTACTGACTCTGAAGGCGTGGTGCGCTACGACAAAGAAAAACAGCCAGGCATTTCCAACTTGATGGGCATTTACAATGCCTTAACAGGAGATTCCTTCGAGGCTATTGAAAGCATGTATGCTGGCAAAAATTATGGAACTTTCAAAGGTGACATTGCCGACCTATTAGTAGGTGCCTTGACACCGATCCATGAACGGTATGCAGAATTAATCGATAGCCCTGAGCTAGATACAATTTTGACAGAAGGCGCTGAAAAAGCAGCCTCCGTGGCAAATGTAACCTTAGCTCGTGTAGAAGAAGCCATGGGCTTGCGACGTAAGTAATGAGGAAGATGTAATGAGATGCCCTGGGGTGTTTCATTACATCTTTTTAGTAGGCGTAATGGTGATAGTATCCATAGATATGTACAGTGTTTAGGGGGGCTATAGTATGAAAAAGGTAATACTATTGGTGATGATGGTATTTGTAAGCATGTTGAGTGCTGTTAGTGCCAAAGAATTTAATGAACCACGTTGGCAAACAGTATTTTCAGATGAGGCTGAAACTTTAAAGCTTGATGTGAATACGGTTTCCTATGATGAAGAACTAGACACAGCTGATGTTTGGATGGCTAAGCTTAATATACATCAACCTCGTCAGGAGGTTGTACATTACATAGTGTACTTTGGGTCTACTAAAGTGAAAGTCGTAGATGCATTGCTGTATACACCTGATTCTAATGTGGTAGTGGGCAGAAGAAACTATGATTATTTCATGGATGCAAAGAACAATGAATTAGCTAACTCAGTTTGGAACAGAGCAAAACAGCTAACAGATCGTGATACTAAAAAAGCAGTGTATGAAAAGAAATTGAAGGAAGAAATTGAACAGGCAGAGCAAGAATGGAAGAATAGGCCGCTTCTAACGATTAATCGTACAGTCGAATCGCAATGAAGTATTGTTGTGTAAATGCATATGAACAGGTGGGGAAATAGTAGCGATGATTTCCCAATCTGTATATGGAAAGAATATATGAAACGTGAAGAATTAGAGAACATGTTTCCCTGTGGAACAATCCAAGAAGAACTACATAATTCCTCTGTTATGGTCTGGGGATTTCAGTTTGTATACGCAGCCATTGCCGTATGGGGCATCTACCGTGGCGTACTTATCTATCGAGAACTAGGGTCTGGACTGAATATGTGGTTCATCCTTGTAGCTTTGGTTTCGGTATATGCCTTACTTCGCATGTATCAACAAGATGATGTGGAAATCTACATCGCTACAGAAGGAATCATTCTAAAACGGACACCTATCATAGTGAAAGAGAGAATAGAACGCTTTTTTATGCCGAATCTATATCTGACCTTTGTTCATTATCAGGGCATCATGGGATTTGGAGAAGACTGGAAAACCTTGTATGTTCAAACAGAAATGGGCGGTATTTATATTGTGCCTATTAGCTTACAGTTTTTGAGTTATCAAGATAAAATGAAGGTCTTAAGTGCTCTAAACAAATATAAAAATACTTGAATGATAACTCAGAATATGGTGTAGTATTGATTAGCCAAAGCCATAATAATGTTTAGGGTTAATCATAAAAAGAACCGCTTAGCAATTGTTAGGCGTTTTTTTATTTATCTCTCTGAAAATATGCACTGTTAGGAAATTTTAGAGGAAGAATTACTTTCAAGGAGAAGTGCATCTATATGGTATGAGGTATATCTACCGACCTGCCTTGTAATTGTGGTATACTTTTAGTAAGAATGAAAGAGAGGCATTGCATGCGTATTAAATCATTCGATGAATTGACTATTCAAGACAATTTTATCTTTCAGAAGGTTATGTTAAAGAAAGCGATTTGTAAGGCTGTACTGGAACGATTGTTAGATATTTCAATCAAAGATATTATCTACATTCAGGAGGAGAAATCTCTAGCTGTAAGTTTGGAAACGAAAAGCGTTCGTTTAGATGTATATGTAAATGATGACAAGGGAACTGTATTCAATATTGAGATGCAAACTAGCAAGGATATGGAAGAACTGGTGAAGCGCACACGTTTTTACCAAAGTATTTTGGGTATGTATCACTTGCAAAAAGGTCAGAAGTACATGGCGTTAAATGATTCGTATATCATTTTTATCTGTACGTTTCCTGTGTTTACTGGGATTCGTCACAAGTACACTTTCAAAAATGTTTGTATGGAAGAACATGATATCCTGCTGAACGATGGGGCTATAAAATTATTTTTAAGTACCAAGGGTAAAATGGATGATATTTCGAAGCCTTTACAACGGTTCTTAGACTATGTGGATGGTCATGCTGCATCAGACGATTTATTACGAGATATTGAAAGTGCCGTAGATGAAGCAAAACATTGTGAGGCTTGGAGGGAGGAATATTCAATGCTATCAATGGATCATTATACATATTGGAAAGAAGGCGTAGCTGAGGGTCGGACAGAAGGTAAGGCGGAGGTTGTCATTCAGATGTTACGTAAGCAATTGTCCTTAGAAATGATTGCAGAAGTTACTAACTTTACGGTAGAAGAAGTAACGGCCATTGCGAAAGAACATGAATTGATGTAAAACATATATATAAAGAGAAAATCAGCGATATGGTTAGAAGATAACTTACTATATCGCTTTTTGCTTAGATATTTAGCTGTTAGAGTCATTTGTCAGTAGAAATTATTTTCAGAATAAATGATAAAAAGCATTTTATCTCTTTACAACTTTAATTAACTAAAGTATAATGTAATCATGAAATATAAAACGTGCATCTGTAGAGAGGAGAAAATACTATGAATTGGTTACAAAAATGTTCTAAAACGGTGTTAGCAGCGGCAAGTGCATTGGTGATTGTTGGGTTAGTAGCAGGTTGTGGGGCGTCTACGAAACAGGCGAATACAGAGGTGCCTAAGAAGATTGTTATCGGGCTAGACGATAATTTTCCTCCTATGGGATTCAAAGATGAAAAAGGGGAGTTAGTTGGTTTTGATATCGACCTTGCAAAAGAAGTGGCAAAGCGCATTGGTTCTGAGGTAGAGTTCAAGTCCATCGATTGGGATAGCAAGGAAGCGGAGCTAAAATCTAAACGTATCGACGTGTTGTGGAATGGCTTGACCATTACGAAAGAACGGGAACGTAATATCTTGTTCTCTAAACCATATCTCCGTGGGGACCAAATTATTGCTGTGAAATCCGATTCTGGTATTGCTGACAAAGCGCAATTGGATGGCAAGCGTGTAGGTGTTCAATCTGGTTCTACTGGCTTGGAAGCGGTGAAAAACGATCCACAATCTAAGAACTTTAAAGAGATCAAGGAATATGGCGATTATGTGAATGCTTTCATGGATCTAGAGTTAGGCCGTATTGATGCCATCGTGGTGGATGAAATGGTAGGCCGTTATTTAATCGGTAAAAAAGGTAATAATGTGTTCACTGTCGCTAATGGCTCCTTTGCTACTGAAAAAGCAGGGGTAGGTATGCGCAAGGAAGATGAAGCGTTGAAAGCAAAAATTGACGCTGCTTTACAAGAAGTGATGAATGATGGTACGGCTGACAAATTGGCACAAAAATGGTTTGGCAGCACATCTATCTTGACGAAAGAGGAGTATAAATAACATGGATTTACTGGAGTATGTGTTACAAATAGCCCCTGCCATTGCTGGCGGATTCCAAGTGACCTTGTCCTTGTTCTTCATTGTCATCATCTTGTCAGTGCCAGGGGGATTGCTCTTGGCACTGCTCCGATTGAGTACGAACCGAGTGGTAACGAGCATCGTAGATGCCTACGTGTACGTGATGCGTGGCACGCCGTTGATGCTACAAATTTTGCTCATCTATTACGGCTTGCCATTCATGATCGATGGCTTTGAGCTTACGGATATGACGGCGGCGGTGCTGTCCTTCGTGTTGAATTACATTGCCTACTTATGTGAAATTTTCCGCAGCGGCATTCAATCTATTCCAAAAGGGCAGTACGAAGGGGCGAAAGTATTGGGCTTTACTTATGTGCAGACCATGTACAAGATCATTCTGCCGCAGGTGATCAAACGCGTATTGCCACCATTGGCGAATGAAACGATTACACTACTGAAAGACACCTCTCTAGTGTATGTCTTAGCTATGAATGATATCTTGCGTATCACTCGTAGCATTGTGCAACGGGATTTCGATATTACAGCTTTCATCGTAGCTGGTGTATTCTACTTGGCCATGACATTTGTGTTGACGAAATTGTATCAATATTTAGAACGCCGTATGGCGATTTACGAAGATTAGGAGGGAACCATGGCTTTCATAGACATGTTACATATTGAAAAGAACTATGGCACAGTGGCGGTCTTGCAAGACGTGTCACTATCCATGGAACGTGGCGAAGTGGTGTCCATCATCGGTCCCTCTGGATCGGGTAAATCCACCTTTCTTCGTTGCTTAGGACAACTAGAGACCATACAAAAAGGGACCATCATCGTCGATGGAGCGACCTTGGTGGACACACCAGCTGGCGCAGCGGAGGCAGTATATGCAGAGAAAGAAGAACAGCAACAAATTTTGTTAAAAATGGGTATGGTATTTCAATCGTTCAACCTGTTCCCACACATGACAGTCCTAGAAAACATCATGGTGGCGCCTCGCATGGTGAAAGGAATGAAAGACGCAGACATTTTGCCTATCGCCCAGTCCTTGCTAGAAAAAGTAGGCCTTTGGGATAAACGGGATGTATACCCTAGCACCTTGTCGGGCGGACAAAAACAACGGGTAGCTATCGCTAGGGCATTGGCAATGAAACCAGAAATCATGCTCTTTGATGAACCTACCTCTGCTTTGGATCCAGAGTTCACTAGCGAAGTGTTGCGGACCATCAAAGAACTGGCCGAAGAAGATATGACCATGATCATCGTTACTCACGAAATGGCATTCGCCCGCGAAGTAGCAGATCGGGTCATCTTCATGGCGGACGGCAAAATCCAAGAAGAAGGAACACCAGAAGAGGTTTTTGGGAATCCACAAAACCCAAGAACACAAGCGTTCCTAAACTCCATGCTACGGGTTTAATGTTCGAATAGTATAAAACAAAATGCGACATACGCAGGTACAAACGGTATGATAAGATTTGTAC
>CAUUEA010000016.1:0-36526 GCA_963544145.1 uncultured Veillonella sp.
GATGACCTTCTTTTGCTATTTTATTTTTCCCACAAATATTTTACACTAACATATGGTGGTCTCATATTGTGAAATACTTAATTAAATGTTAGAATATAAAGGAATATACATAAGTATAATAAGTTACAACGAATGAGGAAATTATGGCAACAAGATTAAAATGGAAACAGTCCGAAATTAAAGAAAACCCGCTTTTTTCTAAATTGAGAAGTACGATAGAAACAGCGTTTTATGGAAATAATGTAACACCTGTTAAATCCATTGCACAGGCCTATGACTTAGCAGCTAAGGAACCTGGTGTCATTGTATTAGATATGCCAATCTACCGTGCTGAAGAGCAAGGCTTACCACAAGATGCAAAAGTGTTAGTTACCAATAATGGTAAAACAACGGGTCGGTATGCAAAAGCGCGTCGTATTATTGGCGATGAGGGGATTAACGAAGTAGAGTTATGCGATATTGCTCGTGAAGCCGTGTATGATAGTCGCCATAAAGAATGGATTTCTGCACAAGCTATTGTAGGTTTGGATGAAGCTTTCACAGCTCGTGCACATTTAATGATTCCAAAAGAACATGCGTCTATTTTGTATTCCTGGGCTATTAATTTCCAATTTTTTAATGAGGAAGTAAAGGCTTTTTACAGAGAGAGTAAGGAAATTCCTGAAGGGGATATTTTTATCTATTCTGATCCAGATTATGTGGTAGAAGGATATCCTGGAGGACTTGCTATTTTTGATCCTGCTCATAACTGTGCTATGATTTTAGGTATGCGTTATTTTGGGGAACATAAAAAAGGTACTCTTACATTAGGATGGTCCTTGGCAAATCGTTATGGTTATGTAGCATGCCATGGTGGTATGAAACGATACAACTTGAAGGACGATTCTTCCTATACCATCGGCGTATTCGGGTTATCCGGGTCGGGTAAATCTACATTAACCCATGAACAACATGATGGACGCTATGATATTTCTGTGTTACATGATGATGCGTATATTATTCATACAGAAGATTTATCCTCTATTGCATTAGAACCAACATATTTTGATAAAATGCAAGACTATCCGGTGGAACATCCTGCCAATAAATATCTATTGACATTGCAAAATGTGGGCGTTACCTTAGATGAAGATGGCAATAAAGTTGTCTTAGCAGAAGATGTGCGTAATAATAATGGTCGTGCTATTAAATCGCAATTCTGGACAGACAATCGTGTGAATTTTGTGAAAGACCCAGTAAATGCTATCGTATGGTTAATGAAAGATAAAACGTTACCACCGATTTTAAAAATTGATGATCCAATTTTGGCAGCTACTATGGGTGCTACGTTGGCGACACGTCGTTCTACAGCGGAAAAATTAGACGACAATGTAGATCCTAATGCATTGGTTATTGAACCTTATGCAAACCCATTCCGTACCTATTCCTTGCGTACCGATTATGAAAGCTACAAAAAATTATTCACTCAATCTGGTGTAGATTGCTACATTATGAATACGGGCTTCTTCTTGGACAAGAAAATTCCAAAAGAGGTAACATTAGGTTTGTTAGAAGGTTTGGTTGAGGGTAGTCTTAACTTTGAACCATTCTATAAATATGAAAACTTAGAATATGTAAAAGTAGAAGGTTTTGAACCAGATTTTACAGTTCGTGAGTACCATCATATTCTTCATAAAGCATTTGAGTTCCGTTATGATTACATTGAAAACTTAAAAGGAACAAAAGATGAGTTGCCTGACGAAGTATTAGATGTATTAAAAATCATTATGTAGGGGGACTAATCATGAAGCAAACATTATCTTGGGGTTCCGTTGCCTTTATTGGAACTATGTTGTTCGGTATGTTCTTTGGGGCAGGAAACTTAATTTTCCCAGTTCACTTGGGACAAGAAGCAGGTCAAGCCTTATGGCCAGCTATTATAGGTTTTTTAGTAACAGCTATCGGATTACCATTCTTGGGTATTGTTGCTATGGGGGTATCTCGTAGTAATGGCTTACAAGACTTGGTAAGTCGTGTACACCCTACATATGGTAAAATTTTTACTTTGTTATTGTATATCACGATTGGACCAGCATTTGCTATTCCAAGAACAAGTACAGTATCCTATACCATCGGATTTGAGCCATTCCTTGGTGGTATCAATCCAGATGTGGCATTAGGTATATTCTCTGCAGTGTTCTTCATCATTGCTATTTTGTTCTCTTTGAACCCCGGTAAATTGATGACCTACATTGGTAAAGTGTTAACACCATTGTTCCTAGTATTCTTAAGTATTTTATTAATCACTGTAGTGATTATGCCAATGGGAGATTACACATCAGTTGCGCCACAAGGGGAATATGCGACCCATGCATTCTTCAAAGGTTTTACAGAAGGATATAACACGCTAGACGTATTGGCATCCTTAGCGTTTGGTATTATTGTTATCCGTGCTTTACAAGGAGTAGGGGTTACAGAGCCTAAGGCCATCGCTATGGGTCTTGTGAAAGCAGGCTTTGTGGCATGTTCTATTATGGCTATTATATATGGATTCTTAGCCTATAGTGGCGCGACAAGCGTGACTACATTGGGCCTTGCTAAAAATGGTGGTATCACCATGGCTCAAATGAATGCTTTCTACTTTGGTAATATAGGAGCTGTGCTATTGGCGATCATCGTTACATTAGCTTGTTTGAAGACATGCGTAGGTCTAATTGGTGCTTGCGGTGAAACATTTGACGAAATGTTCCCGAACACATTGGGCTACCGTGGCTATGCATACTTAACCACAGCAGTGGGCTTCTTAATTGCTAACGTAGGCTTAACAAAAATTATCGAGTTAGCCATCCCAGTGTTGATGTTCTTGTATCCCTTGTCTATTACTATCATCTTGTTATCCTTTGCAGCTCCCATCTTCAAAGGAAGACAAGCTGTGTATGCTTGGACAACAGCTTTTGCCTTATTTACCGCATTAGGTGATGCTATGGCAACAGCGCCAGCATTTATCAATCAATCGGGCTTTGTACAATGGGCATTGCCATATTATGGAATGCTTCCATTTGCTTCGATAGGCATGGGCTGGATTGTGCCTTCCATTATCGGTTTCGTTATTGGTATGGTGCATATTGCAGTAGTTCGTAAATAGTAGAATATGTTTCTTGATGCTCTATTCAGTACCCTTAGAATCGTGGTATAGACCATCTTGCAAGGTACATCAAGACTGTGTATAAACAAACGACTAGGTTGTAAGGATCTAGTCGTTTTTGTATTCTGTGAAAGTAATATCTTTAGATTATCTTAGATTCTATAGAAATTGTAATTTATATATTTTCTATTACTTTCACATGTGGTATAATCGGTATATCTTTCCCATAGAAAGACTGTAGGAGGTGGCGCGAGGCTACCAATGTAGTATAGTAGAAAGGAGATTTTTATGTGGAAAAAAGGACTGGCCCTGTTGGTGGTCTGTCTGGTGGGGTTCTTACTATGGCATGAATCTTCACTGGAAGCACCAGGAGGAGGCAAGATGTACCGAGTGGGTATCTTGCAATTAACGGAGCATCCCGCACTAGATGCAGCAAACAAAGGTTTCGTAGATGGATTACGAGAAGAGGGATTTGTGGACAATGTGATTCTTGACCACCAAAATGCGCAGGGTGATCAATCTAATCTTAACACCATTGCTCAACGATTTGTGGCGCGTAATTCAGATTTAGTAGTGGCCATTGCTACCCCAGCGGTGCAGGCTATGGCGAATGCTACGAAGGATATTCCTGTGCTAGGTACTGCGGTTACCAGCTATACCACAGCACGACTTGTGGATAGTGATGAACATCCAGGTGGTAATGTGTCTGGTACAACTGATATGGTGCCTATGGAAAAACGAGTGGAATTAGTGCATCAATTATTACCGAATGCGAAAAAAATCGGTACTATTTATTCGTCTAGTGAAGTCAATTCACAATTGCAAGCAGAGAGTTTTCGAAAAGAAGCAGAGAAATACGGTATGGAATTAGTAGAAATTACCGTATCCAATGTGAACGACGTACCGCAAGCTGCGAACCAATTGGCAGTTATGGGTATCGATGCGGTGTATTTCCCAACGGACAATATCATCGCTTCGTCTTATGCGAATATAGTCACTATATTTAGTGCAGCAAATTTACCTGTATTCCCATCGGATGATACATGGTTAACAACAGGTGGCCTTGCAGCCTATTCTGTAGACTTTTATAAATTAGGTGTTCAAACAGGACATATGGCAGCCCGTGTACTTCGTGGTGAAAGCAAGCCGGACAGCATGCCAATCGAAATGCAAGAGCCTATAAAATTTGTATTCAACCAAGATGAAGCGGATCGTTTACATATCCAGATTCCAGAGTCATTGCGACAACAGTAGTATAGTAGTGGGGGCAACCCCGAGTAGGAGGAATTATGACAAACTTAATTATCAGTACCATTGCACAAGGCCTATTATGGGCATTGTTAGCATTGGGTGTATTTATTACTTTCAGAATTTTAGACGTAGCTGATCTAACAGTAGAAGGTAGTTTCCCGATGGGAGCTGCTATTTCTGCTGTATTGATTACCATGGGTGTGAACCCGTGGATAACAGTCATTGTTGCAGGTATTGGTGGTATGATTGCAGGCGCCGTAACGGGTTGGATTCATACGAAGTTAAAAATCCCTGCACTGTTAGCCGGTATCTTAACCATGATTGCCTTGTATTCTGTGAACTTGCATATTATGGGGAAAGCTAATATTTCCCTATTGCGTATGGATACAGTGTACTCTGGGATTCATAGCATGGGGATTTCCAATGCAGTGGCATTGACAATTATTGGTGTCGTGGTAACTGTGGTAGTGGGATTATTCTTATTCTGGTTCTTTGGGACTGAATTAGGTACATCCATCCGTGCCACAGGGGTAAATCCGCAAATGATTCGTGCCCAAGGTGTGAATACAGATTCTATGATTGTTCTTGGTTTATTGTTATCCAATGGATTTGTGGCTGTGTCTGGAGCCTTGATTGCTCAATCCCAAGGTTTTGCAGATATCGGTATGGGCGTAGGTACCATCGTTATCGGATTGGCATCCGTCATCATTGGGGAAGTGCTATTTGCTTCTTCTTCCGTAGTGCGCAAATTATTCGGTAACTCATCCTTTGTGTTGAGCCTCGTAGCAGTTGTATTCGGGTCCATCATTTACCGTATCGTTATTGCTACTGTACTATACCTAGGTATGCCGCCAAATGATTTGAAATTATTTACAGCTATCTTAGTAGCTCTTGCCCTATCGTTACCAACGTGGCAAGGTAAATTTCGTCGTGGTTAAGAGGAGGGTATACACATGTTAGAATTAAAAGGTATTGTGAAAGCCTTTCATAAAGGTACTGTGAACGAAAAAATTGCGCTTCGTGGCATTGATTTACGATTGGAAGATGGCGACTTCGTTACCGTTATCGGTGGTAATGGAGCTGGTAAAAGTACTTTATTGAACTCCATCGCGGGGGTATTCTCTGTCGATGAAGGCACATTGCATATCAATGATGTGGATGTAACTCATATGGCGGAATACAAACGTGCCAAATATATTGGTCGTGTTTTCCAAGATCCTATGTTGGGCACAGCAGGCAATATGCAAATTGAGGAGAACATGCTTCTTGCCTTGCGTCGTGGCAAACAAATGGGATTGTCTTGGGCTTTCAAAGAAAATGAAAGAGAATTGTTTAAACAACAATTAGCTCGGTTAGATTTGGGCTTAGAAAATCGTTTGTCATCCAGTATGGGATTATTAAGTGGTGGTCAACGTCAATCCATTACCTTGTTGATGGCCACTATGTTGAAACCAGAAGTTCTATTGCTAGATGAACATACAGCGGCCTTAGACCCTAAAACAGCAGAAAAAGTATTGCAGCTCACTGATGAATTGGTAAAAGAACATCATTTGACTACCTTGATGATTACGCATAATATGCGCGACGCCTTACGATTCGGTAATCGTTTGATTATGATGGACAATGGCAAAGTTATCTATGATGTACGAGGAGAAGAGAAAGCTAGCTTAACGGTACAGGATTTGTTAGAGCGTTTTGAAGTAGCTAGTGAGAATACCCTCAGTGACCGCATGATGTTGGGCTAAGTACTTTACTTTTACACCAAAGTATAGTATTATAAATACCGGTGTATTAATCCTAGGCGAGGTAATTGAGTCTCCGCCCATTACTTTGGCCTATGGAATTGTAATTTTTAGGAGGACATGAAACATGTTAACTACAGAAGCTAAAGCAGCTATCATTAAAGAATTCGCTGTTCACGAAGGTGACACTGGATCCCCAGAAGTACAAATTGCGATTTTAACTAACCGCATTGTATACTTAACAGAGCATTTAAAAGAACACAAAAAAGATCATCATTCCCGTCGTGGTCTTTTAAAATTAGTTGGTCAACGTCGTAACATGCTTGACTACCTTCGTCGTAAAGACATCGAACGCTACCGTGCGATCTTAGAAAAATTAGGCTTACGTAAATAATCTACGTACTTACAAAAAGCGGCTTCGGCCGCTTTTTTGTTATATTCAGTACAGTATACTAGTGCATTGAAAATTTATCATGGCACCAGCATATTGATACAGAAGTAGGGCGCACATATAAATCGATGGAATGCTTATATTTTGGAGTTTGGCCAAACTAGGATGGAGAAGATATCAGGTGTACTCATAAAATGATTTTCAGTGTTGAAAATACCTGATATACTAATAGGAAAATAAGTTTGTTTTATAGTAAGAAGGGAAGTACATATGAAACAAGTGAAAGAAAATGCAACACGGTTGATGTTGTTATCTATGATTACAGTGGCGTTGAGTGGACAAAATGGATATGCTGCAGATGCACGAGTTGCAGAAGATACAGTTATATTGCCTGAGGTAACAGTAACGGCTACTAGAACATTACAAGATATTGCAAAAACGCCTAGCTCCGTATCGGTAGTAACAGCAAAAGATATTGAAAGTCGTCAAGTGGATACGGTGGCAGATGCATTACAATTATTGCCAGGGGTATATAAAAGTCAAGCTTCTGCAGGAGAACTGCAAATTCGTGGGTTTGATTCTAAAAATATCTCTGTCCTGGTAGATGGAGTTCCGATGAATAATTCTTTCAACAATAAGGTGGACTGGGAAGTGATTCCGGTACACACGATTGAACGTATTGAACTAGTTCGCGGTGCCAGCTCCTCTTTATATGGCGGAAAAGGTGTAGCAGGTGTAATTAGTATTACTACAAAACAAGTTACACCGAAAGCTGATCGTAGGGAAATTCATTGGCATGGTAAGGTGAATGGAGGTACCTATGGTACTTGGAATAATGAGCTAGGCTTTGATGCTCGTGTATCGGATCGTGTGGCCATTGGCGTATCTGCGGAGGAGCGTCGTACCAAGGGGTTCCTAGGATTTTTCGTGACAGAAAAAAGTAAGGCTATTAAAGATGATGTGAAAGCTGTGTCTCCCGATGCTCCACTAAAACAGTTGACCAGTGGTAAATATGTGTTAGGGAATCGTGGGGATAAATCTTTGCATAATAAGAATCTATCTGCTTACATTACGATGAACTTAGGCAACAAAGAAACGCTAACCTATCGCTATGTGTATGCGAATCACAAGTATTCTTACCACAATCCAATCAGTGCGGTGATTATGAAGGGTGTACCTACTTTTACAGGCAATGTGAAAGTAGGATCTAAACAATATATCGAGTTAAAGGGTGATAGTTTCTTAGGTCATGATGCAGAGCGAGAATATCATTCCCATAGTTTGCAATACAAGAATGATGCAAATAAGTTACAAATTTCTTTAGGCTTATTGGATAAGAAAAAAGACGGTTATTCTATACCTAAAAATGCCAAGACTGGTGATTATGAAGGTGCGGGGTCTCATTCTTTCTATCCAGGAAAAGCGTATAATCTGGACGTGCAAAAAGCTTGGAAAGTCCAAGGGAAACATGAAATTGTAGGGGGGGTGAATTGGAAACAAGAACGCTTTGACCAATCTATCATTGCATTGAAAGAATGGCGTAATAAGGAGTCAAGAGATGCCACTCTATTCCCGAATGGGGTCAGCGAAACAAATAGCGGTGCTGCACGAACAATGGCAGTCTTTGTGCAGGATACATATCGTCCGAATGATGACTGGGCTGTGTATGCAGGTCTTCGTTTAGATCATTTTAAAAAGTATGATGGGTCCCATGGGGAGTTTAATAGGAAAACAAAATCCTATGATGTAGTACATCACAATGATGGATCGTACACGGAAGTGAGCCCTAAATTGTCCGTAGAACGATGCCTTGATGATTCCACCAACGTCTATGCATCCTATGGTCATTCCTTTGCACCGCCGACGTTGTACCAAGTGTACCGTTTCGGCAAAACGACTAAAAGTGTAATTTACGCCAATCCAGATTTAAATCCAGAATATTCTGATACCTTAGAACTTGGTTTGAAAAAGTCTTGGAATGAAAGTACAAAATTAAACGTAGCAGCCTTTTATGTGAATACAGAGGATAAAATTCAATATGTTACATTTAAAAAGGCAGATGGTACTGAGGCTTATAAAAAATATATCAATGTAGGTTCAGAAACACGTCGTGGTGTAGAAGTAGAGCTTCGTCATAAATTGTCTAATAAATGGTCAGTTTTTGGCAACTACACATGGCAAACAGGTGAAATTCAAACGCAAGCCGTAGTAAATACAGATGTGAAAGATGAAAACGCACCAAACTTTGATATCCCAAAACATCTGTTCCATGGAGGCGTTGAATACAAGAGTGGTAAATGGAATGCGTTGTGGGATATGCAATACGTGAGCTCTCGTAATAGTAAAGAAGCAGCTACTGGGGAACCAGAATCGGAGGATAGTTACTTCTTGACCAATGCATCTGTAAACTACAAAGTATCTAAAGAAGCGACATTGCAATTCGGTGTACATAATATCTTCAATCGTGAATACTATGCGAAAGAAGCTACAGGTGGCCGTACCTATAATGTAGGTATGAACTTCAAATTCTAATACAGTATTACATACCATGAGATACTCAGATGATGGGTATCTCATTTTTCTTATCTACTATATATTGTATAACCAATAGGAATAGTACTACCATAGGCAATAGCGTATACCAATGGTATACTAAAGAAGATATTAATCGATGATGATGGGCGTACCAAAGGGGGTATATATGAAATATAAAGGAAATCTTGTATTGGGAATGGTACTTGGATGTTTAAGTCTAGTGCCTACGGTGTATGGTGTCGCACCTAATGTTGTGTATGAAACCAATGTAACTCAGCCAGAGCGTATCACTGTGCAGACCGATGGTCGAGCTGTAGCGTTGCGTAAATACCATGAGGTGCTCAACTATCCAGAAGGGTTGCATATAGATGTGAGTGGTGTAGGTTACGATTCAGTACTAAACAAACATCACAATGTATCAGGCATATATGTCCATGATGGTACTCGCTTGACAGTTCATAAGGGATTAACAGTGACTATGAAAAATTCTAGTCCTTATGATCAACCTGATGAAATGGCACATTACTATATGAGTGGCATTTACGCAGGCTTTGGGCGCAAACAATTTGATGATCCTAAGTACGATACTAAGGTTGTGGTTCATGGTCCGACGGTAGTGCACGCCATTGGTAATGGCCTACAGGCTAACAAAGATAGTTATATTACTCTAGATGGTCCTGTAACTATTGAAACAGTACCTTTTCAACAAGCAGATGTGTATGGTGCCATTGTAGAAGAAGGTAGTATTGGTATTGGTACAAGCCGATTAGCTGATACCTATACAGATATATCGGTTTCTTCAAAGGAACAATCTCAGTATCCGACAGTACAAGTGACTGGCAATCTTGGGGTGCTCAATAAAAATTATGGATTGAACCCTAACCCAGGACGTCATGGCTCCTATCTTGTGATGAACCTTGGCACAGAGGACTCTAGTTGGAATGGAGGAGCTTTAAATGAGTTTGCTGAAAGTGGAGATAATCCTCATCAATCGGGGATTACCTTGGCATTAAAAAATAATGCTACTTGGCACAATCAATGGATTGGTGCAAAGCGCCATCGCAGTGGTCATGAAGAATTGCTGTCGGCTACAGGGAAAGGATACGCTTTCACAGGAAGCCACATTCAGAATCTCATTGGTGGGGATACGCCTGAAACGGCAGGTATCATTTACCAAGAAGATGTATATCCTATCGTCGTGGATGTATTAAAAGGGTATATTACAGTAGTAGATCATAGACCTAATGTTTCGGATAGAAGCGCACCAATCCAAGTAAAAACCAATGAAGGAATGTTGACTATTCTCAAATAGCTATGCATATTTTGCATAGTAATAAAGAAAAGCTTGCATACTATTGGCGTTCTAGAGTATAATTGTATGGAAGTATTATTACTTGGTCATAAAAGGTGGTTATATGAGTCGTATAAAGAAGGAAGAACGACAACAGTTATTGCGCGAAAAACTGAATATAAGTCCCTTCACGACAGATGAGGAATTGGCCACATATTTTGGTGTCAGTGTTCCTACCATTCGATTGGATCGTTTGGCTCTAGGTATTCCTGAATTACGTGAACGGATTAAGGCAATGGCACAAGAGCATTCTGATGACCGACAGCATATAGATCGGGCAGATGTGGTAGGAGATGTCATTGATTTAGCAGTAGGACAATACGGTATCAGTGTTCTTCGCACTACAAAAGACATGCTAGATCGCTCTGGTTACGTAGAGGCACAATATTTATATGCGCAGGCTAACTCGTTGGCAAGAGCCATCGTAGGAGTACCTACGGTGATTGCTGGAGTGGGGAACATTAAATATAAAAGTCTCGTTAAGAGTGATGTCAATTTGGCGGCGAAAGCAGAGTTAGTGCGACAACGAGGAGAAAAATTCTTTATAAAAGTAACAATCAAAGATAACATAAAAGAAGTGTTTCGCGCTAAATTCATTATGGAATCTGTGATAGAATAAAGGTGAACTATGAAGATTGCAGTAGATGCTATGGGTGGCGATTTTGCTCCCCTCGAAATAGTCTTAGGCTCTATTGCCGCTGTGCACGAATACGATACTATGGATATCGTGCTTGTCGGTGATGAAAGTAAAATCAAAGAAATTTTAGAAGCAGAAGGTGAACTGGAGAATCCACGGATTTCTATTCATCATGCTAGTGAAGTCATAGAAATGCATGAGCATCCAAGTATTGCTTTGCGTAAGAAAAAAGATGCGTCCATTGCAGTGGCTACACGGTTGGTTCGTGAAAAGGTATGTGATGCGGTCATTGCACCAGGCAGTACTGGGGCGGCCGTAGCATCAGCTTTACTAGGATTAGGAAGAATCAAAGGGATTGAACGCCCTTGTATTGCTACACCATTACCAACAGCGAATGGCGTGACAATTATGCTAGATTCTGGTGCTAATGCGAATAGTAAGCCAAAACATCTAGTGCAAGGGGCTATCATGGGATATAACTATGCGCAGTTGTTACTTGGTAAACCTAACCCAACTGTGGGCTTGTTAAATATTGGCGAAGAATCCACAAAAGGAAATGAAGTTGTGTTAGAAACCTATCCGTTACTACAAAAACTAAAAACAATCCCTTTTAAAGGGAATGTGGAAGGCCGTGATATTCCAAAAGGAACGGTAGATGTAGTAGTATGTGATGGATTTGTAGGTAATGTGGTGCTTAAATTTGCAGAAGGTCTTGTATCTGTGGTACAAGATATTCTAAAAGAAGGCATCAAACAAAGTAGCATTATTTCTAAACTAGGAGCGTTATTGATTGTTCCTGTGTTTAAGAAAATAAAAAAACGACTAGATCACACAGAAAATGGCGGAGCACCTCTATTAGGGGTAAATGGTGTATTTATCATTTGCCATGGTAGCTCTAAATCTAAGGAAATTATGACAGCCATTAAAATTGCTGGAGATCTAGTAGAACGGAAATTGATTGAACATATTTCCTCAAGTATTGAAGAAGAAGGGACCCTAACATATGACAATGCTGAATAAGCCAGTCGGAATTATTGGTACCGGTAGCTATGTGCCAGAAAAAGTTCTTACAAATGCAGACTTAGAAAAAATGGTAGATACTAGCGATGCTTGGATTCAAGAACGAACAGGCATTAAAGAACGTAGAATTGCACCAGAAGGTGTAAATGCTTCAGATATGGCTACAGAAGCGGCAAAAAAAGCCTTAGAAGCCGCTCAGCTAACTGCAGAAGATATCGATTGCATCATTGTTGCTACATTAACAGGCGATATGGCAATCCCATCTACAGCATGCCTAGTGCAAGCTAATTTAGGTGCTACGAATGCGGCAGCCTTTGATTTGTCGGCAGCTTGCTCAGGATATGTATACTCTTTGATTACAGCTAGTTCCTATATCAATGCGGGATTGTTTAAAAATGTCCTTGTTATAGGCGTTGAAGTCTTATCTCGTGTAGTAAACTGGGAAGATCGCAACACATGTGTTCTTTTCGGTGATGGTGCTGGAGCGGCTGTAGTATCTTCCGTAGAAGAAGGCTATGGAATGCTTGGCATGGATATGGGTGCTGACGGAAGTGGCGGAATGCATCTGTGTATTCCATCTGGAGGTACCGCATTGCCACCGACTACAGAACGTCGTGAAGAGGGGCTTACTTTCATTCATATGAATGGACAAGAAGTTTATAAATTTGCTGTGAAAACAATGGGCAAAACTGTATTGAAAGCTCTAGAAATGGCAAATATGGAACTGGAAGAATTAGATTTCTTCATTCCACATCAAGCGAATACGCGCATTATCAAATCTGCAGCAGATCGTTTGCATCTGACAGAAGATAAAGTATTTATTAATTTACCTAAGTATGGAAACACATCAGCAGCATCCATTGCGATTGCTTTAGATGAAGCAGTACGTGCAGGAAAGTTACAAAAAGGCGATAATCTTGCCGTTGCTGGATTTGGAGCAGGATTAACTTGGGCAAGTCTAGTAATGAAATGGTGCTAAGGAGGAAAAGATGATTAAGACTGATATTTGTGATTTGTTAGGGATAGAGTATCCCGTTCTTCAAGGTGGTATGGCTTGGTTAGGTACAGCTGAATTAGCAGCTGCTGTATCTGAAGCAGGTGGTTTGGGAATTATTGGTGCAGGACATATGCCTCCTGATGTATTCCGTGCAGAAATTCATAAATTGAAAGAGCGCACAAGTAAACCATATGGCTGTAATATTATGTTGATGTCTCCATTTGTGAATGAAGTTATGGAAGTTGCTTTAGAAGAACGAGTACCAGTAATCACGACAGGGGCAGGTAATCCATCCACATGGGTACCAGCTTTCAAAGAAATCGGTACAAAAGTAATTCCAGTAGTAGCATCTGTACTATTAGCTAAACGTTTACTTCGCGGTGGCATCGATGCAGTTATCGCAGAAGGTACTGAGTCTGGCGGTCACGTAGGGGATATTACGACTATGTGTTTAATCCCTCAAATCGTAGATGCAGTGGACGTGCCTGTTATTGCAGCTGGTGGTATTGCTGATGGTCGTGGTATGGCAGCAGCCTTAGCATTAGGTGCTAGTGCAGTTCAAATGGGTTCTCGTTTCGTTGTATCTGAAGAATGTATTGCCCATGAAAACTATAAAGAAGCTGTATTAAAAGCAAAAGATCGTTCCACAGTTATGACAGGCTTAACAACAGGTCATCCAGTTCGTATTATTGAAAACTTATTAGCTCGTAAATATCAATCCCTTGAGTTCAGCGGAGCACCAAAAGAAGCTCTTGAAAATCTAGGTGCAGGTACACTTAGAAAAGCCGCTATTGAAGGGGAAACTAAAAACGGTTCCGTTATGATTGGACAAATTGCAGGTATGTTGACAGACATTAAACCTTGCGCAACAATCATTCAAGATGTTGTTCGTGAAGCAGAAGAAGTTATATTAAACTTGAAATCTGTTATCCGATAAGTAGGAGGAAGCCTTATGAAAACAGCATTTGTATTCCCTGGTCAAGGGTCTCAAAAAGTAGGTATGTTGAAAGATTTGTACGAAGCGTATCCTATCGTAAGAGAGCGTTTTGCACAAGCAGATGAAGCATTGGGATATTCCATTTCACAATTATGTTTTGAAGGTCCAGATACAGAATTAGTAAAAACAGCAAACACACAACCTGCAATTTTAACAGCTAGTGTGGCATGCTATGAAATTTTAAAAGAAAAAGGCTTTACACCTGATATCGTAGGTGGTCATAGTCTTGGCGAATATAGTGCATTAGTAGCAGCAGGAGTTCTTGATTTTAAAGATGCTGTCTACGTAGTGCATAAACGTGGGGAATACATGCAAGAAGCTGTTCCATTGGGCGAAGGTGCTATGGCGGCTATTTTAGCATTACCACGTGAAGAAGTAGTTCGCATCTGTGCAGAAGTGAATGACACAGTAGGATCAGTACAAGCAGTTAATTTTAACTGCCCAGGACAAATCGTAATTGCTGGTGCTACAAAAGCGGTAGAAGTAGCAGCTGAAAAAATGAAAGAAGCTGGTGCCAAACGTGCCGTTATGTTGCCAGTAAGTGCTCCTTTCCATAGCCGTCTGATGGAACCAGCAGCAAAACGTTTGCAAGAAGAATTAGATAAAATTGAAGTAAAAGATGCTCAAATTCCAGTAGTGGCAAATATTACTGGGGAGATTCTTCAAGATGGTGCTACTATTAAAGCGGCTCTAGTAAAACAAGCAGCAGCCCCAGTACTTTGGGAAGATTGTGTAGCTACCATGGTAGACTTTGGAGCCACACGATTTGTAGAAGTAGGCCCTGGTAAAGTATTAACAGGTTTCACTAAAAAAATTAACAAAGCAATGGAATTAGCCAATGTTGAAGATGAACCATCCTTAGCAGCAGCGATTGCATTCTTACAAGGAGAATAAGATGAATTTAACAGGTAAAGTAGCATTAGTTACTGGTGCATCCCGTGGTATCGGGCAAGCCACTGCTATTGATTTAGCAAAAGCTGGAGCAGATATAGTAGTAAACTTTATTGGTAATGAAGCAGTTGCACAAGAAACTGTAGAAACCATAGAAGCATTGGGTCGAAAAGCAATTAAAATTAAAGCTGATGTAGGTAATGCAGATGAAGTTCAGGCCATGGTAGATGAAGCAGTAGCTGCATTTGGACATATTGATATCCTTGTAAATAATGCAGGGATCACTCGTGATGGATTATTAATTCGTATGAAAGATTCCGACTGGGATGATGTATTGAATATCAACTTAAAAGGTGTATACCTAGTGACTAAAGCAGTTGCTAAACTTATGGTAAAACAACGTGCTGGTCGCATTATCAACATGACATCTGTATCTGGTGTAACAGGTAATGTGGGGCAGGCCAATTATGCCGCTGCTAAAGCAGGGGTAATTGGCTTTACCAAAACTTGTGCTAAAGAATTAGCAGCTCGTGGTATTACTGTGAATGCAGTAGCACCAGGATTTATTGAAACAGCAATGACAGATGTATTACCTGAAAAAATCAAAGAAGGTATTGCAGCGACAGTTCCATTTGGACGTATGGGTCAACCGGAAGAAATTGCTAGTGTAGTAACGTTTTTAGCGTCTGACTTTGCAAGTTATATTACTGGCCAAGTTCTCAATGTAGACGGCGGAATGGTGATGTAAAAGCAAGATTCTATAGATAGACTACGTGAAAGGAGGTGTACGTAATGAGCACATTTGACAAAGTAAAAGCTATTGTTGTTGAACAATTGGGCGTTGACGAATCTGAAGTGGCTATCGATTCCACTTTCATCGATGATTTGGGCGCTGACTCTCTTGACATCGTTGAATTGATCATGGCATTTGAAGAGGAATTCAATATCGAAATCCCTGATGATGTTGCTGAAAAAATCAAAACTGTAAAAGACACAGTTGATTACATCGATTCTACAAAATAAGTCTTAGCACTTATGCACCACGAAAGGGGGCCAAGCCCCCTTAGTGGATTTGCACATAGGAGGAATAATAGTGAAACTCCCTGAACTTAGAATAGGGAAATTGGTAGCCAAAGTACCGGTAATTCAAGGTGGAATGGCAATCCGATTGTCTACAGCTCGGTTGGCTGCAGCAGTTGCAAATGAAGGTGGTATCGGCCTGATTGCAGCATCTGGCATGCCTTTTGATGAATTACGATACGAAATACAATTAGCAAGAAAATTATCGCCTACGGGCATTATCGGTATAAATGCAATGGTAGCCGCTACAGAATTTTTAGGTCTTGTAAAAACGGCCATTGATGAGGGCATTGACCTCGTAGTAGCTGGCGCTGGATTTTCCAGAGATATGTTTGCCTTAGGTCGTGAATCTGGTACACCAATTGTGCCGATTGTATCTACGCCTAAATTAGCTCGTATTTCTGAAGGATTAGGAGCCTCCGCTGTGATTGTGGAAGGTTGTGAAGCAGGTGGTCATTTAGGTACAGATCGCTCCTCTCGTGAGTTAGTACCTGAAGTAGTGGCAGCTGTGAAAAACATTCCAGTTATTGGTGCTGGTGGGGTTCTTGATGGAGCAGATATTGTGGAGATGATTAAACTTGGTGCTAGTGGAGTACAAATGGGTAGCCGTTTTGCTGCTAGTGTGGAGTGTAATGCCTCTGATGAATTGAAAAAAATGTATGTTCGTGCAGATGCTCCAGAAGATATTGTCTTGATTCAGAGTCCAGTGGGACTTCCTGGACAAGCGTTGCGTAATAAGTTTGCAGAAACAGTATTAGACGGTACAGTACCGCCACCTACAGAGTGTCATCGATGCTTAAAGCATTGTTCTCACAAATTCTGTATTATTAAAGCCCTTTCACGTGCGCAGCAAGGTGACGTAGAAACGGGATTAGTGTTCTCAGGTAATAATATGCGTAAAGTAGAATCTATATTACCTGTGAATGAGATTTTTGCTCGCCTAGTTTCAGAGGCAGCAGCCATTGATTAAATGAGATTATAAAGAGGTGGAATAATGGAAAGACGTGTTGTTATTACTGGTTTAGGTGCTGTGACACCAGTGGGAATCGGTAAAGATGACTTTTATAATGCATTGTTACGTGGCGAATCCGGTATCGGTCCAATTACTCGATTTGATGCAAGTGATTATGCAACTCGTATTGCAGGTGAAATTAAAGATTTTGATCCAACACAATTTGGAATTGATAAAAAAGAAGCTCGGCGTATGGACCGCTCTGCAGCATTTGCTATTGCAGCAGCAGTGCTTGCACAAAAAGATGCTGATTTAGATTTAGACAAAGAAGATGCAGATCGTTGTGGTACTGTAGTTGGTACTGGTATCGGCGGTATCGATTCTATCCACGATGTATATGTAACTTTATTTGAAAAAGGTCCAGGCCGTGTAAGTCCATTTGCAGTGCCTATGATGATTGCCAACATGGTGTCTGGTCGTGTATCTATCCAATTAGGATTAAAAGGACCAGTAGAAACTGTGGTTACAGCTTGTACTTCTGGTACTAATGCAATTGGTGAAGCATTCCGCATGATTGCTCATGGCCAAGCAGATGTTATGTTCGCAGGTGGTACAGAAGCAGCTGTATCTCCAGCAGCAGTAGCTGGTTTCGCATCTATGAAAGCTATGTCTACACGCAATGATGAGCCTACCAAAGCAAGTCGTCCATTTGCAGCAGATCGTGATGGATTCGTAATGGGTGAAGGTTCTGGTATTATTGTATTAGAAGAATTAGAACATGCAAAAGCACGTGGCGCTCATATTTACGCAGAAGTAGTGGGATATGGTACAAATGGCGATGCATACCACATTTCTTCTCCAGCTCCAGGTGGTACACAAGCTCGTAAATGTATGGAATTAGCATTGAATGATGCTGGTATCAAACCTGAAGAAGTTGATTATATCAATGCTCATGGTACATCTACATCCATTAATGATGCAAACGAAACTTTGGCAATTAAACAATTATTCGGAGACCATGCTAGCAAATTAGCTGTGAACTCCACAAAATCTATGACAGGTCACTTATTGGGTGCTGCAGGTGCTATCGAAGCGATTGTTATGGCAATGGCTATTGAAACTGGCAAAGTGCATCCAACAATTAACCTTGATAACCCAGATCCAGAATTAGATTTAGATTATGTATCTGACGGAGCTCGTGATATGAAAGTTGATGTGGCTCTTTCCAACTCCTTTGGTTTTGGTGGACACAACGGTACAATCGTTGTTCGTCGTTACGAGGCGTAATTGTGAATGCTCCTAAAAGTAGCAAAGTAATTAGCAAAGCTCGTGAAGATTTACTTCACGAGCTTATTGCGAATTTACATTTGCCAATACAACAGATAGATACTTTGAATCGTGCTTTGACACATTCTTCCTATGCGAATGAACATAAGTTATCCCATGAACATCATAATGAACGGTTAGAGTTCTTAGGGGATGCTGTGTTGGATCTCATCATAGGTGAATACTTATTTATTACATATCCAGAAATGACTGAGGGTGAACTGACCCGTTTAAAAGCTTGCACTGTATGTGAAGGCTCTTTGGCTGAATGTAGTCGTACCTTGGAGTTAGGTACATACTTACGATTAGGCAGAGGAGAGCGCCATTGCGGTGGGGCGGATCGAAACTCTATTTTAGCAGATACCTTTGAGGCTGTCTTAGGAGCTATCTATTTAGAGTGTGGTTACGAAGTGGGAAAACAGTTCGTTTTGAGTCATTTGCATGGATATCTCCAAATGGCACTTTCAGGAAAAGTAGGAAAAGATTTTAAAACATTGCTCCAAGAATTGGTACAACAAAAAGGAGAGTCTGTCATACGGTACCATGTTATCGATGAAGAGGGACCGGATCATAATAAATTCTTTACT
The DNA here is from genome assembly GCA_963544145.1 of uncultured Veillonella sp. GTDB lineage: Bacteria > Bacillota > Negativicutes > Veillonellales > Veillonellaceae > F0422. The sequence continues at coordinate 18,882 of CAUUEA010000016.1, forward strand.
ATGGAAGTAGTCCTTGATGGAGTCCCATCAGGTGTAGGCTCTGGACGAAATAAAAAAATAGCGGCCCAAGCGGCAGCTAAAGAGGCTTATGAAAAGCTTATACAACAGTAAGGATTGAGGGGTGGGGAACCACTCCTTTTTCTATGGTAAAGGAGGATTGTATGAGGAACAGCAAAAAAGAGAAAACTAGATTACTTCCATTTTTTATTCCTCATATTGGCTGCCCTTATATCTGTGTATTTTGTAATCAACCACGTATATCAGGACAACAGGAGATGGTAACTCCAGAGATAATCCGTTCTTCTATACAAGCAGCAGTGTCTGAGCAAGGATATAGTGGACAATGGGAAGTAGCTTACTTTGGCGGCAGCTTTACGGCCATACCGCAAGCAGTGCAAGATGTATTATTAGAACCTGCTAAAGAAGCTTTCCAACAAGGAATTATTAAGGGAATCAGATTATCTACTCGGCCTGATGCGATCAGAGAAGACCGCTTAAAAGAGCTTTATGCTAGTGGTGTACGAACCATTGAATTAGGGGTACAAACATTAGAGGAGTCTATGCTTATAGAAGCGAAACGAGGGCATACGGTTGAAGATGTTGAACAGGCTTGTAAGTTGATTCATAAACAGGGGATAACCTTGGGCATACAATTATTACCTGGCTTGCCTGGTGAAACATGGACCACCTTAGTAAAAACAGCGGTGAAAGCAGGTCAATTACAGGCGGATTTATGTCGTATTTATCCTGTCATTGTCATTGAAGATACAGAACTAGCAGATCGAGTTCGTGAAGGTAGTTATACTCCATTAACGGTAGAACAAGCTGTATCATATAGTGCTTTTTTGAAATGCTATTTAGAACGTAAAGGTACACAGGTCATACGTGTAGGATTACAAAGTACAGAAGATTTTGATTCTGGTCGTGGCATTGTAGGAGGTCCCTACGCGCCTGCTTTTGGAGAATTAGTGGTGAACTATGAATGGTGCCAACGGATACAGCAAACACTAGAAGAACACCTAGAAGTATTTGGAATCATCCATAGAATCACAGTGACATATCCAAGATCTTTCACATCGAAAGTACGAGGATTGAATAACAGGAATATACACTATTTTGAGGAGTCTTATAGTAAAATAGATTGGAATTGGCAACAGTCTAAACAGACTCATAAGGAAACAGTACAGGTAGAAATAGATAGAGTGACCTATAGTCTAGTGCCATAAAATTCTGTAATCTATTAGCAACCTCGTTGGAGTATGTAATATATAACATGGTGCCATTTATGTTAATTGCATATTGAATTACATAAGAAGCATGCTGTAACATACCATATATTACATAGTTCATAATAAAGTATTTACCATAGAAAGGAAGCAGTCATGCAATTATTGCGACTAGAAATGAAAGGATTCAAGTCCTTTGCTGATAAAACGGTAGTGTCTTTTTCCCCAGGCATGACTGGGATAGTAGGGCCTAACGGTAGTGGTAAAAGTAATATTACTGATGCTATTCGTTGGGTTTTAGGGGAATCGAATGTACGCCATTTGCGTGGACAAAAAGCGGAAGATATTATTTTTTCTGGTACAGAAGCTCGTCGTCCTCACAATACGGCAGAGGTAAACTTAATTTTTGATAACAGTGATGGCACTTTGGGCAAAGAGTTGGCGGAAGTCGTCATTACACGCCGTATGTATCGCAACGGTGAAAGTGAGTTCCAAATCAATAAGAGAAATTGTCGTTTGAAAGACATTCACTTGTTGTTGGCGGATACGGGGCTAGGGAAAGATTCTATGGCTATCATTGGGCAGAATCGTATCGATGCCATATTAAATAGTAAACCAGAAGAGCGTCGCTTAATCTTTGAAGATGTAGCAGGTATTTCTCGCTTTAAAATGAATAAAGAAGATGCCATTCGACGCATCAATAGTACTGATCGTAATATGGAACGATTAGATGATGTGATGAGTACGTTGGGGGATCAATTAGTAGAATTAGAAGCAAAAGCTAATGTGACACGTGAGTATAATAGATTATCACAAGATAAACGTACCTATGATGGAGCCATTGCTTTTCATGAATATAAGACGGCGGATCGTCTATTTACACGTCAAGAAAATGAAAACTTATCCTATCTTCGTGAGCAAGAAGAGCTAGAAGCTAGTTTAGATACAATCCAAGAGACCTACACAACTACACAACATGAACTTCAACAATTTCGTGAAACCCAGCAAAGCATGGAAGATGAATATGCCACGTTGCAAGGAAAACTAGGAGAACTGACTGGACAAATTGAAGTGGCTCGCCTAAAAGAAGCCAATATGATAGAAGAGTTAAAAACTGGAGAAGAACAGCTAACGACGTGGAAGAAAGAACTACAAGAAAAAGTAAAACAGTACGACTGTGACTTAGCAGCTTTGAAAGACCAAGAAAGTAACTTAGAAGCCATTGGTCAAGAGGTGAAACAAGGTGAGTCCAATTTGCAAAGCACTCGAGACTCTCTTAGTCAGGTGAAGACTAATTTAGAGGATATGCGTGTGGCTGAACAACAGGCTCATGAACGTCATATTAGTATTGTTCGTGACTTGGAAGAAGCCCGTCATCAACTAGCAAGAGCAGAAGAGTTAGAAACACAAAAGCAAGATGATGTGCAACGTTTGAACGCTACTTTACAAGATTTAGAACAATTTGTAGAAGAAAAACAAGGGCAATTAGAGGCGCAACAACAGATTGTCAATACAGCACAAGAAGCATTGCAAACAGCTCGTCAATCATTACAACAATTAGAGGATACACGTCGACAAAAGAATCAGGAATTAGTTGAAGTTCAAAGAGAATTGCAATCGAAAGAAGGGCGTTTAGAACTATTACATAGTTGGGAAGAGCTACACGAAGGCTATTTAGAAGGAACTAAACATGTGTTACAAGCAAAAGAAGCTTGGTCTGCTCATATTCGTGGAGCCATCGGTGATGTATTTACAGTAGAAGAGAAATTTTTAGTGGCCATCGAAACTGCCTTAGGTGGTGCTATCCATCAAGTGATTACAGACACGGCGAAGATTGCCTCTGAAGCAGTACAATACTTAAAACGTACACAAGGTGGTCGTGTTACATTTTTACCGATGGATATGGTACAAGGAAAAAAACTGGACCATAAAGCTTTACAATCGCCTTATGTGTTAGGACTTGGTGTAGACTGCATTCAATTTGATGCACAATATACGGGTGTATTTAATCAGCTCTTAGGACGGACTTTGATTGTAGATACTTTGGATCATGGATTAGCATTACAAAAAGAATATCATCAACAATTGCGGATTGTAACGTTAACAGGAGAGCAATTGCAACCAGGTGGAGCTCTTACTGGAGGTGCTACGAAACGGAAAAAAGCATCTATCTTGTCCCGTAAGGAAGAACAAGATACATTGCAGCAAGATATTCATACATTACGCAATACAGCGCAGGAGTTGAAACAGACTTTACAAAAATTAGATAAAGAAATTGAAACTTTCACACAGTCTGGTAAGGAGTTACGTCACACCTATGAACAAGAAGAATTGCAGTTACGTAGCTTACAGCAAGAGCAACAACGATCCCAAGGAGAGCAAGTTAACTTACGTGGAATGGTGCAGACCTATCATGAAGAGCTGCAAAAGGCTAAGGAAAAGCAAACAACTTTAGGAGAGACAATTAAACGGCTAGCAGATGAACTTTCACAGTTGGAACATCGAGAAGGATATCAAGAGCAACTCGCAACGTTAGTGGCCCAAGAACAAAGTTTGCAAGACCAAGAACGTGAGCAAAATGAAGTGTTACAAGAGGTGCGCTTACGATGGGAACAAAGTAGATTGTTGTTAGAACAAAGCAAAAAAGAATTAGCTCAGTTAGAACAACATATCAAAGATAAGGAAGTGGAAATTGCAAGTTTACACCGAAGATTGGACCAATTAGGCGAAGATGTTATCCGTGTAGGTGGTGAACCTATTTTACAATTAGAGGCAGAGAAACAAGGTATAGAAAAACGAGTCGCTACCATTGGAGAATCTCGTAAAGGTGGTCAAGAAAGAGTACGTACTTGGGAATTGCAATTAACTCAATTGCAAGAAGAACGAAATCAACAGGAACAGCGCCAGCGAATTGTGCAGAAAAAATTGGTAGACCTACAAGAAGGGTTAACAAAATATCAATTACAAGGCGAACAAGCCTTGGAACAATTGGGTGCTTTAGGGTATACTAAACAAGAGGCACAGAATATACACTTAGGTGGCTCCGTAAATGAGTGGAAACAACAACAGGCGAATTTGACAAGACAGATTGAAAGCTTGGGGGCAATCAACCCTAATGCTATTGCGGAATATGAAGAAGCGGAAGAAAAGCTAGCATTCTATCATGCCCAAAAAGAAGATTTGGTGATAGCTAAGGAGCAACTGGAAGGTGTTATTGCTGAAATTGATGGAGCTATGTCTGAGCAATTACAAGGAGTTCTAACAGAGATTCGTGAGAAATTCCAACATGTATTCTCTCAATTGTTTGGAGGCGGTACGGCGCAGATTGTCGCATCAAATCCAGAATCAATTTTAGAAAGTGGCATTGACTTTTATATCCAACCGCCAGGAAAGAAACGTCAGCAATTGAGCTTGTTATCCGGTGGAGAACGAGCGTTGACGGTTATAGCCTTACTCTTTGCGCTGCTAGATTATCGCCCGGCTCCATTCTGTGTACTTGACGAAGTAGATGCCGCCTTGGATGATGCGAATGTGGAACGATTTAGCCAATATTTGCATAACTTAGGTGATGCCACACAGTTTATCGTGGTGACCCACCGTAAACGGACTATGGAATCAGCCCATGTTTTACAAGGGGTGACTATGGTGGAACGAGGTGTGTCGCGTCTATTAACAGTAGCCTTTGATGAAGTGAAGGAGAATAGTGATTATGGCATTTAGTTTTTTTGACCGTGTGAAAGCGGGCTTAGAAAAGACAAAAAATAATTTTGTAAAAAAAGTAGAAACTATCGTTATCGGCTATGCTGAAATCGACGATGATTTCCTAGATGATCTAGAAGCTACTATGTTGACAGGTGATTTAGGCCCTAAAACTACGACATATTTAATGAAAGAAATCCGTCGTGGTGTTACGGAAGGGATTATCAATAATACTAGTGAAGTGATGCCTTTCATGGAAGACCGCATTACGGAAATGTTGGGAGCTCAAGAAGAAGTGTTGGAGCTCCACAAACCAGAAGTGATCTTAGTAGTGGGTGTGAATGGAGTTGGTAAAACAACGACAATCGCAAAGCTAGCACATTTCTATGCAGAACAAGGGAAAAAGGTAATTATTGCCGCAGGGGATACATTCCGTGCGGCTGCGTCTGAACAATTATCTATTTGGGCAGATCGCGTAGGCGTATCTATTGTAAAACATAAGGAAGGCGCCGACCCAGCAGCAGTGGTATTCGATGCCTGTGCCTCCGCCATTGCGAAAGAAGCAGACTTAGTTATTGTGGACACAGCAGGACGTTTGCATACTAAAGTGAACCTTATGGAAGAGTTGAAAAAAATCGGTCGTGTAGCAGATAAACAAATTCCAGGTGCACCGCATCAAACTTTATTGGTCTTAGATGGCACTACAGGTCAAAATGCAGTAAGTCAAGCAAAATTATTCGGTGAAGCAGTGCCTGTCACAGGAATTGTGGTGACGAAATTAGATGGTACCGCTAAAGGTGGCGTTGTCATTTCTATTAAAGAAGAATTAGGCGTACCTGTTCGTTGGATTGGCGTAGGTGAACAAATGGATGATTTACGTCCTTTCAATGCAAAAGAATTTGCCAATGCCCTTTTTGACAGGGGAGAATAATGGACCATGACTAGAAAACAATTATATGACTATGTGGTGGACCAAAATGAGATGAATGGCTATGGTGTCGATGGGGACAGTATTGAATGTGCTGTAGATATTATGGAATTTGTAGGTGGTGACTTGTATCGGCCTCTTACACGATTGCTTTTAAGCAATTGGAAGGAAATTGCTAGCCGTATTGAAAGTTATACGGATGAGCAATGGAATTTTGTCAATCGTATTGCAGAAAATATGAAGCAGGCCTTAGAGCATGACCACGGTGATGAAATCCATCATTTATCGGATCATGGCATTGCCATCTTCATCGAAATGCTGGAAGGTGATGATACAGCCACACAAACTTTGCAAGGAGATACGCCAATTACAGAAGAAGAATTGCGACGGATCCGTGGCAAGGGATAAATTATATAACCGATAAAGAAAAGTTGGACCTTAGGTTCAGCTTTTCTTTTTGCATATAGTATATGCATGCCGAAAGCATAGGATGAAGCATTATGTTACTAGTAGAAGGGGCGAATCGATTCCGTGAACATCGTGTGCTCCTTGTACTGATTTGTATCGAACATACAGTACAATAGTAGGCCTATTCATGGTATAATATAGAAGTTACTAGATATAGAATTGAATGTTAACTTTCACATAGATAGAGATAGTAAGGAGGGACTATGAGCGGATTGCATCATTTTCCTGAAGAAGGCATACCCTTTCAAGTAGAGGCTCCATACTCCCCTATGGGAGACCAACCGAAGGCTATCCAGTCCTTGGCAGAGGGCATCGAACGAGGGGAATGGGCACAGGTATTACTAGGTGCTACAGGCACGGGAAAAACGTATACGATGGCGAAACTCATCGAAGCCGTACAAAAGCCGACCTTGATCATCGCCCACAATAAAACATTGGCAGCCCAATTGGCGAGCGAGTTCAAAAGTTTTTTCCCTAAAAATGCAGTGGAATACTTTGTGTCTTATTATGATTATTATCAACCAGAGGCGTACATTGCCTCCACAGATACATATATTGAAAAAGATGCGTCCATCAATGAGGAAATCGACAAGTTGCGCCACTCGGCGACAATGAATTTATTTGAGCGCAGAGATGTAGTCATCGTTGCATCCGTTAGCTGTATCTACGGCTTAGGGGATCCAGAGGACTATAGTACGCTTTGTGTATCCTTGCGACAAGGACAGGAATATAGCCGGGATGATATTCTTCGTAAATTGGTATCCATCCAATACACACGAAATGATATGAATTTTGTGCGAGGCACTTTCCGAGTACAAGGGGATACATTGGAAATTTTCCCTGCTGGTACTAGTGAAAGGGCGATTCGTGTAGAAATGTTTGGCGATGAAATCGATCGCTTAGTAGAAATCGATGTGCTTACAGGGGATGTAATTGTAGAGCGTAAGCATGTGGCTATCTATCCAGCCTCTCACTATGTAACGACAAAAGAAAAGTTAGACCTAGCTATCGGACGCATAGAAGCAGAGTTGGCTGAGCGGTTGGCTTACTTTAATGAAAATGGACGTCTTTTGGAAGCCCAACGATTGGAGCAACGCACACGATATGATATTGAAATGATGCAAGAAATGGGCTATTGTTCAGGCATAGAAAACTACTCCCGTCTGTTGTCCAACCGTCAACCGGGGGAAGCCCCAATGACCCTTATCGACTATTTTACAGATGATTTTCTTATTATCATCGACGAGTCCCATGTGACGTTGCCACAAATTCGTGCCATGTATAATGGTGACCAAGCACGGAAACATAATTTGATTGATTACGGATTCCGCTTGCCATCAGCAGCGGATAATCGACCGTTAAAATTTGAAGAGTTTGTAGAGAGAATCAACCAAATCGTCTATGTATCCGCCACACCAGGTCCCTATGAAATGGAAGTACAAACCAATGTGGCAGAACAAATCATACGACCTACCGGCTTATTAGACCCTATCATCGAAATTCGTCCTATCAAAGGGCAGATGGATGATTTACTAGGGGAAATTAAAGACCGAGCGAAATCTGATGAACGGGTGTTGGTCACTACATTGACGAAAAAAATGGCAGAAGATTTAACGAATTACCTGAAAGAGATGGGTATTCGTGTACGCTATTTACATTCCGATATTGCTACTATTGAGCGTGCCGATATTATCCGTGATTTGCGTGCTGGTGTCTTTGACGTTCTCGTAGGGATTAACTTGCTGCGGGAAGGCTTAGACATGCCAGAAGTGTCTTTGGTGGCTATTCTCGATGCAGATAAGGAAGGTTTCTTGCGCAGTGATACATCCTTGATTCAGACCATAGGCCGTGCGGCTCGTAATGAAAAAGGGAAAGTTATTATGTACGCAGACCGCATTACGGGTTCCATGCAACGTGCTATGGATGAAACAGAACGTCGTCGTGCCTTGCAAGAGTCTTATAACACAGAACATGGTATTACACCACGTACAGTGCGCAAGGAAGTGAAAGACTTAATAGAGTTAACCAAAGTAGAAGGAGAAGTTTCTACCGCTAAGAAAGGTCGCAAATCGAAAACAGATACTCCTGTGGTCTATGATAGTACAGCACCGACAGAAGTGGTGGCAGAAACGGGGCAAACACTTTCACCAAAATCCCAATATGAAACGAAAGAAGATGTGTTTAATGCCATTGAAGAGACGACGCGCCTCATGAAAGCAGCGGCAAAACAATTAGAATTTGAACGAGCTGCAGAATTGCGTGATGAACTTGGAAGATTGCGCCAGTTATGGTCAGACATGAACGAAGAATAGGAGATATTTTGAAAGATCAATTAATTATAAAAGGGGCCCGTCAACATAACTTGAAGAACATTGACGTGGCTTTACCAAGAAATCAATTCATCGTATTAACAGGATTAAGCGGATCTGGTAAGTCTTCCTTAGCCTTTGATACGATTTATGCAGAAGGACAACGCAGATATGTGGAGTCCTTATCTGCCTATGCTCGCCAGTTCTTAGGGCAAATGGACAAACCAGATGTAGATTACATTGAAGGGCTTTCACCGGCCATATCCATCGACCAAAAGACGACGAGTCGTAACCCTCGCTCCACGGTGGGAACAGTGACAGAAATTTATGACTATTTGCGTTTATTATTTGCTCGCATTGGTCGTGCATATTGCCCAACCTGTGGAGAAGAGATTGCGCAACAGACCATCGAACAGATTACGGATTTGGTCATGAAATTGCCAGAACGTACAAAGATTATGGTAATGGCTCCAGTAGTACGGGGTAAAAAAGGACGCCATGAAAAAGTGTTGGAACAAATTCGTAAAAATGGATTTGCCCGTGTGCGCATCAATGGAGAGATTCATACCTTTGAAGAAGACATTGCCTTAGATAAAAATAAAAAGCATACTATTGAAATTGTCGTAGACCGCCTAGTTATTAAGGAAGGCTTAGAAAGTCGATTGACGGACTCCTTAGAAACGGCCATTCATCATGGAGAGGGCTTTGTTATTATCCAAGAGGTAGATGGCCCAGCCCATCAATTTAGTGTTCATTTTACCTGTCCAAATGGTCATATTTCATTGCCAGAAATTGAACCTCGTATGTTCTCTTTCAATAGTCCTTTTGGGGCTTGTCCATCTTGTTTGGGCTTAGGTAGTACTATGGAGGTAGATGAAGACCGAGTGATTCCAGACCCTACCGTATCCTTTGCAGATGGTGCAGTAGCGCCTTTGAGTTCCAATCCCAATGCGTGGTTTATGCGCCAACTAGAAGGATTGTTGAAAGTTCATGGCTATACATTAGATGCAAATTTTCAAGAACTTCCTTCAGCCTTACAAAAAGAAGTGCTATACGGTAGCGCTGAGAAAGTAACCTTCGACTATGAAAATATGCGTGGTGAAATAAAAACTTTCCATACTGAATATGAAGGCATTTTGCCAATGGTGAAACGCCGTCATGCGGAGGCTACTACAGATAGCATGCGGGAAGAATTTGAATCCTATATGTCTATCAAACCATGTACAGCATGTAAGGGAGCTCGTTTGAAACCGGAATCCCTTGCCATCCGTGTAGGTGAGAAAAATATAGATGAAGTGACACAGTTAACCATTAGTGAAGCGGTGGACTATTTTGGTAATCTACAGTTGACGGACCGAGAGGCTTTCATAGGGGCTCAAATTTTGAAAGAAATCAATGCTCGTCTAGGATTCTTAAATAATGTGGGCTTAGATTATTTGACCATGAACCGCAGTGCGGGCACTTTGTCTGGTGGGGAAGCACAGCGTATTCGATTGGCCACACAAATTGGGTCTGGCCTCGTTGGGGTCTTATATATCTTAGATGAACCATCTATCGGTTTACATCAGCGAGATAATGATCGTTTAATTGAAACACTGAAAGGGTTGCGAGATTTAGGCAATACTTTACTAGTGGTAGAGCACGATGAAGATACGATGATGGCGGCAGACTATTTGGTAGATATTGGACCTGCTGCGGGCGAGCATGGTGGTCAAATCGTAGCGCAAGGGACAGTGCCAGAGGTAATGGCTGTGAAAGAGTCTATTACAGGTCAATATTTAAGTGGTCAAAAATATATTCCATTACCAAAAGAACGAAGAAAACCGACGAAAGCGTGCCTAGAAATCCGCGGGGCTAAAGAGAACAACTTGAAACAGGTGAATGTAAAATTCCCTATTGGCTTGTTTACTGTTGTAACAGGTGTCAGTGGATCTGGTAAATCTACATTGATCAATGAAATCTTATATAAAGGCGTAGCCAATGCACTGTATAGAAGTCACCATAAGGTGGGCGCCCATAAGGAGATTCGTGGCTTAGAGTATGTGGATAAAATCATCAATATTGACCAAAGTCCAATTGGTCGGACTCCACGTTCCAATCCAGCCACTTATACGGGGGTGTTCGATGCGATCCGTGAGTTATACAGCCAGACCAATGAGGCGAAGATTCGAGGCTACAAAGCAGGACGATTCAGCTTTAACGTAAAAGGTGGTCGCTGTGAAGCGTGTCGTGGCGATGGTATCATTAAAATTGAAATGCATTTCTTGCCAGATGTGTATGTGCCATGCGAGGTGTGTAAGGGAGCACGATACAATCGGGAGACTATGGAAGTGAAATACAAAGGGAAAAGCATTGCCGATGTATTGGATATGGTTGTCGATGAAGCGGTAGATTTCTTTAGTGCTATTCCAAAAATTCATCGTAAATTAGTAACCTTACAAGAAGTAGGATTAGGCTACATTCGCTTAGGACAAGCGGCAACTACCTTATCTGGTGGGGAGGCACAACGTGTAAAACTAGCCACTGAACTGGCTCGTCGTAGCACAGGGAAAACTTTATATATCCTGGATGAACCGACTACGGGTCTTCATGTGGAAGATATCCGTAAATTGCTAGAGGTGTTACAAAAACTCACAGATGGTGGCGATACAGTGGTGGTCATCGAGCACAATTTAGATGTCATCAAAACGGCGGACCACATTATCGACTTAGGTCCAGAGGGTGGTTTCCGTGGTGGTACCATCGTAGGCACTGGCACACCTGAGGAGATTGCTGCTTTACCTGAAAGTTACACAGGAAAATTCTTAGGCCCTGTACTAGAGAAAACTAGGACCTATATGGAACAACATCCGTTGATTACTGAGGACACACCATGAATCCCATCGACAGACAATTACAAGCAGAAGAAGTGAACTTTCAGCCATCTCGTCAACAAGATATGATGATGGGCGACACGGAACAGCAAGCGTATATACTGGAAAAGGTGAGTCATCTGCCCACTACGCCAGGGGTCTATTTGTGGCGTGATAAGTACCAGCGTATCATCTATGTAGGGAAGGCCATCAACTTGCGCAATCGAGTGCGGTCTTACGTACAGCAAGATGTGAATCGCTCCGTGAAAGTGACCGCCATGATGCGCCGTGCTTGGGATGTGGAAACGATCCAAACGAAAACAGAAATGGAAGCCCTAATCCTAGAGGCAACCTTAATTAAGGAACATCATCCGAAATACAATATAATGCTTCGTGACGATAAAACATATCCTTACGTGAAAGTTACTGTGCAAGAGGACTTTCCTAGACTCTTCATGACTCGTCGTTTAGAACGAGATGGAGCGAAGTATTTTGGGCCTTTCACAGATGTCACTGCGGTACATCATGTACTTCGCATCTTGCGGTCCTATTATCCGTTACGTACTTGTAAAAGTATGAAAGTAGAACGACCTTGTTTGCAATATCATATGCACTATTGTGAAGGGCCCTGCATGAATTATGTGACGGTGGAGGCCTATCGCAGATATATCGATGACATTGTAGCCCTTTTTGAAGGAAAACAAGTTCAGGTTATCCAAGAGATTACGTCCAAGATGGAGCAAGCCTCGGAGGACTTGGAGTTTGAGCTAGCAGCTAAGTATCGTGATGACCTGTTGAGCATCCAAAAAGTACAAGAAAAGCAACGTATGGTCACACAGCGAGGCGATATGGACGTACTAGGTATGGCTATCGATGGTCCTATGGCGTGCATTCAACTATTTTTCATTCGCAGTGGTCGGTTGTTGGGTCGAGAAAATTATTTTGTCCAACATGAAGGGGATAGCCCAGAGCTAGTGATGACAGAATTCATCAAGCAGTATTATGGAGGATCTACATTCATTCCTAAAGAATTGCTCTTGCCCATGGATAGTGTGGACCGTGAACTATTTAGTGAATGGTTTACCTCTATGAAAGGGCAACAAGTGGATGTATCTGTGCCGCAGCGGGGCTATAAAAAAGACCTCATCAAAATGGCTGAGGAAAACGCTCAAAATTTCCTAGCAGAACGTCGTCGTCAGTGGCAATACACCATTGATAAGTCCGGTGGAGCGGTGAAAAAGTTAGCTGAAGTGCTGGACTTACCACGATTGCCAGAGCGCATGGAATGTTACGATATTTCCCATATGCAAGGAGCAGAAACAGTAGCATCCATGGTTGTCTTTGAAGGTGGAAAGCCGGCGAAACGAGAGTATCGTCGATTCAAGCTGAAAACAGTACAAGGGAAGCCTGACGATTTTGCTTCTATGGCAGAAATTATGGAACGGCGCTACGGTAATGAAAAAGATTGGCCTATGCCAGATTTGATTATTATCGATGGTGGTAAAGGGCAACTGAATGCAGCATTGCCGGTTATTCGTGCTATGGGTGTCACTGATGTACCTGTCATATCCTTGGCGAAACGGATCGAAGAAGTATTCGTTGAAGGGGAATCGGAAAGTATTATTCTAGAGCACCATACGCCAGAATTACAACTACTACAGCAAATACGTGATGAAGCCCATCGATTTGCCATTACGTACCATCGTAGATTGCGAGGGAAGCGGAATTTAGAATCTGTTTTGGATCATATCGAAGGAATCGGGCCGAAACGAAGAAAAGCATTGTATAAGCACTTTGGGAATCTAGATGCTATGCGAGTGGCGGAATTGGAAGAATTGGAGAATGTAGAAGGGATGAACAAAAAAGCGGCTTTGGCTGTGTATGAGTTCTTTCGGCGGGCTCTTAAATAAGCAAAGGGAAGAGCACGACACATTCCTACGCAAACTGATACAGTGGTTAGGTTTGCTTCGGAACATGTCGTGCTCTTCTTGCGTTTGTGTGATTTAGGCAATAAACGGACGCCACAAGCTATTCTACTCTGAGGGTATTGGCTGCTCGTTTCTTCTTTATGTATATTTTGTTGCTGCGTAGGAAAAGAACTCATACACAGATGTGGCGCCGAGGGAATGAGGTGCTTGTTTTGCTATGAAAGCTTGTGGCTGTTGTTTAATTGGCAAATGAAAGAGCACGACATATTCCTTCTCAAACTGATACAGTGGTTAGGTTTGTTCAGGAACATGTCGTGCTCTTTTTGTGTTTGTGTAATTTAGGTAATAAAGAAACGCCACAAGCTATTCTACTCTGAGGGTATTGGCTGCTCGTTTCTTCTTTATGTATATTTTGTTGCTGCGTAGGAAAAGAACTTATACACAGATGTGGCGTCGAGCTAAAGAGTGATTGTTTTATTGTAAATGTTTATGGCAGTTTAGGGTTATAGGACAAAATGAGTTGGTAGACTAGTCGCAGTTTTGGTAATACGATTAATTGTATTTGTAAATGCTGTTTTTACCTCATTTCTGGCATAAAAAAAGCATCCTATTAAATAGAATGCTAAAAAGAGCTGTATGCGGATTCGAACCGCATCTTTATAACAAAATGTTATCGTCGTGCCAGTAGACCAACAGCTATTTTTTGTTTGCTTTATTATCCCATAGTTTCAATATATTTGCAACTAGTATCCGTTCTCTGGGGGTTAGTTCAAACATTCTATGATTTTCGTTCATATATCCCATATGCGTTTGCTTGATTTAGGCAATAAAGAAACGCCACAAGCTATTCTACGCTAGTGTAGCGTTCCTTGGTGAAATCTTTTCTAAGTTCAAAAAAATATTTTCAAATAATAACGTTTTGCATATTTTATGCTATAATGAAAATGTAGAAGGACTACCAACGTGAGATGGGCTCATCTCTTCCTAATTATAGGAGGAGGTGATACTATGACAAAATATGAAAAAATTATCTTAATTATTTCTATTTTAACATTAGTAGTTAATATCATTGCTTTATATAAATAATGATAACGCCTAACGACATAAGGTTTCCTAGACCTTAATACGTTAGGCGTATCTATTTTTAGCACTTTAGAGATGAGCCTAACGCCTACGACACGTTGGTGGCCCTTCTTTTTGTTATGTATAGTATACCACATTCTGTGGAAAAGAAAAAGGTGTGACGGATGGTCACACCTTTTTTGTTTATTTTGTTGTTTCGTCGTCTTCGTTTGGCTCTAACATGGAGTAGAAGGCCCATAGTAAGATGAACCAGAATGGTGTAAACATGAGGGCGATGCGTGTGTCGCTTTGTAATGCTAGTACTACCAAGATGAATACAAAGAAGGCTAGGATCAAGTAGTTCATGAATGGGTACAATGGCATTTTAAAGGTAGATTGTTTTGCCAATTCTGGTTGTTGTTTTCTATATTTGAGATGGCATACAACGATGATGGCCCAAATATAGATAAAGCAGAATGTGGAGATGGACGTAATCATGATGAATACGCTTTCAGGCATGACATAGTTCAAGACTACGGTAAATAGTAAGGCCGCAGCGGAGAAGAGTGTTGCCTGATAGGGTACGGCATGGTTCGTCAATCGTTTCATTCGACTTGGCGCATGTCCACGTTTGGATAGTGCGTAGATCATACGGCTCGTGGAGAAGATGCCTGAGTTAGTAGCAGATGCAGCTGATGTTAGTACCACAAAGTTTACGATACTGGCAGCGGCTAGGATGCCTACGGCATTGAACACAGCTACGAATGGACTAGAATTTGGGTCTACTGCAATCCATGGGTAAATACTCATAATGATCGCAAGGGATCCAATATAGAATAGAATAATTCGTAATGGAATGTTGTTGATGGCCATAGGGATAACTTTTTTTGGGTTTTCCGTTTCCCCAGCTGTAAGGCCTACTAGCTCAATGCCTGTGAAAGCAAATACTACCATTTGGAAGGAAAGGATAAAACCCATCGTCCCATTTGGGAACCAACCGTCATAATTCCATAAATTAGAAAAGGCTGCAGATCCCGCATTGGTAGTAAAGCCTGTAAGGATCATGATAAGACCAATGATGATAAGAGATACAATGGCGATAACTTTTATTAAAGCGAACCAAAACTCCATTTCACCAAAGTGTTTGACTGCTGTTAAGTTCATAACTAGTAATACTGCCAGTACAACGAGGGCGGGTATCCATTGCGGCATCCAAGGTATCCAATATTGCATGTACAAGCCGACCGCTGTTAAGTCTGCCATAGCTAGTGAAAGCCAACAGAACCAATAGGTCCAACCTGTAATGAAGGCCGCTCGATCACCTAAATATTCTTCTACAAAATCAATGAAAGAATGGTGATTCAAATTGGAAAGCAATAACTCTCCCAATGCACGCATGATGAAAAAGCAAATAATGCCTGTAATCATATACGTGAGGAGGATAGAGGGGCCCGCTAAACTAATAGATCGCCCAGAGCCAAGGAATAAACCTGTGCCGATGGCACCACCGATGGCTAATAATTGAACGTGGCGATTTTTAAGACCACGCTTTAACTCTTGTTGCGAGTCCGTCATAGTAAAACCTCCTTAATACAATATAAACTTTTATATTTGATAATAGTAAACTATTTTCTATAGAATGTCAATTAATACTAGTAGAATAGTATGGTTTGATTGTAAAAAGGCTTTCAGGTGTTTCTAGGAAACACTTATGAAAGCCGATTTATGTGTATGTAATGTGTTAGTGTATGCTTAAAATTATACACTATTCTTGATATCTTTCTTTACATTAAAAACAACATCTTTTATCTATGGTAGATGTAATAATATGCAATCATTTATAAGATACTTACCTGATAGTCTACAATCTTAAATACATCTATTGATGAGAACTCATAGAAAAATATGTGTGAAAACTAGAGATAACATAATCATTAGCTATAGTAGGTTACTATGTAAGTCCTCCACGATCTTTTGGGCCACGCTTTTAGGTGTACCTGCATTGACAACTTGCAATTGTCGAAATTTTGCATACAGAGGAGCGCGTTCTGTGTACAACTGTTGCAATCGTTCTATGCCACCAGAGGAGAGAACACGCCCTGTTGTATCGAGCTCTTCTAAGGGACGATAGATTTCATAGATACGTCCATTTTGACGAAGGGGAGCATAGTTTTCTGGTTTGGTGACAGCACCACCACCGGTGGAGATGATGAGTCCTGTTTGTTTGCCTACATCAGCGATAATCTTGGACTCGATTGTACGGAATGCAGGTTCGCCATGAGTTAAGATATAATCGCTAATGGAACCAACTTCTTCTGTAATGCGTTGGTCTATGTCGATTAGTGTTCGTCCTGTTAGATTTGCCAAGGCTTCGCCGATGGTACTTTTACCAGATCCAGGCATACCGATAAGAACAATGTTTTCTTGGTCTCTTCGGAATTGTTTGTATAGATTTGAAAGGATACTTTCATCATAGGTGCGATGTAAAAATAATGAACTCGCCGCTATGGCTTGGGCCAATAGGAAAACTAGACCGTTCACATGAGGAATACCAAGGGATTCTGCTTCTAAGAGAATGCCCGTACGATGCGGATTGTACACCAAGTCGATGATGCCCTCTAGGCGCTTGAATGGTGCTAATTGAACGCTTTGATTCGGACAGTGGGGATACATACCTACGGGTGTACAGTTAATAATAATTTGTGCCGTTTCGTGAAAGTTGTGGATACTTTCATAGGTAGGTTCTGTATGACGACTGATATGAGTAATTGTGCAGGCCCCCAATCGCTCTAGAGCCACGTGAACTGTTTTAGAGGAAGCGCCGTCCCCAAGAATGACAGCATCTTTACCAGTGACATCAATATGAGACCACGCTAGGGTGGCTAAGAATCCATCATAGTCTGTATTCGTCCCGTACCAAGTTCCATCTGCTTGGCGCACCATGGTGTTGACGCAGCCGATAGATTTCGCAATGTCGCTAAGATGATCACAAGCGTGCATTGCATCCACCTTGTAAGGAATAGTAATGTTCAAACCTTGCAAATCAGGATTCTGAAAGAATGTTTGTACATCTGTTGGTTCTACTTCGAATATAGTATACTGGGGATTCCCCAAGGCGTTGTGAATCATAGGGGAGTAGGTGTGGCCCAAGGTGCGACCTAATAATCCAAACA
>CAUUEA010000017.1:0-35800 GCA_963544145.1 uncultured Veillonella sp.
AACGGCCTTCTAAGCCGTGGGTCGGGGGTTCGAATCCCTCCTGGATCACCACTAAAAAAGGATTCTATGTTTTCTAGAATCCTTTTTATGTTGGAGGGATCGACGCACTAAGGTCCCCGCGTCACTGCGTTCCTAGAGACCTAAGTTGCTTACGTATCCCTCCTGGATCACCAGAGTACTTAGGATTCTACTTGATGTAGGATCCTTTTTGTGTGGCAGGGATGCTATCGCTAAGTTCTCTGCGTCGCTACGCTTCTAGAGAACTAAGCTTGCCGCTATCCCTCCTGGATTACCAAGTAAATAGGCGGATAGTTCAGATTGAGCTATCCGCTTTTGTGCATTTTCGTTATTTTGTTATTACGACCTGACACAAGATTGCTACAACTAACTGCGTTTCTTAATCTCATTGAAAAGCCTAACATATCAAACTTTCTCTTTATCTTTCCAAAATAGTAAGGCCCCCATGGCATTAACTATGTAGAATATGTATTTCCCAACGTTGGCAAAATTGCCTTGGGTGAAAGCTTTCAATAACTGTACGATGTTATAGATCATCCAGAACGGCCATTGTGTGTCTAATTTTAGAGCGTTAAACAGGTTCGCAATGAGTGAGAAGGCAAATACGATGGTGGTTAAGATAGATAAAAAGTTCATATGACCGCTAAAGCCTATATAATTGGCAACGCCTGAAATTGTGAAAGCAATAATGGTGATGATACCAGCCACTAATCGTTTTTGCGAAGGATTCATTGTATTAGGAATACCTTCGCGGGATGCTTCCCATTTTTTGATAGCAAAGGTATAGATAATGAAAGTAACAGGATAGGTAATGATAGCTGCTTTATTTCCTAAAATAAAATCGATGGCACCGGATAGAATAGTATTCACAATGCCGAGATAATTTCCCCATTTGTTGAGCTGCCCTGTAAATCGTGTAGACAGCATAGAAATGCCAACGTTGATGACAGAAATAAGTCCAAAGGGAACGAGAGCAGTCCAAGGCCCCAATCTACAAATTTTTCAAGACGTGAGTTCAGGTAACCAGCAGAAATGGCAATCCCTACGACGAGAACGACACCGAGGACATCCAACCATTTGGAAGTGGCAAATTGTTTTAAATACTGTTTCATAGAGGTATCCTTTCTATGAGAATATAAACTTGTATGAATGTGTGAGTTTATAGGTAATACATATAATAGAAACACTAGATACATCATTGCAATAGGCATAATAGAAGTATTAGGTTTCTGTATAAGAAATCTACGAGTATGCTTGTATATAACAAATATGATTTCTACCATATGTTTAATCATAACACACTTAGTAGGAATATCTCAAATAATGATAGTAGCCGCTTGCAAGCTAGTGATGCTAGTGAAAGCCTCATAGAATTGGTTACAAAAAGAGTTGTCTCTTGTTTTGTTATGAATCGTCACTTGTTCCGCTATGCAGGCTGTGGCGGCTTTAACTGAATAGGATAAAGGGAAGAGCACGGTATACCCCTCAGAAACGGTATTTCATAATGTTTCCTCGGAGATATATTGCGGTCATCTTGCGCTTGTCTTGATTTAGTTAATAAAGGTCGCCACAAGGCTGCTACGCATAACTGCATTCCTCAAGTTTTTGTTAGTTATTATCAACGTTTTGTGTGATTTGTGCTATAATACGATTAAAGAGTCATCGACGTGTTGTTGGGCTCATCTCTTCCTATAACAGGAGGAGGTGGTACTATGACGAAGTATGAAAAGATTAGTTTAATCATTTCTATTTTGACATTGGTAGTTAACATCATTGCCTTATATAAATAAGCAATGAAAACGCCTAACGTAAAAGAGGTCTGGACCACCTCAACACGTTAGGCATCATCATAATTCGAATCTTTGAGATGAGCCTAACGCCACAGACACGTTGATGGCTCTTCTTATTTACATCTGTATTATAGCATATGTTAATTAAAAATACTATTTCTTTCTTCGCATCATTGTATTCCTTCTGAAGGAGTAGTAGTGACCCATGCTACATACAAAGTCTAGCCCTCCATGGTATAATACATACTACACAAGGAGGACCTATGACGATACAAGATAGGATTATTGCCTACTGGAAGGGGCGTAGTGCTGATTTCGGAGCACTTCGTAAGAAAGAATTAACTTCAGATTTGGCGCCACGTTGGTTACGCGAGATAACACCGCATATTAAAGATCATCAACGGATTTTAGATTTAGGGACGGGTACAGGCTTTTTTGCCTTTTTGCTAGCCCAGCAGGGGTATTCGGTGACAGGCATTGATCTGACGGAAGACATGATTGAGGTGGCGAAGGAGCAAGCTTTAGAGTTAGAAGATTCTCTACGAGGGTCTGTAGACTTTCATTGTATGGATGCGATGAAATTAGCGTTTCCAGATGAGGCCTTTGATGTGATTTTAGCGAGGAATTTAACCTGGACATTGCCCGATGTGGAGTCCGCCTATAAGGAATGGTATCGTGTACTAGCTCCGAAAGGGGTACTTATCAATATTGATGGTGACTATGGGGTAGAGCTTAAACTGCCTGTGGTGGCGCATCATCACATCCATGAAGGGGTAGGCAATGAAACGATGGAGGAGTGCATTGCTATTACAGAGGAACTTTCTATTAGTCGCATGGATCGCCCCCATTGGGATGCGCATATGATGGGTAAATTAGGCTTTTCTAGAGTGTATTTAGATATGGCGGTGAGTAGCCGCATTTATGATAAAGAGGATGAATTATATAATCCAGTGCCACTCTTTTCTATTGTGGCAAGGAAGTAAGGAGTAAGTATGCAAACATTTGAAACTTTCAACGTAACAGAGAAAAATAAATTCGCTATGGCTTCTGCGTTGGCGATGACTGATTTTACTAAGTGTTTTGAGCCTGTGCTGCTTGTATTTGGACAGTCTGGTGTGGGTAAAACGCATCTATTGAAAGCCATGGAACAAGAGGCGGTGAAACAGAATGCAGCTATCCGTGTACGTTATGTGACGGGAGCACAGTTCATGAAAGAATATAACGATAGCGTGACCTATGGCGAAGTGGCAGATTATATGGAAGAGTACTGTAAATTACACTTGTTACTAGTGGATAATGTACAGGATATTGTGTATAGTGATGATGAAGGGGCGAAGAAAATGTTTATGCGTCTCGTAACTGGCATGAAAGCGAAGGCACGGCGCATGGCGGTGACATTTGATGATACATTCGACTCCGAAGATCGTTCTAATGAATTGCAGAATGAATTGGCCGATGGAGTTGTGGCTTTCATCGAATAGAAAAATGAATAGAAAGCGGTTATTACACTGTATAACTAAGTGATATAACCTATGAAAAGAGGCGGATTTCAATCTATAGAAATCCGCCTTAATATCTGTTATACTTGGAAAGAAGAGTTTTCTATTGAGCGAGTGCTCAGGAGAGGAGAAAAGTATAATGGCTATTTCAGAAGAGGTACGGCAACGATTTGCAGGAGAGTTTGAAAAGTTCCAAACAGGGATTGAAGGTTTCTTTAAGAAGGAAATCGCCCCAAAGGATTTCAAAGGCATTGGTGGAGGATTCGGTAGTTATGCAGAACGTGGGTTTGACAGTGCCATGTTACGTTTGCGTTTCATGGGCTCTCGTATTCTTCCTTACCAAATGAAATTCCTAGTAGATTCGGTAAAGAAATATGATTTAAAATATGTACATTTCACAACAGGTCAATGTATTCAATTCCATAAATTACAAGGTGAACAAATCTTAGACTTGTATAAAGATTGTTTTGAACATGACATCTATAATCGTGGTACAGGTGGAGATAATTTGCGTAATGTAACGGCCAGTCCATTACATGGCGTACATCCTGAAGAGCCATTTGCGGTGACTCCATATTTACAAGCGGTTAGTGAATATGCTGTATCTTTGATTGGTACATTAGCATTGCCACGTAAATATAAAATTGGTTTTTCTGTGGTTGATAATGAAGGTCATGCGAACTACAAAGACTTAGGATTTTTGGCGAAAGAAAATGGCAAGTTTGATGTCTACGCTGGTGGCGGTATCGGAGGCGGATCTTCCTTTGGGTTCTTAGTAGATGAAAATATAGAACCCAATGAAGTATTACATCATGTGGAAGGTATGATGCATTTGTACCATGAATTAGGCGATTTTAAAAATCGTGGCAAAGCTCGTTCTCGTTTCATCGCGCAACGCTTAGGGGAAGAGGAGTTCCGTAAAGCGTACCATGAATATTTAGAGAAATCTAAAGCATCCCATGATTTAACATTGTCTGTTGCACTATATGAAGTAAAAAAAGTAGGTACTACAACGCCTGCTACGAAATTAGCAGAGCCACAAAAGCAAGAAGGTTTGTACTACATCCAATACAAACCACTAGTAGGTACACCACCAATTGACGTATTTGTAAAATTATTTGATTATGTAGGTGGCCTAGAAGAAACTGAAATTCGTATTTGCGGTGATGAATCTGTCTATATCGTGAATCTAACAGGTGAAGAAGCAGATGCAGTGGCGGATATTATCGCTGATACACATGCGAAAAACAAATTCGAGCATACGGTATCTTGCGTAGGTGCCACCATTTGCCAAATTGGTTTCCAAGATTCTTCTGGACTTGTGAAAGTTATTAAAGATACGTTAGCGGCAGAAGGATTGTCCACGGATCGTTTGCCACAATTGCATGTATCCGGTTGTCCATCTTCCTGCGGTACACACCAAGTGGGTACCCTTGGCTTCCATGGATTTACTAAAGTGGTAGAGGGAAAACCTCAACCAGCTTTCAAGGTGTTCATCAATGGTAATGGAGAATTAGAAGGTCCACGTATGTCTGATGAACTAGGCGTTATCACTGTAGAGGATATTCCTAAATTCTTCGTCGACCTTGTGAATACCCTTGAAGCGGCTGGTCAGGATTATGATACTTGGAATGCAGCGCATCCAGAGGGATTACAATCTGTATTGGCAAAATATTTATAATATATATAAAAACGTTCTTATTTAGGTAGGAGCGTTTTTATTTTGAGAGGGGATAGGTTCATCATTTCTATGGAGATAGATGGAGAGGGGGAACTGTGGATCAAAGTGGATAGATGATTGAAGAATTAGCATAGATACGGTATAATAAAGGAGATATCTCAAGATTGAGTATGCAAACTGCATGGAGTATAGTCATGTAAGTTTTGTTCATAGAATTGTATATATAGGAGAGTCCAATGAAAAAAAGTACATTAGCCTTAGTAGGAGCTATGGCATTTGCTACAACCTTTGCAGTAGCGCCACAAGCACATGCTGAAATCAATGAATATTCTAATTTAAATGATAAAACAGTGGTGGTGCGTCAACCTGGTCAATCCATGGTATTGTCCATGCGTGAAGTAGCGGGTATCTTTGTGGGCCGTTATGTAAAAGCAGCTGTTAGCTCCATTACATTAGATCCATCGAAAGGTAATTATCAATATGTGGTGGTAGGATACACGCCAAAACAAAAAATTACTATTGATGTAGACGTAATCACTGGTAAAGTAGTACGCGAATTCCGTTCTAGCAAAGCAAAAGATGTAGCATCCAAAGTGTTCAACCCGTTGAAAGTGATTTCTCCAAAAGAAGCGGAAGTAGCAGCTCGTGGCTTAGTGGGAGAAGGCTCTTTCACTAGAGGTTGGGAAATCAAGGCGGAAAACAATGAAGTGGTATATATTGTTCGTACCCAAGATACAGATGAAAAAGAATATAGTGTAAAAGTAGATGCTGTCACAGGGAAA
Source organism: uncultured Veillonella sp. (assembly GCA_963544145.1). Lineage (GTDB taxonomy): Bacteria > Bacillota > Negativicutes > Veillonellales > Veillonellaceae > F0422. The sequence continues at coordinate 5,771 of CAUUEA010000017.1, forward strand.
GCGCTTGAAAAAGGGGCGCCTATTGACTGGGCTAAAATCAAAGCAGATCGTTTGCGTAATGATGGTGTAGGTAAACCGTTTACATTGCAACAAGAACCAGAAGATACTGAGGCAGATCCTACTAAAACACTGTAATAGGTGATATATGACGTATAATAATATTTTATTTACTATCGAAAATAATGTGGCTACCATCACATTTAATCGTCCAGAAGTACAAAATGGTTTTAATGTGCCCATGTGCCAAGAAATTTTGGATGCTATCCGTGTGGTAAAGGAAACTGATGAGGCCCGTGTATTAGTCTTTAAAGCAGAAGGTAAGGTTTTTTCTGTAGGTGGTGACTTAACAGAAATGAAACGAGCTGTAGAAGAAGATGATACAGAGTCCTTATTTGAGATTACTCACTTGGTGATGGAAATATCGTTAGCTATGAAGCATTTACCAAAACCTGTTGTGATGTGTACCGACGGTGCTGTGGCAGGGGCGGCTTTCAATATGGTGTTAGCAGCAGATATGTGCGTAGCTTCAACAAATAGTCGTTTCATTCAAGCTTTTGTCAATGTAGGACTAGCACCTGATGCAGGTGGTATGTACTTGCTAAGTCGTGCGGTAGGTATCAACCGGGCTATGCAACTAGCTATGACAGGAGAAGCGGTAACAGCAGAAAAAGGTAAGGAATATGGCTTTGTCTATAAAGTGTGCGAACCAGAGATTTTGGAACGTACTACGAATCGCTTAGTACAGCGATTGGCAAAAGGACCAGTTAATTCTTTCCGTGCTATGAAACAAATGATGTGGGCTAGTTTCTTTACAAACTTTGAGGAATATGCGGAATTAGAAGTGAAAATCCAAAATTCCTTAGGGGAAACAGAAGATTTCCGTGAAGGTGTACGTGCCTTTGCAGAAGGAAGACGACCAAAATTTAAATAATGCATCTGATGATGTGAAAAGAAAGAGCTATTACGACTCTAAATAAGGTTGGTAATAGCTCTTTTAGTATGTATAGGCTATGTATCCTTGTAAGGCATAGCCTTGTATATATTGTGCTTAGATACAAAGCAAAATGGATGATTCAAAATATGCTAACAAAAAAAGAGGACCCTCTCAGAGAAGAGTCCTCATGTATATGTGATTAACGGTCGCCGTTAAAAATAGAGTTTTTAACGATTACGTAGTCAACTTTTTTGATGGCTTGTAGTGTAGTACCGCCAGCGTAGGAGATAGAAGATTGTAAATCCTGTTCCATTTCAGTCAATGTATCGAAGATACTGCCTTTGGATTGGATAGTGATTTTTTTGCCTTCTACATTTTTGCGTTCCCCTTTTTGGTGTTCAGAAGCACTGCCGAAGTATTCTTTATAAGCTACGCCGTCAATTGTTACTTCTTTACCTGGAGATTCGATATGACCAGCGAATAAAGAGCCGATCATGACAAAGGAAGCACCGAAACGGATGGATTTCGCAATGTCACCATGGTCACGGATACCGCCGTCAGCAATGATAGGTTTTGTAGCCGCTTTTGCGCACCAGCGAACAGCGGATAATTGCCAACCACCAGTACCGAAGCCAGTTTTTAATTTCGTAATACATACTTTACCAGGTCCGATACCTACTTTAGTAGCATCAGCACCAGCATTTTCTAGTTCACGAACTGCTTCGGGAGTACCTACGTTACCAGCGATTACAAAACTTTCAGGAAGCTCACGTTTAATATGTTGAATCATATCGATAACGCTGTTGGAATGACCGTGAGCGATATCGATGGTAATATATTCTGGGCATAGATTTGCTTCTTTTAATTCTTTTACAAATTCAAATTCCTCTGGTTTGACACCGATGGAAATGGATGCAAATAAACCTGCCGCATGCATGTCTTTTACAAAGTCCAAACGTTTTTCTGGTTGGAAGCGGTGCATGATGTAGAAATAGTTTTTAGCCGCTAATTGTTTCGCTAATTTTTCATCGATGATGGTTTGCATATTAGCTGGCACAATTGGTAAACGGAATGTACGATTTCCCAATTTTACCGTTGTGTCACATTCGCTACGGCTAGATACGATACACTTGTTCGGTATCAATTGCACGTCTTCATAATCGAAAATGTTTGTAGTATTGATCATTATTTGTTGCCCCCTAAATAGACAGAATTAGGATTACGACATAATCCTTATCTATTATACATAAGACCTCTTATCTTGGCAATAATAGGAAGGATATACTTAGTCATCTTTGATATGCTAATTTGTACTAAAGGAATCCTGTATTTTGTAAAAAAATATATAGATAAAAATAGATTAAAAGTGATACAATAAAGGGAAATATAATAGAGAATTTGATAATATATTTCAATGTATCACAGTGTGAAAAGGAGATAGATATGAGTTATACAAGTTCTACAAAAACAAAAATGCTAGTAGAGGGCGGTCTAGTTATCGCGATGGCACAAATTTTGAGTATGTATGTCATCTACCAAATGCCACAAGGTGGCGCTGTAAAAGCGGCTAACTTGGTGCCTTTGTTAATTTACGCATATCGTTGGGGTGGTCGTGCAGGTATCTTGACTGGCATTGCCTATGGGATTGTCCATTTCTTACTTGGTTTTAAATTTTCTATTCACTATATGAGTATTATTTTGGATTATATTTTGGCCTATGGAGCCATCGGTATAGCAGGATTCTTTGGCGGGGCAGGTACTGTGAAAGCCTTCTTTGGGGCTGTCTATGCCATTTTAACACGCTTTGCCATGTCTGCCATTAGTGGTGTAGTTGTATTTGGTTCCTATGCGCCAGAGGGAACAAGTCCTTGGATGTATTCTCTAACCTATAATGCAATGTATATGTTGCCAGATATGGTGATTAATCTTGTAGTATTGGCATTATTGTATGTGCCAGTGATGCGTGGACTAGGTCGTGTGACACCAAGCCACAAATAAGAAAACATCTAGACAGGAGATATCTATGATTTCTGAATTAGGAATTATTGTATTAGCGGGTGGACTTAGCACTCGTATGGGAACAGATAAAACGAGATTGCCTTGGGGTAGCACCACTCTGTTAGGGGAAATGCTCCGCAAGGCGGTCCTTACAGAATGTGGAGAAATTTTAGTCTCCATTAACCGAGAATTAGAAGAATCAGAGGCACATATTATTGAAGAGGCTCGCTCTTTTGGTAGAGATATTCAACTCGTACCAGATACGATTGCCATGAAAGGACCTCTTAGTGGACTGCAGTCGGCCCTTTCAGTAGGTACTAGAGAAGCCTATATCGTGGTATCTGCAGATATGCCATGGTTTTCTTTTCACTGGTTACCATCATGGGAAGTGCATATCGATTCATTTTTACAAGGTGAATTATTAGCTATGGTTCCTTATGTAGGATTGCAAGAGTACGAACCGTTGGCGGCTATTTATAAACGATCTGTACTAGATATGATTCAAGAGGCCTTAGATGGGGAAGATGTGTCTATGCACGGCATCTTAGACAAGATTCCTTATATGGAAATGGACATGATTGAAGAGGCAGAGCTATATAGCAATGTGAATACTAGATTGTCCTATAAATTGGCGAAAGCAAAGGCAGTGAATCGGGAGCGGTCTGTACCGATTGTGACTATCAGTGCCAGCCAATCTAAAACGGGGAAAACAATGGTGGCTACGGCGTTAATTCATCAGCTTTCACAACGTGGCATCGTGGTGGGCATGGTGAAAAGCGATGGACATGGATTCAGCATGGATCAGGAAGGTACCGATACGTGGAAGGCTAGCCAAGCTGGAGCAAAAGCGGTGGCGATAGCTGGACCCAATGGGTATGCTATGGTGGTACATGGTGAAAGTATGCAACGACAACAGCAATTGATCCGGTTAGCTAATGAGATGCCCGTAGATTTGGTGTTATTGGAGAGTCGTAGCCATGGGGTGGCACCGATTATTGAAGTGGTCCGTGCGAACCATAATGAAACACGGTTGCCACAATTAGAAGAGATTGTAGCGGTTGTTACAGATATTGAAGACAGATTAGAAGGAAATACAATCTGCGAGCAATTCAGTTTCAGTGAAGAAGATATGGAACGTTTAGCAGATTGGATTGTAAAGGAGTTGTTATAATGCAAGTAGTAACGGTAGAAGAAGGCTTGCAACTAGTGGAAGCTCCTTTTATACATAGTGAGTATAGGGTAGAAGTAGAATTGGTGCCTATTGGACAGTCTTATGGCAGAGTACTAGGGACGACGGCTTTGGCACAGATGAACTACCCTCCTTTTAGAAAATCTGCCATGGATGGTATTGCGATTCGGTATACACCAGATACAAGAACCTATCGTATATTAGATACGATTGGAGCAGGGGAGGTCTTCCAGGGACAATTAGCACCTGGTGAAGGGATTCACATTATGACTGGTGCCATGGTACCAAGTGCGGCAGATACGGTAGTTGTCAAAGAGGCCTTAACTTGGGTGAATGAAACAACAGTAACAGTGCCTAGTCGAATCGAAGTGGGTCAACATATTATCGCCGAAGGGGAAGATATACAAATTGGTCAAGAATTGTTACCTGCTGGTACTGTGCTGGAAGCAGAACAAGTAGGTATCCTAGCAGGGCAAGGATATAGCGAAGTCCCTGTATATCGTAAACCAAGAGTGATTGTGTTAACTACAGGTCGTGAAGTACAAGATCCAACGGAACCACTTTTAGAAGGGCATATTTATAACTCTAATCGATATTTACTAGAAGGTACATTGCATGCCTTAGGTGTTGACGTGGTGGGTGTAGCCCATTTGTCAGATGCACCAGGAACCATAGAGGATAATATTGCTGCGGTACAACATATGCTAGATACGTTGGAGCCGGTAGACATGGTTATCAGTACTGGTGGTGTATCTGTTGGGGACTATGATACGATGCCTGAATTGTATGAACGATTAGGGGCCACTACCTTGTATCGACGATTGCATATGCGTCCAGGGGCTGCCTCATTTGGCGGTATCATTACCACTGAAAAGCATACTACATGGTGCATGGGCTTATCTGGTAATCCTACGGCGGCGATGAATCAATTCTATTTATTGGTAGTACCTGTATTAGAACGTTTGTCTGGACGGACAGTTATGACTAGCTGGATAGAATGCCACCTAGGTGAAGTGGTAACTAGAAAACACCCTCTAGATCGCTATTATCAAGGACAGATTAGGTTTGAAGCAGGGGCTTGTTGGGCATACCCAAACTTAGGGATGACATCGGGCGGGCTAAAAGCTTTATCTGTAGCCAATGGTTTGATTAAAATCCCAGGTAATAGTGATTGCTTAGAAGTAGGAACCTTAGTGAAAGTGTTACCCTTTACTCGATAAAAAGAATAAAGAAACAAAAAAGTGAATAAATACCTTATCTTATCGGAACTAATCTTGTAAAAATCGATAAAACCTGTTATAATAATTCTATAGAATTTTATAAGTAAGGTCTACAAAGAGACACATCGTACATGTACCCTGTGCCTCTTTTTGTATGACCTTTAAAGGGTAGTATTTATAAAAAAGGAGATTCTATGGCAGTATTAAAAAGACTTGGCTTATCTGGCTGGATTGTCATTGGCTTATTAGCGGGCGTACTAGTAGGTTCTGTAGCCCCAGATTTTGCAAAACAATTGAAACCATTGGGCGATGTATTTATTCGTATGATTAAAATGATCGTAGTCCCATTGATTTTCAGTTCCTTAGTCATGGGTATCGCTGGTACAGGGGACTTTAAAAAATTAGGTCGTTTAGGGGGCAAAGCGATTCTATGGTTTGAAGTTGCTACTACACTGGCATTATTTGTAGGCTTATTTGTAGTGAATGTATTTGAACCAGGTGTAGGCGTGAACTTAACAGCTACGGGTAATGCCGTAGATATTGCTAACAAAGCCGCTGCAAAAGGTGAGATGGACCATATCCAGATGTTGGTTAACATCATTCCAACGAATATCGTAGATGCGATGGCTCGTGGCGATATGTTACAAATTATCTTCTTTAGTTGTATGTTTGCCATTGCGGCAGCAAGTATTGGTAAAGAAGGAAAACAAATTGTTGAACTTTCCAAAGACTTGGCTCATATTATGTTCAAAGTGACGCACTATGTGATGTATGTGTCTCCTATCGGTATCTTTGGGGCCATTGCATACACAGTAGGTAACTTTGGCTTAGGCATGTTAATACCGTTGATGAAATTAGTATTTACATTATACGGTGGCTTAGCATTGTTCTTAATCCTTGTCATTGCTATCGGTTCTTTCTTTACAAAAGTAAACTTGTTTAAACTAGGTAAAGTGTTAAAAGAGCCAATCGTGTTGGCATTCTCTACAGCAGCATCTGAAGCAGCCTTACCAATTGCTATGGAAAAATTGAAAAAGGTGGGGATTCCTAACCAAGTCGTAAGTTTTGTCTTGCCTTTAGGATATACATTTAACTTGGATGGATCTACATTGTACTCCTCCTTGGCAGTGGTATTTATTTCTCAAGTGTATGGTGTACCATTCCCATTAGAACAACAATTGTTGATGGTCTTAACATTGATGTTATCCACGAAAGGGATTGCCGCCGTACCAGGAGCATCTTTGATCGTTATTGCCGGAACGGCAGCAGCCTTTGGCTTGCCAGTAGAAGGCTTAGCCTTAATTCTTGGTGTAGACCGTATCCTAGATATGGCGCGAACTGTGTGTAACTTGTCTGGTAACTGTTTAGCAGCAGCTGTTGTAGGCCGTTGGGAAAACGAAGTGTCTGCAGAACGTTTGACAGAGTTAATTGAACATCCATTGACTGATGAAGAAGTAGAAGCAATGGAACAAGCAAGCTTTGAACATGTTGGTAAAGAACAAGCATAATGAGTTGTAAAGGCACCATTGCAACATAAGAAAAGAGACTGGTTAGATAGGTAGTATCTGACCGGTCTCTTTTGACGTGTTGTGACAGATGACAATGTAGTTGTGTATAAATGGATAGGTAGAAACAGGGTTATAGGAATGATGGAATATAAAAAATACCATGACCATCGCTAAGATGTTCATGGTATTTGTTGATAGAGTTCTTTAGGTCAACTGTAGGGAAGAGTAGAGGAGAAGACCTAAAGATGTGAATGAAGGATGTGTATCTGTGCGCGACATACCGTAGAGGTAGCATGGTAGAGGTAGCTGGTTATGTCGCATACATATATTATGAGGCCCTATAAAGGAGTTGAGGAGTTTATAATATACGTACATCACTTCACAAGAAAGAGAGTATCATAGGTTTGTTACTCTTTATGTGTAGTATAAACTAGGAACGTCAAAAGAATGTCAAAATCAAAAAAATTTTTGAAAAATTTTTTGAAAAATAACTGGTATACATATTTGTATGTACCAATTGTACTATTGTATCTCTATAAAGGATTTGCTATAATACGTTTTATAGAATTTTAGGATAGGTTCTGAAAGAGACATTCTGTACTTGTACACCATCGCCTCTTTTTATATGACCTGAGCAAGTGTTGGTATGTAAAAAGGAGATTCTATACTATGTTAAAGAAAATTGGATTATCAGGGTGGATTGGCATTGGCCTGTTAGCTGGTGTCTTAGTGGGTGCCGTAGCACCAGATTTTGCGAAACAGCTGAAGCCTTTGGGTGATGTATTCATTCGTATGATTAAGATGATTGTAGTCCCTTTAATTTTTAGTTCCTTAGTGATGGGCATTGCGGGGACGGGGGACTTTAAAAAGCTAGGTCGTCTTGGAGGTAAAGCCATTCTGTGGTTTGAATTAGCCACTACCTTGGCGCTATTTATTGCTCTGTTTGCAGTGAATGTAGTAGAACCAGGGGTTGGCGTCAACTTGACAGCTAGTGGAGGCGCTACGGAACTCGTGAATAAAGCAGCCTCTAAAGGTCAAATGGATCATGTGCAAATGTTGGTGAATATTATTCCAACAAATATTATTGACGCTATGGCTCGTGGAGATATGTTACAAATTATCTTCTTTAGCTGTATGTTTGCTATTGCAGCAGCAAGTTTGGGTAAAGAGGGAAAACAAATTGTAGATCTGTCAAAAAGTGTCGCTCACATTATGTTTAGAGTGACTCATTATGTCATGTATATTTCCCCTATCGGTATCTTTGGTGCCATTGCCTACACAGTGGGTGCTTTTGGCCTAGAAATGCTGATTCCATTGTTGAAACTAGTATTTACTTTATATGCCGGATTAATCGTATTCATGGTTCTTGTTCTTGGTATCGCCTCTGCATTAACAAAAGTGAACTTATTTAAATTATTCCTTGCACTGAAAGAGCCTACTATCTTAGCGTTTACTACGGCTGCATCGGAAGCAGCGTTACCAATCGCGATGGAAAAATTGAAAAAAATGGGGATTCCCAATCATATTGTAAGTTTCGTGCTTCCCTTGGGATATACATTTAACCTAGATGGTTCTACGTTGTACTCTGCGTTAGCAGTCGTATTCATTGCTCAGGTGTATGGCGTTCCATTCCCTGTTGATCAACAAATTTTAATGATGATTACCTTGATGTTGTCTACAAAAGGGATTGCTGGTGTACCAGGAGGTTCCTTGATCGTAGTAGCAGCTACGAGTGCAGCCTTTGGATTGCCAGTGGAAGGGTTAGCCTTAATTTTAGGAATAGATCGAGTGTTAGACATGGGACGTACTGTCTGTAACTTGTTAGGCAACTGTATTGCAGCGGCTATTGTAGGTCGTTGGGAACATGAAGTATCAGCAGAAGAGTTGAATCGATACATTGCTCATCCATTAACAGATGAAGAAGTAGCAGCGTTAGAACAAAAACATTTGGACACTATGGCAGACACACATGCATAATAGAGTGTAAATTAGCACCATATATACCTTTCACGGATATATATGGTGTTTTTTTATAACTTGTTATAAGAAAGTCAAGAACTTTCAGTGCAATTATTAATAGACGAAATATGTAAAATCGTTGTATGATGTTCATAATAGACTATTTCTTTACTATAGTACTAGTGAAAAGTGCTACAGAGTCATTGTAGTCATGCAAGTGCATGGGGATATATAGGGAGGAAGAAACATGTTAAGTGATATTGAAATTGCCCAACAGGCACAAATGGAACCGATTGTAGAAATTGCGAAACGATGCAATTTAGCAGAAGATGAATTGGAATTCTATGGAAAATATAAAGCAAAAGTATCCTTTGATGCGATGGAACGTTTGCAAGATAAGCCGAATGGTAAGTTGGTGTTAGTGACAGCTATTACACCTACACCAGCAGGAGAAGGCAAGTCTACCACCACGATTGGATTGACACAAGCTTTGCAACAAATTGGTGTTAACAGTATTGCTGTGTTGCGTGAACCATCTTTAGGTCCAGTGTTTGGAGTGAAAGGCGGTGCTGCTGGTGGTGGATATGCACAGGTAGTGCCAATGGAAGATATTAATCTTCATTTTACAGGTGATATGCATGCCATTACGGCGGCAAACAACTTGTTATCAGCAATGATTGATAATCATATTTTCCAAGGTAATGCACTACAAATTGATGTGCGTCGTATCAGTTGGAAACGAGTGTTAGATATGAATGATCGTGCCTTGCGCAATGTGGTCATTGGCTTGGGTGGCCCTATGAGTGGCGTACCACGGGAAGATCATTTCATGATTACTGTAGCCTCTGAAATTATGGCTATTTTATGTTTGGCTCGTGATTTAGAAGATTTAAAAGCACGATTTGGTCGCATTGTTATTGGTACCAATTTATCTGGAGAGCCTGTATTTGTTCACCAATTAGGCTGTGAAGGTGCGATGGCACTACTCATGAAAGATGCGATCAAACCGAACTTAGTACAAACCTTAGAACATACGCCAGTATTAATCCATGGTGGTCCATTTGCAAACATTGCGCATGGATGTAACTCTATTATTGCTACAAAGCTAGGCTTAAAATTAGGCGATGTAGTCATTACAGAAGCGGGGTTTGGTGCAGATTTAGGAGCAGAGAAATTCTTACATATTAAGTGCCATTATGGAGATATCTTCCCTGATGCAGTGGTCATCGTAGCCACTATTCGAGCTTTGAAAATGCATGGAGGCGTGCCAAAATCAGAGTTGACCAAAGAAAATGTAAAAGCTCTAGAACGGGGATTTGTAAACTTAGGGAAACAAATCGCCAATATGAGAGCCTTTGGATTACCAGTCTTAGTGAGCATCAATAAATTTGCTACAGATACACCAGCGGAAATTGATGCCTTATTGCAATTATGCGATCATTACGGTGTAGATGTAAGTCTGAATGAATGTTGGGAAAAAGGCGGCGCCGGCGGCATTGATATGGCAAAACAAGTGATGGGTATGCTGGAAGGAACAGATATACAACCAACTGCTTTATACGATGTGAAAGATAGTATCTCTAATAAATTAACGGTCATTGTAAAAGAAATTTATGGTGGCACTGGTGTAGAATTTACAAGTGCAGCGAAACAGCAAATTGCTCAATTGGAAGAATGGGGACTAGCGGATTTACCAGTATGTGTGGCAAAAACACAATACTCCTTAAGTGATAATCCAGAGTTACTAGGAGCGCCTTCAGATTTTACGATTACTGTACAAGATGTACGGATTGCCAATGGAGCAGGATTTATTGTGTGTCAAACCAGCAATATTATGGTTATGCCAGGATTACCGAAACAACCAGCCGCTCTTGGCATGGATGTCACTGCAGAAGGCACTATTAAAGGATTGTTTTAGGAGGAATGATGGAATTACATAATGCATCTGTTTTAGAGTTTATTCGCGATCTTGGTTCTAGTGCACCTGCTCCAGGAGGTGGCAGTGTGGCGGCTATGAACGGCGCCATGGCAGCTGCTTTAATTGAAATGGTGGCGAATTTAACCATTGGAAATGCAAAATATGAAGCGGTTCATAAGGAAATGAAGGACATCCAACAACAAGTGAGCCAAGTAAAAGAAGACTTTGTGTACTATATCAATAAAGATAGTGCCGCTTTTATGGAGTTAATGGGGGCTTTCAAATTACCAAAAGAAACAGAAGCAGAAAAAGCATTTCGTAAGGAAGAAATACAACGTACCACGAAACAAGCAGCTTTAGTACCATATGAAATTGGTAAATTAGCATATACATTATTCCCTTTGGCGGAAACGGTGATTGTAAAAGGAAATACCAATGCCATTACGGATGGAATGATTGCTGTCATTGATGCAAGAGCCGCTGTAAAGAGTGCCTTTTTAAATGTGAAAATCAATTTAGGATCTATACAAGATGCGGGGTTTGTGAAACAATTGGTAGATAGCATGGAAGAGATAGAATCTGTGCTAGATGCAGAGGAACAACGACTGTTAGGTCTTGCTAAGTTATAAGACCTATCATAATGGAATGAAGGAAATCATATGGGGATAGAAATTCATTTATTAGGGACACCACGAATACAAGTAGATGGGAACGATATCTTTTTTACCTATGGAAAAGTACAAGCCCTCATTTATTATATGGTGGTGAAAGGAGTAGCCCTCCGAGATGAAATTAGCGGTTTATTGTGGCCGGAAAAATCAGAGGTCAATGCCAGAAAAAACTTAAGAAATGCCATTTATGAGGCCAAAAAGCTACTGGGAGCAGATGTATTTTTATCGCCGAGGAATGCTGTATTACAATGGAATCCCACGGCACATATCTATGTGGATGTACATCAATTTCAAAGGAACCCTAAACAATATATAGATATTTACAAAGGAGAGTTTTTACAAGGATTTTATGTTAAAGATGCAGTGGCCTATGAAGATTGGTATTTAGGGGAACGAAGTCGTCTTAAATCTATGTACATGGAGGCGGTCTATGACCTTGTGGATGCAGGAATTGAGGAAAAAAATATCGCCTGCATTGAGCGATATATTCCAGTCCTATTGTCCTATGATCCCTATAACGAGGAACGGTTTAGTGCTATTTTGGAACTACTCATGAGCCAAGGTTTCACAACCATGGGGAAACAATTATACCATCAACTACAATGTATGTATGCAGATGATTTAGATGAAAGTGTACCTGACTCTCTTCGAGAAGCCATGCATTTACCTAAAGTACAAAAGCAAGAGGCTGTGTCTTTTGTAGAACATACTATGTTGAAAGGTCGTGATGCGGAAGCAGGAGAGGTACAGAAATATTTGTACCACTTTGAAGATACTCCATTAGCGTTGCGTATAACAGGCGATACAGGAAGCGGTAAAACGAGCTTAGTAGACTATATACGAGGTAAAGTAGAGCCCTATCGATGTGTGTTAGATAGCCAATGTTATGAAGAGGAACAAGGCTTGTTATTGCATGCGTGGATTCCTATTGTAGGAAAGGTGCTTGAAGAAATCGAATTACAAGGCATCACAAGCATTGAATTACGACGTATTTATGAAATCTTTCCGCAGTTAGACCGCCGTATGGCTCGAGACTTAGGTTTTTTAGAAGTTACGGAAGCATTGCCTTTTGATGTGGTGTACCAAGCAGTATCAAACTTGCTAGAACAGGTGGCAGAAGAAATTCCTTTAACATTGATCTTTGAAGATGTACAATGGATGGACTCCTTAAGCTTTTCATTGTTGAGTTTACTGCTTTTACATCATAGTTCTGAACGTCTTATGATGATTGTTACTGATGTGGATGAAGTAAAAAGTATGCATCACAGGACATTGCAAAGTTTAGAACAGCAGAAAGCATTGCAAAGTATTTCCTTGTTGCCATTGCCAGATGAACGAATGCGTACCTTTGTTCTTGACCGAGAACCAACTTTGCAGGATACAGACATCGTGGATCAATTGGTGGAAATCAGTCGAGGCAATCTATTGGTACTCATAGAAAGTATGCAACTATGGAAAGAATATGGTTCTATTTATGGTTTGACCAAAGATATGGAATTACTCTATAGCAAGAAATGCGATACCTTGTCTGAAGAAGAACGGAAATTAGTGGAGTTTATCAGTTTATTCTATAATGAAGCGCCATTGGGCATGATTGAACAATATATGGGATTGGATAAACTGCGGCTGTTACAAACCTTTGAGGAACTGGAAAGAAAAGGATTCATTGATTACCGCACACAACATGGTGAAGTACAATATAGCTTAAGACAATTTAAATGCAAAGAGTATTTACGAGATGTAATGGCAGTGGACCGTCGTCAAATTTTGCATGCGTATTTAGGAGAAGCTTGGGAAAAACGGTTAACACACTCTAAGGAAGATATGATTCGCTATAAGCAACTAGAATTTCATTTCCGTGAAGCAGGACAATACCAAAAAGCTTTAATGTATAAATTAAAATCTTTTATGCATTATTTGAACTTTAATAAAGATGCCTCTCCAGAGCTTGGTGTAGGGGAGTTATCCTCTGTCTATGCAGGGTACTTTATGGGAGAAGTGACGGGTAAAGCCTTGCAGGAAATAGAAGATGAGTTAGCTCATGTGTACACATTATATGGGGATGTGCCAGACGTGCGTGCCCTAGAACTGCCGTACCTATATGGAGCCGGTAAATACTATATGAGTATGGGTGATAAAGAACGAGGCTTGCGATACTTTCAAGAATTATTAGAAGAAAGTACAGAGCAAGACGTATCGAATTATAAGTTGAAAGCCTATAAAGAGATGATCTATTATCACTTGCAAATGCGCCATGTCCTTGAAGTTCATCAATACACGTCCAAGGCATTGGCTCTAGCAGAACAGTATCATTTCAAAAAAGAAATAGGTGTTATCCTGCGGTTGAAAGCCTTAGCATTTATGATGGAAGGAGCTGTGGAGCAAGCCATTCCGTTGTTAACAGAATCTATACGATTATTCTCAGTAACACAAACTGTGGCCCGTAGATATGCTATTAATATCGGAGCTGCTTATAATTACTTAGGAGATATTGAAAAAAGCCAGTCTCGTTTGGAGACGGCATTAGAGATGTACCAAAAAGCACTGGACTATTGCGATAAAACGGAATTATATAGTTCATGGATTGTATTTGCCACCAATGCAGGTATGACTGCCTTTGCATTGCAGAAGTATGAATTAGCCTTTACGTATTTTCAAAAATCCTATGAATTATGCTTGCAATATACGATTAGTCGACGGCGGCCGACGATTGAAGCATACCTTGGTTTGTTAGCGCAAATTAAGGGGGATATACATACAGCTGTGTCCTATTTGGAATCTGCCCGATCTCATGGTGTAGTAGAGCAACATGGACAAGAAGTTGGTCGTGTCCATTGGGCGATTTGTTTCCTTAAAACTGAGTATCCTAGTGCAGAGACAGATCAAGCATTTTCTGAAAGTTTGACTACCTATGGTACAATAGCATTGCAACAATTAGATGGCTATGGAGATGTATGGGAACGGACGTACCTTGAGCAGTTGCTCCAAGCCTAGTAAGTACAACAGAAGGAGATCCTACATGGATATAGTATTAAATCCCATAGTGTTATCGGTTATCGCTATGTCGATTCTGTGTTTGCTACGATTCAACGTATTGTTATCAGTTATCGTAGCATCTTTGGTGGCAGGATTAGCTGGAGGTATGACAGTAACTACTACAATCGAGTCTTTAATCGGTGGCATGGGCGGCAATTCGGAAACCGCATTTAGTTATATTTTATTGGGTGCCTTAGCTATTGTCATTGGTCGATCTGGGCTAGCCACAGTAGTGACTAAGAAGATTACGAATATTGTAGGCACGAAAAAAGTGGCATTTACATTGCTCATTGCCTTTGTATCCTGCTTTTCACAAAATTTAATTCCTGTGCACATTGCTTTTATTCCTATTTTGATTCCGCCTCTATTGGTGGTGATGAATCGAATGAAATTAGATCGTAGAGCAGTGGCATGTGCCTTAACATTTGGTCTGAAAGCCCCGTATGTATCCTTGCCAGTTGGATTTGGTCTATTGTTTATGACTATTATAAAAGACCAAATGGTAGCTAACGGAGTGAATGTGTCTATCTCAGACATTGCTTCTGTCATGTGGATCGGTGGCGTGTCTATGATTGTTGGGTTACTCCTTGCCATAGTGTACTATAGTCGAAACCGTGAGTATGAAGATATTGCGGTGGTGCAAGAAGAATCTACAGAGCACACAACGCGCATGACCGCAGATTGTTGGAAAGGATTAGCGGGAGCAGCAGTGGCTTTTATGGCACAGCTTTATTTTAAATCTCTGCCAATTGGAGCTTTAGCAGGATTGGCTGTATTCTTTGCGACGGGTCTCATCAAATGGTCTAAAATGGATGAAGATGTGGACGGCGGTATTCGTATGATGGGAACCATAGCCTTTGTAATGTTGATTGCAGCAGGCTATGCCAATGTACTACGAGAAACAAACTCTGTAGAACATTTAGTAGCTGCCACAGTATCTATTATTGATTCAAAATTAGTAGGTGCTATCGTGATGCTTATCGTTGGCTTGCTAATTACTATGGGTATTGGTACATCCTTTGGTACCATTCCAGTCATTGCATCTATTTATATTCCAATGGGATTGCACTTAGGATTTTCCGTGCCAGCTATCATCTTATTGATTGGTATCGCAGCAGCCTTAGGAGATGCAGGGTCGCCTGCATCAGATTCTACATTAGGGCCCACATCAGGACTTAATGCAGATGGACAACACAACCATATTTGGGACACTTGTGTGCCCACATTTATATTCTATGATATTACCTTGTTAGTAGGTGGTGTCGTAGGGGCACTGGTGTTATAAAGGAAAAGGACTGTCGTAATATGTAGAGATACATATTACTGCAGTCCTTTATCGTATGGAATTATATAGAAATGATTGTGTTTTTGTTACAGATTAAGCGGAGTAAAGAATAGAACAATATACATAATAATTAGTTAAATAAAGCTACCAAGAAGTATCCAAGTACGGTGAGTACAATAATAAACAGAATTAAGGAAAAAATAAATATACCAATAGATTCGAACAACATAAATACTGCTTCAATGAAAGAGATGAGGGTAGATAGGAAATTTTTGAACATGGGGATACTCCATAAATTGCGTTCATTTTTCAAGAAATCAAGTTTAGAAAAAATAAAGTGATGTCAAAGTGATGTCAAAAAGATGTCAACTTGAAAAAGTTGCATCAACTAATTATGATGTTATAAAATAAAAGAGCCGCACTGTTGTGCGGTTCTTAGGGTGGTGGAACACCAGGGGTTCGAACCCTGGACCCTCTGATTAAGAGTCAGATGCTCTGCCAGCTGAGCTAGTGTTCCATAAGACGAGTTAATTTATGTTTTTATTATAGACCTATCATTCAAATTTGTAAACGAAAAATTTATAATTTACATAGGTAACTGCTTGCTATTTACGAGGTTCTATGTAATAATAGAGGAGTCAGGAATTGCCTGGCTTTTTTAGATTGCATTTGACATAGGCTCCCACATGTGGTAGTCTATATTAGTATGTTTATGAAGTAATAGCCGTCTAGGCACTTTAAAGAGAGGTGTAAACTGATGCGTAACGCAGTAACTATGGCTTGTACTGAATGCAAGCAACGTAACTATCAGACAAACAAAAACAAAAAAAATAACCCAGATCGTATTGAAATGAATAAATTCTGTAAATTCTGTGGTAAACACACGTTACACCGTGAAACAAAATAATTTTTAATTATTTGTTGACGTGAGGATGTGATATCATGGCAGGAACTAATTCAAAAGCTCAAGCACAACAAAATAATAACGGTAAATTCGTTCGTGAAGTGCGTTCTGAGCTCAAGAAAGTAGTCTGGCCTACGAAAAAAGAACTTGTGAACTATACGATTGCAGTATTTGTAGCGGTAATTATTATTTCTGCTATTATCGGTATCGTTGACACAGTGTTTGCAGAACTTTTTAAATTGTTAAAGAGTGCTGTAAGGTAGGAGGCCTTTTTGATGGGAACAGATAAAAAGTGGTATGTCTTACATACTTACTCAGGCTACGAAAACAAAGTAAAAACCACTTTGGAGTTGAAAGTTCAAGCTATGGGAATGGAAGATGTGATTTCACGCATCTTAATCCCAATGGAAGATGAAATCGACGAAAAAGATGGTGTAAAAAAAGTAGTAAAACGCAAAGTCTTTCCAGGCTATGTGCTGGTAGAAATGGAAGTGAATGACGAATCTTGGTACGTGGTGCGTAATACACCAGGGGTTACAGGATTTGTTGGTTCTGTAACAAAGCCAGTGCCACTATCTGATTCTGAAGTAGCCTATATCTTGAAGTCTCAAGGTTTAGATCAAGAACCAGTACAAACTCTTGATGTTGAAGTAGGAGAAACTGTCCGAATTACATCTGGTGCCTTTGAAGATAGAACAGGCGTTATTACTGAAATTAACCACGACCAGGCAAAACTACGTTTAAATGTAGAGATGTTTAATCGTGAAACCCCAGTAGAGGTAGAATATTCTCAAGTTGAGAAGATTCTTTAATATATAATATAACTCTAACCTTTTTAGGCGGCCGGGAGGTTGCCAGTGGGAGGGGCAATTTCGTTCCGTTACCACCACATTTTGACGCAAGGAGGTGTAATCACCATGGCTAAAAAAGTTAGTAAAGTTGTGAAATTACAGTGCGAGGCTGGTAAAGCGAGTCCAGCGCCACCGATTGGTCCAGCTTTGGGTCAAGCAGGTGTTAACATCATGGGCTTCGTTAAAGAATTTAACGAAAGAACAGCTCAACAAGCTGGTCTTATTATCCCAGTTGTTATTACTGTATACGAAGATAGAAGCTTCACTTTCATCACAAAAACTCCACCAGCTGCAGTTTTATTGAAAAAAGCAGCAGGTATCCCAAAAGGATCTGGAGTACCTAACCGTGATAAAGTAGCTAAAGTTGGTCGCGATAAAGTTCGTGAAATCGCTGAACTTAAAATGCCTGACCTAAATGCTAACACTGTTGAGCAAGCTATGCGTATGGTAGAAGGTACTGCACGCAGCATGGGCATTGAAATCGTTGATTAATTAGCGTACGGTATGTGACTCACATATCGGTGGGAGGGACATCCCGTTACACCACATAAGGAGGAATAAAAATGGCAAAAGTAGGTAAGAAATATGCTGAAGCAGTAAAACTTATCGAAGCAGATAAATTCTACGAACCAGTAGAAGGTATTGAATTAGTTAAGAAAACTGCCACTGCAAAATTCGACGAAACAATCGAAATCGCTTTCAATTTGAACGTCGATCCTAAATACGCTGATCAACAAGTTCGTGGTGCCGTTGTATTACCACATGGTACAGGTAAAACTCAACGCGTACTCGTATTTGCGAAAGGCGACAAAATTAAAGAAGCTGAGGATGCTGGCGCAGATATCGTTGGTTCCGAAGAATTAGTAGCAAAAGTACAAGGTGGTTTCAGCGACTTCGACGTTGTTGTAGCTACTCCTGACATGATGGGCCAAGTTGGTCGTTTAGGTAAAATTTTAGGTCCTAAAGGCTTAATGCCAAACCCTAAAGTTGGTACTGTAACACCTGACGTAGCTCGTGCTGTTAGCGAAATTAAAGCAGGTAAAATTGAATACCGTACAGACAAAGCAGGTATTATTGCTTGTCCTATCGGTAAAGCATCTTTCGATGATGCGAAATTACTTGACAATTTCCGTACAATCGTTGATACTATTGTTAAAGCTAAACCTGCAGCAGCTAAAGGTCAATACATTAAAACTGTGACACTTAGCTCCACTATGGGTCCTGGCGTTCCTATGAACGTGTTTAAATTAACAAGCACTAACAAGGAACAATAATTATATATGTTCTCTTAGCTGTAGACGGCTGGCATCAATCGATTTAATGAGGAAACTCGCCCGCTGAGGCTGAATCCAATCTATTATGGAATGGTTCTCGACCTCAACGTCTTCGTTGAGGTCGTTTTTACGCTAAGATAGTACATAGAAAATCACCAAAAATCTACAAGGAGGTATTCTAATGGCTGTCACTCAACAAAAACAAGCAGTTGTAGCTCAAATGAAAGAAACTCTTTCTCAAGCGAAAGGTGCTGTATTAGTTGGTTATAGCGGTTTGACTGTTGCTCAAGTAACAGATCTTCGTCGTAAATTCTTGGCTGAAGGTGTGGAATATAAAGTAATTAAAAATACTTTGACTCGCATCGCTGCTAACGAATTAGGTTACGAAGCTTTCTCTGAGCATCTAGAAGGTCCTACTGCATTAGCAACTTCTAGCACGGACGCTGTAGCTCCAGCTCGTATTCTTGAAAACTTCATTAAAGACACAAAAACTGAAGCTTTAACAGTTAAAGCTGGCATTGTGGAAGGTGAAGTTCTTGACGCTGCAAAAGTACAAGAAATTGCAAACTTGCCGAACCGCGAAGGTATGCTTTCCATGCTTCTTTCCGTGCTTCAAGCTCCAGTTCGCAATGTAGCGTACGCAGTAAAAGCTGTTGCGGAAGCAAAAGACGAAACTGTTGCATAATAGCAACACAATTAACTAAGATAACATATATCAAAAATGGAGGATATCAATCATGGCATTGAACATCGAAAACATCGTTGCTGAATTAGAAACTGCAACTATTTTAGAACTTAACGATCTTGTAAAAGCAATCGAAGACAAATTCGGCGTAACTGCTGCTGCTCCTGTAGCTGTAGCTGCTGCTGGTGCTGCTGCTGGTGGCGCTGAAGCTAAATCCGAATTCGACGTAATTCTTAAAGACGCTGGTGCTTCCAAAATCAACGTAATCAAAGTTGTACGTGAAGCTACTGGTTTAGGCTTGAAAGAAGCTAAAGCTATCGTTGACGGCGCTCCTGCTCCTGTTAAAGAAGGTGTAGCTGCTGCTGACGCTGAAGCTTTAAAAGCTAAATTAGAAGAAGCTGGCGCAACAATCGAATTGAAATAATCGATAAGCGTATAATAAAGCCCCTTGAACACTTGTGTTTGAGGGGTTTTCTTTACTTGTAGTTCCTCTAATATTCTTGATGTGATAGGGTAAAAGTTTTGCCTATAATATATGTGAGGACTATGATGAGACTCTGGAATGCATCATGCGTATTAAAATAGATAGTTAAATATGTATGATGGAATCCATATCTATTTTATTCGATGTATGGTATACTAGATAGGTCTATAATAATACTATGAATAATAAAAAGGCTGAAAGCAGTTAATATCATGATTATAGAATATGAACTGAATAGATGTATTAAACGATAGAATAGCAGTCTTAGAATAGAGGAGACTATGAAATTAATTATATCCCCTAGCAAAACAAAAGATATAAAAGGGACACCTAGTGCACCGAAATTTGCACCGCATATGACGGAACAAATTGTGAAACATATGCAAGGTGTATCAAAAGAAGCACTTGGAAAGGCGTTAAAAATAAAAGATACAGTCTTAGATGACGTATATGCTTTTTATCAAAATTATGATAACGAAGTAGAAGGTATGGCAGCGCTTAGCTATGATGGGTTATCTTTTAAAAACTTTAACTATGAAGGTTTATCATCAGATGGAAAAGCATTTGCTAATGACCATGTATGGATAGGTTCTGCCTTGTATGGTTTAGTAGCCCCTAATAGTGGCATCAAAGGATATCGGCTCGATTTAATCGATCCTGTATTGAAAGCGGAAAAGACAAATCTTTATGCCTGGTGGCAACCATTAATAGATGCCGCTGTAGCTGAGGAAGATTGGGTACTAAATTTGGCATCTAAGGAATATTCTAAATGGATTAACCATCCTAAGATAGTAACCATCGAGTTCTTAGAATATCGTAATGGCGTATGGAAACAACTGAGTACTTCGTCAAAACAGATGCGTGGTTCATTGGCATATTATATTTGCGAACATCAAATCACGAAACTTTCACAGTTACCAAAGGAATTGAAAGGATTTGTATTGGATCCGATGCCAGAAGATATGGATGCATCTTTTACCATTGCCTATCGTAAGGAAGTATAAGTAGATGTGGCGTAGTGTAAAATGTTGGGGTACTAATCGTATATAGAGTGCAGGCTAGGAAGTACATAGTATGTAAGATATATAGTGGTCTGTATAGATGGATTGGTACAGGTTGTAGATAAGAAATAGACATCTCGGTGAGATATGGCAATAGAGGAAATATGACAGTAGATAGTATTTTAGCAAAAGACCTTGTTGGAGATGAGTGGTTAACAGAGGAAGAATTGAGATTTCTTATGACCATCACTGATGAGGAAGAATTACAAAAAATATATAAAAAAGCCTATGAGGTAAAAGCTGCTTATGTGGATAAGGTTGCTTATTACCGTGGACTTATTGAGTTTTCCAATCGTTGTATCAAAAATTGTTTATATTGTGGAATACGTCATGAGAACAGCAAGACAGAACGATTCGATATGTCTCGTGATGACGTATTAAAGATGGCACAATGGGCCTACGATCATGAATATGGTTCCTTAACCTTACAGTCTGGGGAACGTACGGATGATGCCTTTGTAGACTATGTGGTAGAACTGATTCGAGACATTAAAAAGTTAAGCAATAATGAGCTAGGTATTACCATGTGTGTAGGGGAGCAATCAGAAGAAGCCTATAGACGTATGCGTGAAGCAGGTGCGGACCGGTATCTTCTTCGTATTGAAACGACGAATAAAGAATTATTTGAGATGATCCATCCAAAAGATGCGTTGCACTCCTTTGAGACTCGTGTAAATTGCTTGAAGTCTCTACGTAAGGTAGGCTTTCAAGTCGGTACAGGTGTTATGATCGGGTTGCCAGGGCAAACATTAGATGATCTTGTAAATGACATTTTATTCTATCGTGATATGGATATCGATATGATTGGTATGGGGCCCTATGTGGTGCACCATGACACGCCGCTAGGACAGCGTGCCCTAGAGCTTGGCATAGACTCACAAGAGGGCAAATTGGAACGAGTGCAGTTAGGACTAAAAATGATTGCATTGACACGTCTGTTCTTAAAAGATGTCAATATTGCTGCTACGACAGCTCTACAAGCTTTAGATAAGTTAGGCCGTGAAAAAGGATTAGCTGCAGGCGCAAATATCTTGATGCCTATCATTACAGTGCCAGAGCATCGTGCGAAGTATCTGTTGTACGATAACAAGCCTTGTGTCGATGATAATGCAGACCAATGTAAAGAGTGTTTAACTCGTCGTGTTATGTCCATTGGTGATCGTGTAGGTTGGAAACAGCAAGGTAATTCACAACATTATAAAAAACGTATACGTTAAGAGGTGAACCATGAATCTATTGAATGAAATATTACGACATAATCGAGAGTTTTTAGATAGCACTAGCAAGGAGCATGGAGATGAGTTACCAACGGTAAGTAAGGTACCAACTCGTGAAATTGCAATATTGACGTGCATGGATACTCGATTGGTAAACTTTATGGAGCAAGCCCTCGGTATTGAACGAGGTCATGCTAAGGTGATTAAATCTGCGGGTAACTCTATTTCAGGTATGTTTGATAGTGTCGTGCGTAGTTTGTTAGTTTGCATTTACGAACTAGGCGTATCTGAAATATTTGTTATTGGTCATTATGAGTGTGGTATGGCGAAAACGACTTCTGAAAGTCTAACCAAGGCTATGCTATCTCGTGGTATAGCACCTGAGGCAATCCAAATGGTGCGTCATGAATTGGAACATTGGGCAGATGGGTTTTCTCATCCTGTAGATAATGTACAAGAAACGGTAAGCATGCTTCGTATGAACCCATTGATTCCAAAAGATGTAGCAGTCCATGGGTTAATGATGCATCCGAATTCTGGAGAAGTGGAAGTGGTTGAAGTTGGTTATGAACTATAAAAAATGATTGACAAACAGAATCAACTTGTGGTATTCTTAATAAGTATTATGGAGGATTACTCAAGAGGCTGAAGAGGACGGTTTGCTAAATCGTTAGGTCGGGTTACCGGCGCTAGGGTTCGAATCCCTAATCCTCCGCCACAGACAAGAGCACATATGCCAGCATGTGTGCTCTTTTGTTTTCTCTATAGCAGAAAATCGTCAAATAAACGTCAAAAAGTTATAGTTAATATGCATGTTAGTTATTATTAAATTTGATTTAATAAAAATACTATAAAAAGTATTATAAAAAATAGTTTATGAGATAATAACTATCTGTCATTTCACAAATAGACTAGACTCTTGTATACTACAGACATGCAATAAGACAACACTCACTTCGAGGTGTATATATTAGGAAGGAAGTTATACATATGAGTTTAGTAAAAACATGGATAGAAAATTTAAAAGAACATCGTTTAGAAGCGTGTGAAGCAAGTCAATGCAAAGATAATAGCATCAAAGGCTGGCCACATCCTTGGACTTCTGAATTGCAAGATGAAGAAGTTGTAGAAGTATTTGTAGCAGAATGCTGCAGTCATTAATTTAGCGTACTTTCCCTTTATATAGAGGACTCCAACAAGAAGCACAAAAAACCACGGTGAAGGAAGACACCGTGGTTTTTTGTTGCTATTTTTGGAAATATATATTCTTTGTTTAAACGATGTGACTCAGGAATTTTATTTGATGATTTCCATTCGTGTGTATGCAGCATCAAATACTAATCAACAGACTCGCCAGTAGTATATGGTAATTCTACCATACGAACACCTTGCAACTGCCAAGTTAGATTGCCACTGGTTAGATTCGTCAAATCTGTTTCGAGGGTAGTGACAGCTTCTGGCTCTACGTAGACTTCAATAGATACTAAATCTGTAAAAGAAGCTGTATAGTGTAGGCCCCATGTTTGTAACTGTCTCTCGATGGAACCAAAGTTAGAGTAGTCGATAGAGATAGTCACAATTTGACGAGGTGCAATGAGTAGCTTAGGACCTTCTTGGACAGCTTTAGCGGCACTGTGAGAATAGGCACGAATGAGGCCGCCAGCGCCCAATTTTATACCGCCAAAATAGCGAGTTACCACGACAGCTACATTGGTGAGCCCTGTCTTTTTTAGTACTTCTAACATAGGCTTTCCCGCTGTACCAGAGGGCTCTCCATTATCGGAAGAACGTTGTTGTTCTTGACGAGGACCAATCGCATAGGCTGTGCAGTTATGGGTGGCATCCCAAAATTCTTTGGAAATACGCTGGATAAAAGCCTGTGCTTCTGCTTCATTAGACACCGGTGCAATGGTGGCAATAAAGCGAGATTTTTCTATACTATATTCAGTTCGAAATTCGTCGGCAATAGTAATATAAGATTGGGGAATGTCTGACATAAGAACTCCTGTATATGAACGATAAAAACAAGTTTACAATCTTTGCATATCTATAGTATAACATAAGTTAGTATCATGCCGTTGTTTCTGAAATATAGATGATGCAGTCAATATTATTTATAGCTGCAAAATTTCATAACATAGAGCAATAAAAGATAGTGCAACATAATTGTGTAAGCATATTTGGTTAGACAATCCCTAGTATCAAATCTATACACAATATATACTATGAAAAAGGTGGGATATATGTTAATATACTCATATTAAAGAATTTAGATATCTTTTATATGGATGCATACATCTTTTATATGGATGTATATATCATAAGGAGGAACTATGCGCAAAGAAGAGTTTTCTATTATAGGTATGCACTGCGCAGCTTGCGTAGGGCGTGTAGAAAAAGTAGTCAGCAAATTAGATGGCGTAGAAGATGTGAAAGTCAATTTACTTACCAATAAAGGAACTGTGACCTACAAGGAAGGTGTAGAGATTGGTGCTGCAGAAGTAATCGCAGCCATTGAAAAAATTGGCTTTGGCGCTCATGTAGCTACGGATGAAGGCGTGGCAGTAGATCCGCCATCCCACAAAAAACAATACATTCGATTGGGCGTGGCGGCTCTTATGGCCATCCCAATGATGGTATCCATGATGGGGCACTATCTATGGCATTGGCCGATGTTGTCTCATGAGATTGAATTAGTGTTAGCTACGATTGCTCAATTTGGAGCAGGCTGGATTTTTTATACTAGCGCCTTTGCGGCGATTCGCAGTGGTACGCTTACCATGGACGTACTAGTAGCATTGGGTACATCCGTAGCCTATGGATTTAGTATTTACCAAATGGCAGTGGGGAATCATGATGTGTATTTTGAAACCTCTGCGTGGCTGATTACTTTCATCCTATTAGGTAAATTATTAGAAGATATTGCTAAGGGCCGTACGTCTGAGGCGATTCAAAAATTAGTAGCCTTACAACCTAGCGTAGCTCACGTAGAACGTAATGGGGAGTGGATGGATATTCCTACGAAGGAGATTGTTCTAGGTGATAAAATCCAAGTGCGGGCCGGCGAAAAAGTGCCGGTAGACGGTATTGTTTTAGAAGGTCATTCCACAGTGGACGAAGCCATGCTGACTGGTGAAAGTGTACCTGTAGAAAAAGGTGTTTCTAGTCAAGTCATGGGTGCCACTGTCAATGTATCTGGAACTTTCATTATGAAAGCCACTGCTATTGGAGAAGAAACTATGCTATCCCAAATCATCAAAGTGGTGGAACAGGCGCAAGCGTCTAAAGCGAGCATTCAACGTATTGCCGATGTGGTAGCATCCTATTTTGTACCAGTGGTTATTGGGATTGCTATTCTTACTATGGGAATTTGGTATTTTGGATTCGATTCCACTGTAGGAGAAGCCTTATTACATGGCACAGCAGTACTTGTTATAGCCTGCCCATGTGCCTTGGGATTAGCTACACCTACGTCTATTATGGTAGGTTCTGGACTTGGTGCAGAACATGGAGTGCTTATTAAAAGTGCAGAATTTCTAGAAAAAGCAGGTCACATCAATGCGATCATCATGGATAAAACAGGGACTTTAACAGAAGGAAAACTATCTGTTACGAAAGTGATATACACAGCAGGCGATGAAATGTATAATTTGGCTTTCACAGTGAACCTTGAAAAAGGATCCACCCATCCGATTGCACAAGCCATCGTTACATACGGGGCTAGCAAAGGGGTACCACAGATGATTGTGAAAGATTTCCAAGACATCCCAGGCAAAGGCTTAGAAGGATGTATAGCTGGTAAACTTGTGAAAGTCGGTCATACTCGTTGGATGCAAGAGTTAGGTGTTGACATAAGTCCATGGCAAGCAGAGATTCACAGCTTGGAAGAACAAGGTAATTCTGTATCTATCTTATTAGTAGACGGTGCCGTGCATGGCATTTGGGCGGTAGCTGACACATTACGACCAGAAACACCAGAAGTGGTACAAGCTTTGCAAGCGCAAGGGATTGATGTATGGATGGTTACAGGAGATAATGCACGTACAGCGAACTACGTGGCATCGCAAGCGGGGATCACTCATGTAGTAGCAGAAGTATTGCCTCAAGATAAAGCAAATACCATCGCCACATTACAAAACCAAGGGAAATCCGTAGGCATGGTGGGAGATGGTATAAATGATGCGCCAGCCTTAGCGCTAGCAGATATTGGATTTGGAATTGGCCACGGCACGGACGTAGCCATTGAAGCAGCAGATATTGTGTTGGTACGAAATGATTTGCGTACCTTGGTACGAGCTGTAGCCATTAGTCGTAAAACGATGACAAATATTAAACAAAATTTATTCTGGGCATTAATCTTTAACTGCATTGGTATTCCACTCGCAGCCATGGGATATTTAAGTCCTATCATTGCTGGTACAGCCATGGCATTTAGTTCCGTCACTGTGGTGAGCAATGCGTTGCGATTAAAACGAGCACGTGTATAAAATATCTATGATAAAGGGTAGTACCTGAACAGTGTATGGTATCTAGGATGTGCGAAGAATAATATAAAAAAGACTATAGCAACCGTGTATGAGAAACAGTTTGCTATAGTCTCTCTATATATAATAGGGATTATGAAAGTAGTGATATAAAAATAGAACCCCAACTCAAGGGAAGAAGAGTTGGGGTTTTGTTTCGGACATCGTCCTATCTATTTCACTCAAAGGTTGGGGTATATTCTAATAGTATGGGCGTACGTATTTGAATCAACCTTTTTTGTGCTTACATTTACCAGCTGTGTTACCGCTCATAATGCGGTTGAACATAGCGTGGATTTCCTCGGAAGATTGACCTTCTTCACGAGCTGCTGCAATATGACGCATTGCCATATCGTAACGTGCTAATTTTTCTGGATCATTCGCGTAAAAATCGCGACCTTTGTGACCACATGCCATAGGAATAGCCTCCTTATACAATAAAGTTTATACTTATTAACTTGCTCATTGAGAACTCCTGTACATATAGCACCTGTCCTCTGGTATTATAATAAAGTATATGGTTGTGGTGGAGTCAACAAATAAAAAGAACTATTTTTGAATTTTTTTCTGTTCTTTATCAACCGCCGATAATATGCTGTTTTTAGGGATGAAAGTTTCAAAAATCGACTTTTTTATGAGAATTAATTTAATAATGTATAAAATATATGAATGAAAGCTAATGTGTTAAAAAGCTCGTAGTTATGCTATAGTATAGGTATAGCTAAAACTATATACCTATAGTTTAGTTTTTACAAAACTTCATACTATGCGAAGTTCATACAAAATGCTTACTATGTTGGAAACAATAAAAATAGTAATAATTGTCAACGCTGTATAGATTGAAAACAAAGTCAGTATGATAAGGATTACCTCCATTAAGAAACTTATATACAATACATTAGTAAAATTGGTTTGAACTATTAGAAAACGATAAAAGCAAGTTAGATTATACTGGGAGGAACAATGCCTATGCGAGATATTTATATGACTATTGGTGATGTGTCAAAAGTTTACGGCATATCGAAACAAACAATCTTATATTATGAAAAGTTAGGATTATTTCCTCCTGCAAAGATTGAAGAGAATGGATACCGCTATTACACATTAGAGGAATGCTATCGACTTGAGATTATTTTAACGCTGAAAAAGTTACATCTATCCTTGAAAGATATCCAAGACTATGTGGAACATCGTGGGGCGCATATGCTGAAAACATTACTAGAAGATGCGCGCTATGGATTTGATCGAGAGATTAACGATTTATATACGAATAAGATGAATTTAGAGAGAACTCTCTTTAATTTGGAACGGTATTTGAAAATTCCGCAAAACCGATTGTTTTTCGGCATGAAAGAAGAATCTTTCTATGCCTTGACGCCTTACGATGCAACGGAAACAGGAAAGAAAAAAGTATTTACTCTATTAGAACATCAGGCGCAGCTATTGCAAGATATTCCTTTCAAAGCTATACAAATTGGTATGGCTATCGACGGTGAAGTGTATGAACAGGGAGATATCATCAACTACAGTCATTATTGTACGGATGTAGGGTTTGATTATGAAGGAGAGATGGAGATAGTCACACGTCCTAGAGGAATGTATTTGGAAATGTTCTACACGGGACTTTATGAGGAGCAAGCGCAGTGGATGTATGACAAGGTGACTAGTTATCTATCCTATGAAGGATTGCAAATCGCAGGAGCCGTGTATATTGAACCAGTGCGAAACTATTGGACGGAAACAGAACGGAGCACCTATTTGTCTAAAATTACAATACCTGTAGAAGAATAATATAATATAGGGTACTACATCGTTGCTGATTACATCTGCAATGTAGTTGTGCACCATAGTGAAAGATAGAGGGCGTAATGGTTGTCTATCTTTTATTTATAAGTGAAACTATTTGAGTACGGTAGTTTGATGTAAAGTAAAAATGCTTTACAACTATTGACAAGTCCTACAAATATTGGTAATATAAGGTGTAAATATTTTTTGCTTGACAGATAATACTTTCAAAATGCTTAGAGGGAGGGACCATGGAAGAACGAATGACAATTAGTTTGTTGTTAGATTTTTATGGAGCCTTACTGACAGAGCGACAACGAGAGTGTTATGCCATGCATCATGAAGATGATATGTCACTAGGTGAAATTGCAGAAGAAATGAATATCTCCAGACAAGCTGTTCACGATAATATTGAACGAGCAAAAGCTAGTATGGAAGGATATGAACAAAAGCTGCATCTCATTGAACAATATTTACTACGGCGAAAGATTGTGAAGGAACTGAAGGAAGAGTTAGAAGCAGTCCCTGTTACATCTAAATTGATTCAGTCATTATTAACACAATTGGAGGGCTAGTATGGCTTTTGAAAATTTAACGCATAAATTACAAGAAGCCTTTGCATCCTTAAAAGGAAAAGGTAAAATTTCTGAAGATGATGTCAATCTAGCGTTACGACAAGTTCGCTTTGCCTTGTTAGAAGCAGACGTAAACTTCGCAGTAGCGAAAGACTTCATTGCCCGTATTAAGGATAAAGCTTTGGGTGAGGAAGTATTTGGGTCCTTAAATCCAGCGCAAACAGTTATTAAAATTGTAAATGATGAATTGACAGAGCTATTAGGTGGCACGGAAAGTCGTATTATGATTTCTCCGAAAGCCCCGACCATCATTATGTTGGTAGGTTTGCAAGGGGCAGGTAAAACGACTACAGCTGGTAAATTGTCTGTACACCTTCGTAAGCAAGGCAAGAATCCTATGCTAGTAGCAGCCGATGTGTATCGTCCAGCGGCGATTAAGCAATTGCAAGTAGTGGGAGCACAAATTGATATTCCTGTATTTGCGAATGAAACACCAGGTGCTAATCCTGTGGAAATTGCCAAAGCTGGTATTGAAGAGGCAAAACGCCTATTTAAAGATATCGTTATCATCGATACAGCGGGCCGATTAGCCATTGATGAAACCTTGATGGATGAACTGGCTAACATCAAGCGTGAGGTGAAGCCTCATGAAATCTTGTTGGTAGTAGATGCCATGATTGGTCAAGATGCAGTAGGCACAGCAGAAGCATTTAATACTTACTTGGGTCTAGATGGTGTTATCCTAACAAAGATGGATGGTGATGCCCGTGGTGGCGCTGCACTTTCCATTAAAGCTGTTACAGGTACACCGATTAAGTTTACTGGTACGAGCGAAAAGATGGATGGCTTAGAAGTATTCCATCCAGATCGTATGGCATCTCGTATTCTTGATTTAGGCGATTTCAAAACATTGATTGAAAATGTGCAAAGTTCCATCGATGAAGAAGAAGCGA
>CAUUEA010000018.1:0-33434 GCA_963544145.1 uncultured Veillonella sp.
TTATAATGAAAAAGTTCAATGTTACAGTAAACGGTACAGTTTATGAAGTAGAAGTTAATGAAGTTGGCGGCGCAGCTCCAGTTGCAGCAGCACCTAAAGCAGCAGCTCCAGCTCCAAAAGCAGCTCCAGCAGCAGCCCCAGCTCCAGCAGCGGCAGCAGCTCCAGTACCAGCAGGTGCAGAAACAGTAAAATGCCCAATGCCAGGTAAAATCTTATCCGTAGCAGTTACAGCTGGTCAAGCAGTTAAAAAAGGCGATCTTCTTTGCATCTTAGAAGCTATGAAAATGCAAAATGAAATCTACGCGCCTCATGATGCAACAGTATCTGAAGTTCGTGTAGCAGCTAACCAAACTGTAGCAACTGGCGACGCTTTAGTTGTTTTAGGCTAATCATAACTTTATACTGCTTAAACTAAACCCTTCTATTACTTAAGGAGGAACTCCATATGGACGCTTTTCTTGTTGCACTCAACTCTGTTTGGGTGGATAGTGGTTTTATTAGTTTCACAATGGGTCATGGTATCATGATTCTTGTGGGAATTATCTTATTGTATTTAGCTTTTGCGAAAGGCTTTGAACCTCTATTGTTGAGTCCAATCGCATTTGGATGTATTTTGGCTAATATTCCTAATAATGGTTTCCATGAAGGTGTTATGAACTTGATTGGTTTAGGGATTAAATACGAAATCTTCCCACCTCTTATCTTCCTAGGGGTAGGCGCAATGACAGACTTTGGTCCACTTATTGCGAATCCTAAAACATTATTATTAGGCGCAGCAGCTCAAATCGGCGTATTCGTGGCTCTTGGTGGAGCGATGATGGTTGGATTTACTGCTAAACAAGCCGCAGCTATCGGTATCATCGGTGGCGCTGACGGTCCTACATCCATTTACTTAGCTTCAAAATTAGCTCCTGAGTTATTAGGTGCTATCGCAGTAGCGGCATATTCCTATATGTCCCTTGTACCATTGATTCAGCCTCCGGTTATGAAGTTATTTACTACTCAAAAAGACCGTGAAATCGTAATGGAACAATTGCGTGAAGTAACTCGTTTTGAAAAAGTTGTTTTCCCAGTAGTAGCAACAATTTCCATTTCTTTGTTGTTACCACCGATCACTTCTTTATTAGGCATGTTGATGCTTGGTAACTTATTCCGTGAATCTGGTGTAACAGCTCGTTTGGCAGATACTTCTGAAAACGCTTTGATTAACACAGTAACAATCTTCTTAGCTACTGGTACTGGTCTTACAATGACAGCAGACAGTTTCTTAAACTTAGAAACCATTAAAATTATCGTATTAGGCTTAGTTGCCTTCATTGGTGGCACCGCTGGCGGCGTTATCTTCGGTAAATTAATGTGCTGGGCAGATGGTGGTAAAACAAATCCATTGATCGGCTCCGCAGGTGTATCTGCCGTACCAATGGCAGCCCGCGTATCGCAAGTAGTTGGTTCACAGGCAAATCCAGCGAACTTCCTATTGATGCATGCGATGGGACCAAATGTAGCAGGTGTTATCGGAACAGCTGTAGCAGCTGGTACGATGCTTGCTATGATGAAATAATTTGTAACACTGTCTAGGCAATCCGTCTAAGGTTTGCCTAGGCTATTACAGATACTTTTATGATGAACTGTATAGTTTGTCTTAAAGCGCTTTAGAAATACTCAAACTTTTTTCACTTTTTATTATGTATGAGGTGACGCCTATGATATTATCAGACGAAGGAAAGGTTTTTGCTTGTATTTGTATTGCGCTTTTTATTTTTATCATCACCGCACTCCTATTAGGTGAAGAGCGAAAATCTAAATGGTTTCAAAAACGAAAAACATATAGCTTTTTTCTCCGCCGTGGCCTACTTGGAGAGTGGCTACATTTTGGATACCCTTGTACAGTAGAAGGGTATGGAGTAGCGGCGATTATGTTATTTCTTATTGGTCTATCTTCCTATATTATATGCGCTTATTTTTAGAGCGTTTTGCGGCTAATAAGAAATGTATCCCTTAGGGAGGAGTTGATTCTTATGGATCCGGCTGTACAAACCTTAATTGTACTTGGTGTAATGGCGTTATTATTTGTAACAGAAATTATTCCACTCGCAATTACTTCTATCGGTGGCGCTATGGCGCTTGGTTTATTAGGTGTTATTCCAATGAAACAAGTATTTAGTGGTTTATCTGATAGTACAGTAGTATTATTCGCAGGTATGTTTATTATTGGTGCTGCATTATTCCATACTGGGTTAGCACAAAAAATTGGTATTTCCGTTGTTAATAAAGCAGGTAAAAGTGAAAACGGTCTTATGATTGCTTTAATGCTTGTAACAGCAGGTATGTCCTCTGTGCTTTCTAACACAGGTACGGCAGCAGCGTTATTGCCAGTAGTTATTGGTATTTGTGCATCTGCTAAAATTCCAGCATCCCGTCAATTAATGCCTATGGCATTTGCTGCAGGGATTGGCGGTATCATCACATTAGTAGGTACACCTCCTAATATCATCATTAATGGTGCATTAGGCCAAGCTAAACTACCTCAATTCGGTTTCTTTGAATTTGCATGGATTGGTCTTCCTTTGACAGTTGCATTTATGATCTACATGGTAACAATTGGTAAACATTTCTTACCTAAACATGATGGTAATGCAGATGCTGAAGTAGAACAAGAAGTAGATGCTAGTGAAATTTCTAATGATCCTAAAAAAATGTGGTACTCCGGTATCATCTTATTAGGCGTTGTACTATTCATGGCATTGTCTGATCCATTAAAAAGTATTGGTATTAAAGTGCCTCTTCATTTAGCCGCTATCGTAGGTGCTATTTTAGCTGTTTTAGCTGGTTGCTTGAAAGAGAAACAAGCATACCAATCCATAGATTGGGTAACTATTTTCCTATTTGCAGGTATGATGCCAGTAGCAGCGGCTATGAATGATTCTGGTGCAGGTAAAATGATTGCCAATGCAGTAGTAAGCATTATGGGCGATAACCCAAGCCCTTACTTTGCAACAGCTGTATTATTTATTCTATCTTGTGTATTAACACAATTTATGTCCAATACAGCATCTTGCGCATTATTAGCACCGATAGGTATCTCTATTGCTCAAGCGATGGGCGCCAGCCCTCATGCAGTACTTATGGCGATTGGCGTTGCAGCATCTTGCGCATTCGCTACACCAGTAGGTACACCACCTAATACAATCGTATTAACACCTGGTAATTACAAATTTATGGACTATGTGAAAGCAGGTACTCCATTAATCGTGGTTTGCTTCATCGTAAGTCTTATTGTGATTCCAATGGTATGGCCTTTCAATATGCCATAATCTAACATACGTTATTGGAATATAATATAAAACTAAATAGGTAATAGATAAGGACTGATACAGAATCTTGCTCGCAAGACTCTGTAGTCAGTCCTTTTTAGCTATATAATTTAGGCTCTATAATAAATGTTGGGGCTACTCATATAAGAGCAGCCACCAACATTTTTTGTTGCAATAAAATAGACATATACAAACTCATACCGTATCATTAAAAGCAACCACACAATTAAGAAAGGGTGAGTCATATATGTCTTCATTAGATTATACCGAATTTTTAACAAATAATAAAGAAATTATTAGATTATTTAGAGAATTTGATTCTATTTAGGTGTATAATAGTATGGTACATGTAGAACTGTAGTGAATAGTACTTAATAATAGTTAATATTAGGGTTTATATACTAACAATAAGAAGGTGAATGTGTGAGACCTACATATGTAGAAATTGATACAGCACAAATACGAAGTAATTTACGGAAAATTAAAGATTGTTTACCAGAGTGGTGTACGAGTACTGCGGTGGTAAAAGCTAATGCCTATGGACATGGTAGTGTTATGGTAGGGCGTATTGCCGTAGAGGAAGGTTATGAGTCACTAGCGGTAGCATTTCCAGAAGAAGCTATCCCTTTACGTGAGGCGGGCATAACAGTACCTATTTATCTATTGGGTTTGACCTTGCCTCAATCCTTTGATTTAGTCATAGAAGGGCATTCACGCCCTGCTATTTGTGAATCTACTGATTTAGAAGCATTGAATGAATGTGCTCGTCGACATGAAACCATTGTGGAGTGCGCCATTGCTGTAGATACAGGCATGCATCGTATTGGTAGTAAGCCAGAGGATGTATTATCATTTTTGGAACGAGTAGAATCGTTTGACTATTTACGGGTAGATGGATTTTTTACGCACTTAGCCAATGGAGATGCGGCGGATCAAACCCATGCCAATCAGCAAGTGCAACAATTTAGGGCTGTGGTGGAGTTAATTCATGCCAATCGTACTGAGGACTATCGCTTTTCTTTGGCAAATAGTGCGGGCTTGTTAGCGGTGAAAGATAGCTTATTTAACGATGCTCGGCCAGGGATTATTCAATATGGCATTATGCCTTCCATGGATGTGCCCAATCGTTTGGGATTGAAACCTGCTTTAAGCTTATATAGTAAGGTAGTACATGTGCAACATTTGCCGAAAGGGTCATCTATCGGTTATGGAAGTACCTATACAACGATGTCTGAGGAAACGATTGCGACTATCCCAGTGGGATATGCCGATGGATACCCTAGAACGTTGTCTAATAAAGGTTCTGTGCTTATCCATGGCGCACGCTGTCCGATTGTTGGGCGTATCTGCATGGACCAATTTATGGTGAAAGTACCAAATCATATCTCAGTAGCTCCAGGAGATGCTGTTGTGCTATTAGGACAACAAGGACAAGAGAGTATTACAGCTCTTGAATTGGCATATTTGGTGGGAACGATTCCTTATGAAATATTCTGTAACTTTTCAGAGCGAGTACCACGACATTATATTTAGAAGATAACGGTAAAGCATAAATATGACTAGTCAATTCTTATTTGTGTCGTGATTTAAAGTGCAAAGTAAACAGAATGATATGCTTATTTTTATGTATTAAACAATATACCTTGGGAGTTATTGTTGACTCCCAAAAATATATTATAGAACTAAAATAGAGGAAAGTTGATGCGTTTCAATCAACTTTCCTCTTTTATTTAAAATATTTATTTGTAGATTTGTTCGGACAACGGATCTATACTAGTATGGCTAAAATGTATAAAAAATGCCCTACTTAGTTTTTCTTAAAGAAAGAGAGGCTAGGTAGAGCATATTTATTATAATTTGTCTGTATACTATAAGTGTTGTAGGCTATATGGAGGTTCTTATTTGCCTTCATATATGGGAGAGCTAAATAAAGATCGAGCTGCGTTTTCGATATATAAAGCTGTGTTAGATTGGTTCATAGTGTATAAATGAATACCAGATACGCCTTCTGTCACAAGGTCTACGATTTGATTTAACGCGTAGGCAAGACCAGCATCACGAAGGGCGATGGGATCATGCTCATATTTATCTAAAATAGCTTTAAATTTGCGTGGAATAGCAGTAGCATTGCTTGTTAAAAGACGCAAGGCTTGGTTGCGGTTGATGATAGGCATAACTCCTGCTAAGATTGGTACATCAATTCCTGCTAAGGCACATTTTTCTTGAAAGTCGTAGAATACATTGTTGTCTAGGAAGAATTGTGTTACTAATAGCTCACAGCCGGCATCTACTTTTTCTTTTAAGAATTTAATGTCTTGTAATTGGCTTGGTGAATCTGGATGTACTTCTGGGTAGCAAGCGCCAGAAATTTGAAAATGTGGAGCATATTCTTTCACAAAATGAACAAGCTCTGTGGAATATTTAAAATCACCTACTGGAGGTAGGTCTTCTAAAATATCACCGCGAAGAGCCAATAATTTATGAATCCCTAGTTCATCAAGTCTATCTATGACAGATTTTACTTGCTCCTTAGATAAATAAATGGCTGGTAAATGGGCTTTTGTAGGAATATGCAACGTGTTCTGTACATAATTGGACAACTTAATAGTTGTTTCTTCGATATTGCGTTGTTTATTGCTACAAGTGACAGAAATGAACTCTGGTTTTAGGCTTTTTAATTCATCTAAGACAGTAATGATTTTTTCGTCTCCTACTTGTGTGTTAGGAGGAAATATTTCGTAAGATAATGTTGGTCGTTTTTGTTGTATAGTTTCGCTCATGGCTGGTTCCTTTCTTATCAGTAAAACATGTTTCTATGATACCAATTTTTTTCTATATAAACCAATTCTTAATATATATAGTTTGTTATAAGTAAAAACTATAGAAATAAAATATGATAAAGCCTATAATACTAGGCGTATACGTACTAAATTAGTGTCTAGGGTATATATCTCAAATCAGTATTTACGTACATGCATATTAAATTAACATCTACAGTATACATATTAAACTAACGTCTAGGGGTATGTATATTAAATTAGCATAGAGAGAATAGGAGAATCTTATATTATATGTATTGGAACTTTCAGTAGGAATCGATATAATAGAAGTGTTCGGAATACTACTATTGCTACTCAGTTATAGTAGGACTTTCAGAAAAAGAGAAAACAGAGGGAATCTAATTCCTGTAGTCATAGAGTTGTGCATATGTAGTGTGCAAGAAAGGAGATAGTGATGAGTCAATTACTAGAAGAAATTGAATCCTTGCGGGGATCCATGAAAACATTAAATGATTTTTTCTTCGACCATCCAGAACTAGGGAATGAAGAATTTTTAGCGCATGGTAAATTAACAGATTTACTAGAAAGTGAAGGATTTACGGTAGATCGTGAAGTAAGCGGCCTACAAACGGCATTTCGTGCTGTATACCATGTGCAAGGAGGAGGACCGAAAATTGGACTTCTCTGTGAGTATGATGCCTTAGAAGGTTTGGGCCATGCTTGTGGGCATAATCTACAAGGACCTTCCATCTGTGCGGCAGCAATTGGTTTACGTCGTACATTACAAGTACCTGCAACCTTGGTGGTGTATGGGACACCAGCAGAAGAAACAGCATCTGGTAAGTTGGTAATGGCCAAAGAGGGCGTTTTTGATGATTTAGATGTAGCGTTCATGATGCATGGAAGTGATTCTACAACCGTAGATGGCAAGTCCTTAGCCCTTAATTTGGTGAACATTAAATTCCATGGTAAATCCGCTCATGCAGCGATTGCTCCAGAAAAAGGGATTAGTGCTTTGGATGCGGTATTGTTATTCTTTAATGGTATGGAATATCTTCGAGAGCATGTGCCTACAGAAGTACGTATGCATGGGATTATCACAGATGGTGGCAAGGCAGCGAATATCGTGCCAGATTATGCGTGTACACAGTGGTATATCCGATCTTCGAGTCGTACTCGCTTAGATGAGGTGGTGGAGCGCGTGAAACAAGTGGCGCAAGGGGCTGCCTTGCAAGTGGGAGCTACTATGGAATGGGACGAAGTGAAATCCTATGATAATAAGGTCAATGTGCAAAGCTTGAATGACTTGCTCTTAAAGAATGCGGAACAAGTGGGAGCTCCAGATATTTCTGAACCACGAAAGGTAACGGGTTCTACTGATTTTTCCAGTGTTACTTTCCGCGTACCAGGGGCTTGTTTACGGGTTAAATTTGTAGGCAGAGGAGTATCCAGTCATTCCCAAGAATGGCTAGATAATGGGAAAACCCAATTAGCAGAGGATGCCATTATGTACGGTGCCAAAGGGATTGCGCTCACAGTAGAGGAAATTCTCACTACGCCGGGCTTATTAGAACAGATTCAAACAGACTTTCAACAGTCGAAAGCAAATTATTAATTAGCCTATTTTCATAGGTAAAGGAGAAGTAGTTATGAATTTATTGCTATGCGCTATCGTAATTTTAGGCGCAGGTACATTGGTGATTAAAAAGTTTAAGGCCCAAACAGTATTGCTGTTAGGTGGTTTAATCATGATGCTAGGGGCGTATTTCCTTGGCTATACAACGGAGTTTGTGGAGGCGAAAAAAGGAACAGGTATGATGTTCTTTGATGCCTTCGAGTGGATTAATAATACCACTGCAAAGGATGCAGCAGGATTGGGGCTCATGATTATGACATGTACTGGCTTTGCTAAATACATGGATCATATCGGTGCTAGTTCTCGATTGGTCACAACTGCGATTAAACCGTTACAAGCAATGAAAGCTCCGTATTTGGTATTATCTTTAACATTCTTATTAAATATGTTTATGTCTTTGGTGATTCCAAGCGCTTCTGGTCTAGCTATGTTGATGATGGTAACGATCTTCCCTATTTTGGTGCGTTTAGGCGTAAGTCCTGTAGGGGCAGCGGCAGCGGTAGCGACTGGTCATTTATTGGACATTGGACCAGCCTCTGCGACAAGCCTATTAGTGTCTAAAACAGTGGGCTTAGGAGTGGAAGAATACTTCGTAGGCTATCAATTGAAAGTGTATATTATCTGCGGTATTGTGACAGCCATTGCACATTACATATGGCAACAATATATGGATAAAAAATCTGGTCATGTTCCTTCTGAAGTTGTTCATACAGACCCACAGGAAGAAGTAGCAGTAGGACCTCTTGCGTACTTAGTATTGCCATTCTTGCCACTTGTATTTATGTTAGGATTTAGTAAGTATGGTATTGCTGGTATTAAGATGAATGTAAATTTAGCGATGTTCTTAAGCTTATTTATCGCTATGGTATTTGAATTGATTCGTTTGCGTGATTTCCGAAAAGTAGCTGCGTCTATTCAAACTTTCTTTAAAGGTATGGGTGACCAATTTACCAATACGGTAACCTTGATTGTAGCAGGGGAAACCTTTGCCTTCGGTTTGACATCCTTGGGGATTGTGAATGAGTTTGTAGCATTCATTAAAACCTTCTCTATTCAAGCAGATATAGTAGGTGTTATCGTATCTGTGATTATCTTAGTATTGAGCATTGTTATGGGATCTGGTGTAGCATCTATGTTTGCATTCTCCCCATTAGTGCCAAATTTTGCCAAGGAATTAGGTGGTAATGCGATTACTATGTTACTAGGAATGCAGAATGCGGCCTCTGTAGGACGGTTGTTAAGCCCAATTAGTGCGGTTATGATTGCTGTAGCTGGTGTGGCGAATATTTCAAGTTTTGATTTAGTAAAACGAACTGCAGTGCCAGTATTAATTACTTTCATCACTTCTACGATTTGTATTTTAATCTTTCATTAATGAGTGAAAGATGTATACGATAGGGGTTGGCTATAATTCCTAAGGATTTGATAGAAATTAAACGTTGACGATGAAAGGTCTTTTGTGTATTATAGTTGTACAAGACTATTACCCCCATGAGGGTGAATTATGAAATCGTTAACAACATGAAGTACCTAACGTGTAAGTATTTGTACCTTACTCGTTAGGTTTTTCATTCCTATGAAAGTAATAACAAAAGGATGTACTTCATGATAGATATAGAAAAGGCCAATACAGATGAGAATACAACAATTACAATATTTAGAAAAAATTGCAGAAAAAGGATCTATTAATGAAGCGGCTAAGGAATTATATTTATCTCAGCCTAGCCTATCTAATGCGGTAAAAGAATTAGAACACGAAATGGGTGTTCAACTATTGTTGCGTACTAAGTCAGGGGTAACTTTAACCCATGATGGGCGCGAATTTATGATTTATGCTCGACAAGTACTAGATCAAATTCAATTGTTGGAAGAGCGATATAAATCTAATACAAAGCGAAAAGAACATTTCTTTATTTCGGCTCAGCATTATGCTTTTGTGGTGCATGCTTTCGTAGAGCTCATAAAAAGTGTAGATACTGATGAATATCAATTTGGTCTCAGAGAAACAGAAACACAAAATATTTTTGAGGATTTAGCCACTTTTAAAAGTGAATTGGGCATTTTGTATTTGAATAATTTTAATCGTCAAGTGATGGAGAAGTTATTCAAAGAGTATAAATTAACGTTCTACCCACTATTTGAAGCGGAACCGCATGTATTTTTGTGCCGAGAACATCCTTTGGCGAACCAAGATAAAATTACCTTGGAAGATTTAGAGGAGTTCCCATACTTGTGCTATGATCAAGGAGAAGATAATTCCTTCTATTTTTCAGAGGAAATTTTAAGTACTTTGGATAGAAAAATGACTATAAAAGTATCTGACCGTGCTACCATTTTTAATTTAATGGTTGGTTTGAACGGATATACTATCAGTTCTGGTATTTTGAGCCGTGAACTAAACGATGAAAAGATCATCGCCATTCCTCTAGATGTAGAAGATACGATGACTATGGGGTATTTAATGCCTCACATGTTAGAGCCAAGTCCTATTGCGAAAAAATATTTAAAACTATTGAAAGAACATATTCGAAATTATGGGTTTGAAGTGATGGAGTGGAAAAAGAAATAAGCGGTTATAATAGAATATGACGAATTGAACAGAGGAATGCTACTGTAGGCATACCTCTGTTTTTTCTATGTTTATTAGGTGTTGTTGTATAGGAAGGGGAGTCAGTTTTGTAAATAAGTGAGATATATGCATGTTTTAAAATATAATCTATCGTATTAAGCGTGAATATAAATTATATAAAGAATAACTACTAGTAATAAATAGATAGTCTATTATGAGATTAGTGCCAATTGTTATGTTCGTATGCCTATAAAATGCAATAACAGTATCTTATGATAACTGAAAATTATGTCAACGTGAAATGTTGTTATAGCCTATAAAGACCGTTCTATTCTTTCAAAAAACGGTTTATAATCAAGGTATAACTTTATATTCGCCTTACTGGTGCCGCAAGGCTTAATAGGGAAGCTTGGTGAAAAGCCAACACGGTCCCGCCGCTGTAAAGGGGAGTGAAACTTCATGTAACGTCACTGGGAAACTGGGAAGGCGAAGCGTAGCGAAGATCCTGAGTCAGAAGAACTGCCGTAAGAAGCATGTCGTTAGATCCGCGAGAGACGGGTAGAGATGGTTTTGCGCTAAGTGCATACGCTAAATCATAACCTACCGTTTTCCATCGAAAACGGTTTTTCTTTTATGGATGATAGTTATATCTTTCAGTAAAAGACTAGGTAGGATGATGAGTTATAGGGTTGGGTAGGGTATACCCAGTTTCTAATTGTTTATTTTTATGAGAGCTGCAACTGGATTACAAAAGCTATTAGAATCTCTATGATAAGGCAAATTCTACTAGAAAAGTGGTTTTGAGTAAGGGAACGTATGCCTATGTGGTCAGAGAAAGGAAGCTAGACTATGGGACAAGACAAGCATCATGAACCACAAGTTCACGAAGAACAGTTTGAGCTACCAGATGTATCGTTTGATGAGTTTTCTATCCCTACCTACGAGGAGTGGAAAACGACGGTAGAAGGTATCTTAAAAGGGAAAGATTTCCAAAAAAGTATGTATACAAAAACATACGAAGGAATTACTTTACAACCAATGTATTGGTTGAGCGACCAAGAAGGATTGACTCAAAATTTAACATATCCTGGTCGTGATAGCAATTTACGGGGTGCGAAAGCGAGTGGATATATCCATACACCTTGGACAATTGCACAACGTTGTGATGGAAAAACAATTGCTGACATGCATGACATGTTACAATTTGAATTACATAAAGGTAGCACAGCTATCAGTTTCACACTGGATAGTGCTACACGGAAAGGACAAGATGCTACGAAAGCTGACCCTAAAGACGTAGCCGATGTAGGGGTATCCTTGTCCACTGTAGAAGAAGTGGAAGCTTTGTTAAAAGGCATGGACTTATCTACAAAACAATTAGATATTCGTACAGGTGCTAGTAGTGTATGCTGGGCAGCTGCGCTACATGCACTTTGCGAATCTCAAGGGGTGGATGTGAAATCCTTGTCCGGTATGATTGGGGCTGATCCAATTGGTACCTTGGCACAAGATGGTCATTTACCACGCCCTATGGACGAATATTTTGACGATATGGCACATACCATTGCGTGGGCATCGGCACATGCGCCAGAGTTGCGCACAGTTCTTGTGGATACAGATGTATACCACAATGGTGGCGGTAATGATGTGCAAGAATTAGGATTTGCTATGTCTACGGCTGTCACTTATTTACGTGCTATGGAACGCCGTGGCATTGATGTCAACACATTTGCGAAACAAATTCGTTTCCATGTGAGCGTAGGTGCAAACTTCTTTATGGAAATTGCTAAGCTACGTGCGATTAAAATGGTATGGGCTCAAATTATTGAACATTGCGGTGGCGATGAAGAAGCGAAAAAAATTAACTTGTTCGTAAGTACATCTCACTTCACGCAAACTGTATTTGATCCATATGTAAACTTATTACGTGCTGGTTCTCAATCCTTCTCCGCAGTAGTAGGTGGTATGGATGGCATGTTCGTGCGTCCTCTTGACGGTTGTATTCGTCCAAGTGATGAATTCTCTCGTCGTATTGCTCGTAATATTCAAATCATGGAGCAACAAGAGTTTAATTTCATTCAACCAGTGGACCCAGCAGGTGGTAGCTGGTACTTGGAACCATTAACACAAGAATTGACTGAAAAATCTTGGGCATTATTCCAAGAATTAGAAGGTAAAGGTGGCATTTTAGAAACATTAGTATCTGGTGAAACACAAGAAGCCGTAGATGCTATTTTACAAAGCCGCTTTAAAAACTTGGCAACTCGTAAAGATCGTGCCGTTGGTAGTAACATGTATCCAAACATGACAGAAGAACTACTAGAAGTACCAGCTGTAGACTTTGACGGGTTACGCCAAGCTCGCGTAGCAGCGTTAGCTAATGTAGGTACTGCAGATACAGCGATATTAGCTCTTAAAAAATTACAAGAATCCGATTTCAGCGAATTAGGATCCTTAGTGCGAGTTGCTTATGACGCCTTAGTCGCAGGAGCAAGTTTTGGACAAATTTTCGAAGCCTTAGCAGATGGCAACGAAGGTATCACAGTGAAAGCGATTCTTTCTCATCGTTGGACTGAACAATATGAAGAATTGCGCATGCGCACTGAAACTTTCAAAGAAACACATAATGGAGACAATGTTAAAATCTTCTTGGCTAACATGGGACCTATTCCACAACATAAAGCGAGAGCCGATTTCGTTACTTCTTTCATGCAAGTAGCTGAATTTGATGTGCTTACCAATGATGGGTTCCCAACTGTGGACGAAGCAGTAGCAGCTGCCTTAGCATCCAATGCAGATGTGACAATCGTATGTTCCACTGACGATACCTATCCAGAATTGGCACCAGCCGTGACAAAAGCAATCAAAGCTGCTCGACCAGCTATGAAAGTATTCTTGGCAGGGGCTCCATCTCCAGAGTTGAAAGAACTTTGTGATGCAGCAGGTATGGATGATTATATTAGTGTACGCTCCAATTGCTATCAAACATTATTAGCAATGCAACGCGAGAAAGGAATGATGTAGATGATTCCGGATTTTAGAAATATTCCTTTTACAGCTGCTAGCCCAAAAGCATCCGACTTAGATGCGTGGAAAGAGCAATTACAAGCTGAAACTGGCAAATCCTATGATGACAACTTCATTCGTACAATGGAACAAATCGATGTAGGTCCTATGTATGATGCTTCTATTTATGATCAATGTAACCATTTACAATACGTGGCGGGTATTCCTCCGTATCTTCGTGGACCGTACGGTACGATGTATGTACAACGTCCTTGGACAGTACGTCAGTATGCAGGTTTCTCTACAGCGGAAGAATCCAATGCCTTTTACCGTCGTAACTTAGCGGCTGGACAAAAAGGCTTGTCCATCGCCTTCGACTTGGCCACACACCGTGGCTACGACTCCGACCATCCTCGTGTAGTAGGTGACGTTGGTAAAGCTGGTGTTGCGGTAGACTCTATCTTGGATATGGAAATCTTGTTCTCTGGTATTCCATTGGATCAAATGTCTGTATCTATGACAATGAACGGCGCCGTATTACCAGTTATGGCCTTCTATATCTTAGCTGGTGAAGAACAAGGTGTAGATAAATCTGTTATGG
Source organism: uncultured Veillonella sp. (assembly GCA_963544145.1). GTDB lineage: Bacteria > Bacillota > Negativicutes > Veillonellales > Veillonellaceae > F0422. Next base: position 13,907 of record CAUUEA010000018.1, read on the forward strand.
CAGGTACTATCCAAAATGATATCTTGAAAGAGTTCATGGTGCGTAATACTTACATTTATCCACCAGCAGCATCTATGCGTATCATCGGTGATATCTTTGCCTACACATCTAAATACATGCCTAAATTCAATAGTATTTCCATTTCTGGGTACCACATGCAAGAAGCAGGTGCCACAGCAGATATTGAATTAGGTTACACATTGGCTGACGGTTTAGAATACTTGCGTACTGGTGTGGCAGCAGGTCTTACAGTTGACCAGTTCGCACCGCGCTTATCTTTCTTCTGGGCCATGGGTAAAAACTACTTCATGGAAATCGCTAAAATGCGTGCAGGCCGTATGTTATGGGCTAAAATTGTTAAATCCTTTGGTCCAAAAAATGTTAAATCAATGGCATTGCGTACCCACTCCCAAACATCTGGTTGGTCTTTAACAGAACAAGATCCATTTAATAACATCACTCGTACATGTATCGAAGCGATGGCAGCAGCCTTGGGTCATACCCAATCTTTGCATACGAACGCTCTTGACGAAGCGATTGCATTGCCTACAGACTTCTCGGCTCGTATTGCTCGTAATACGCAATTGTATATCCAAGATGAAACTAATGTATGTAAAGTTATCGACCCATGGGGCGGTTCTTACTATGTAGAATTCTTGACAAATCAATTGATTCGTAAAGCTTGGGCTCATATCCAAGAAGTTGAAGCCTTGGGTGGTATGTCTAAAGCGATTGACACTGGTCTTCCAAAAATGCGTATCGAAGAAGCGGCAGCTCGTCGCCAAGCGCACATTGACTCTGGTAGTGAAAAAATCGTCGGCGTTAACTACTTGCGACTTGATAAAGAAGATCCATTAGATATCTTAGAAGTTGACAATACAGCCGTACGCTTGGCACAGATCGAACGATTGAAAACATTACGTGCTAATCGTGATAATGACAAAGTACGTAGTTGTTTGGATGCCATTACAAAAGCGATGGAAACAGGAGAAGGAAACTTGCTTGAATTAGCCGTAGAAGCAGCTCGTGCTCGTGCATCTAAAGGTGAAATTTCTGATGCAGTAGAAAAAGTATGTGGCCGTCATAAAGCGATCATTCGCTCTATTTCTGGTGTATACAGCAGCGAATTCAGCGATGATGATGTCATCACAGAAGTGCGCAGCATGACTGAAAAATTTGAAGAAAAACATGGTCGTCGCCCTCGTATTTTCGTAGCGAAAATGGGTCAAGATGGTCACGACCGCGGAGCTAAGGTAATTTCTACAGCCTTTGCAGATATGGGCTATGACGTAGATATCGGACCTTTATTCCAAACTCCAGAAGAAGCAGCGAAAGATGCCGTAGATAATGACGTACATATCGTAGGTATGAGTTCCTTAGCAGCAGGTCATAAAACATTGATGCCTCAGTTATGTGAAGAACTTAAAAAATTAGGACGTGAAGATATTATGGTTGTTATCGGTGGCGTTATCCCAGCTCAAGATTATGATTATCTCTATGAGCATGGTGCAGCAGCTATCTTTGGACCTGGTACAATCATTCCAGTATGTGCTAAAAAAGTTCTCGAATTATTAGAAGAACGCTTAGAAGAGGAAGAATAATCGGTCATATTCGAATCGGTGAAAGGAGGGTGTCTTATGAGTGATGATACCTATAAGCCTTCTTGGGTTCCTGAGGAGAAAGATGATAAATTTGCATGTCGGGTCATGCGGGGTGTGGATGGCGGACATGATGGGATGGATGAACATACCCATGCGCCACAAAAACCGGTAGCCCCTAAGGTAGTAAAACGGAAAAAATTGACTGTTGATGACTATGTAGAAGGGGTACTTGCTGGTAATCGGATGATTTTATCCCGTGCCATTACCTTAATTGAAAGTAATGCAGCCGCCCATTTCGACATGGCGCAACAAGTTATTCAACGTTTGTTACCATACACAGGCAAATCCACCCGTGTAGGCATTACTGGGGTGCCTGGGGCTGGTAAATCTACCTTAATTGAAGCACTGGGCACAAAATTATGTCAAAATGGTCACAAAGTAGCAGTCCTTGCGGTGGATCCATCGAGTACAGTCACAGGTGGCTCTATCCTAGGCGATAAAACGCGGATGGAACAACTTTCACGGGAACCAAATGCATTCATTCGACCGTCTCCATCAGGCGGTACTTTGGGGGGCTTGACTCGTAAAAGTAGAGAAACCCTGCTATTATGTGAGGCTGCTGGTTACGATACGATTCTCGTAGAAACCGTAGGGGTAGGTCAAAGTGAAACCACAGTGCGTTCCATGGTCGACTTCTTCTTACTCGTTGTGTTGACCGGTGCTGGCGATGAATTACAAGGTATGAAAAAAGGCGTTATGGAATTAGCCGATGCGATTGTCGTAAATAAGGCCGATGGAGATAACTTGCAACGTGCCAAAGTGACGCGCCAAGAATATGAACGTATTTTATGGTTCATTCGAGATGCTACAGAACAGTGGACAACTCATGCCTATACATGCTCTGCCTACACGGGTGATGGCATCATGGAATTGTGGCAAGGTGTTATCGAGAAATTCATGGAACAATGTCAAGGCAATGGGGTGCTACAAGCTCGTCGCCGTGACCAAACTTTATCGTGGGTATATTCCATGGTGGAAGAACATTTGCAAAACTTGTTCTATCGAGCTCCAGAAATTGTGGCCTGTCGTGGTAGCATCGAAGATGCTGTCGTCGAGGGTCGCTTAACACCAACATTGGCGGTGCAACAGTTCATTACTACTTTCACACAAACAGCTTTGGGGGATCAAGCAAAGAACACCCCATTGTTTGAGCTGAAATAACATAGAAACAGGAGAGGAAACTCTCCTGTTTTGTGCTACTAAGGGCGAAATCCTAGTAGTTTTTTGGGTATATGAATTTTGAAAGATATATAATGAAAAATGTTTGACAAAAATCTACATGTGTGATAAAAGTAACATAAAAACAATATAAATGTGTATTCTAAATGGATGTGTAAAATTTTGTTAGAACTTAGAAGAATAGAAAGATAAATGGCATAGACATTTCTTTTCACAAGCCTGAATATTTGTTATAATATGACGGAAAGTTAATGAATACATAACTAGTATTGTTTACACTATGTGAGGTGCATAATAATGAGTTTCGAAAGTCGATTCCAACATCTTGATCGCCGTGCCCCTATTGCAGAGGATAATGTGGCGATTATTCATGATTTAGAAAAATGTAAGAACTGTACTCTTTGTCGTAAAGCATGTGCTGACACTATGAGCGTCCTTGACTACTATGATTTGGAAGCAACAGGAGATAATCCTATCTGTATCCAATGTGGTCAATGTGCAGTAATTTGCCCATTTGGTGCAATGTACGAACGTACAGAATTAGATAAAGTAAAAGAAGCTATTGCAGATCCAGAGAAAATCGTTGTCATCCAAACAGCGCCAGCTGTTCGTGTATCCATCGGTGAAGAATTTGGATTTGAGCCTGGTACATACCAAGAAGGCAAGATGGTAGGTGCTCTTCGTGCGTTAGGTGCTGACTATGTAGTAGATACAAACTTCGGTGCTGACTTAACAATCATGGAAGAAGCAAGCGAATTATTAGAACGTAAATTACATGGCACAGGTCCGTTGCCACAATTTACTAGCTGTTGTCCAGCATGGGTAAAATTCTGCGAAACATTCTTCCCAGAATATGTATCCCATATTTCTTCAGCTCGTAGCTGTATCGCTATGGAATCTGCTATGGTAAAAACATATTTTGCAAAAAATATGAATATTGACCCTAAGAAAATTGTATCCGTATCGGTAGCACCTTGTACTGCTAAAAAAGCAGAAATTCGTCGTCCTGAGCAAAATAATGCAACTCGTTTCACTGGTGAAGACTTGGGCCCAGATACAGATATCTGTATTACTACACGTGAATTTGCTCAATGGATTCGCGATGCAGAATTAGATTTTGCTGCAGTGGAAGATTCCGCTTATGATAAATTTATCGGTGCTGCTACTGGCGGCGGGGTTATCTTTGGTAATACTGGTGGTGTTATGGAAGCAGCGATGCGTGCATCCTACAAATTCATCACTGGCGACGAACCATCTCCAGCTCCACTTCTTAACTTAACAGATGTGCGTGGCATGGATGGCGTGAAAGAAGCAACTGTAGAAATCGGTGGACATACGATCAACGTGGCTGTGTGTCATGGCGGTAAAAATATCCGTGAATTCTTGAACGAATTGAAAGAATCTGGTAAAACATATGATTTCATCGAAATGATGGCTTGCCCAGGCGGCTGTATCGGTGGTGGTGGACAACCACGTGCTAAATTACCAGTTGCTAATAAAGTAAAAGGTGAACGTATTGAAGGTCTTTATAACTGGGATTCTAATATGAAACTTCGTTCTTCTTATGAAAACCCTGAAATTAAAGATGCATACACTAATTTCTTAGAAAAACCATTGGGACACATTGCTCATGAATTATTACATACTACCTATGTAGATCGTAGCGGTGACTTAGGTGCTCGCAAAGTCGTGACTCCTGAAACATGTCCTACTTCTCCAAAATTTAAAAAGCCGGAATAATTTAGTTAGTAACTTCAACTCCGGTAAGTCAGCGAATGTGTAAGTTGGTTTGCTGCTGAACGAAGTTATTATATAGTCATCTAAGCATGACAACATACTGCAAGACGAAAAGACTCTTATGGGGATCATCCCATAGGAGTCTTTTCTATTCTATTCCATCTTGGGACTTTGCTTCTATGTGGATAAAGGGAAGAGCCCGACATAGTCTTCCACAAACTGATCCTACGGTAGGTTTGCTCCAGACTATGTCGTGCTCTTCTGGTTTGGCCTGTATAGGACTGAGTCCCCAAGAGATAATCTACGAATGAGGGCAATCCTAGGGAAATGATTACGGTTGTGATAGAATGTAAATACATAGTGTAGGACATGTTAGTTTGTATGGCTGGTAATGCTACTATATCTAGTGTGGGTATGGCTAATTAAAACTGTGAGGTGCTAATGAAGGTTGTTAAGATAGTTCTGACGGTTTGTGGCATATTGTTATTGCTCTGTTCTATTCTTGCTGGTGGCATATTTTATATGCTTAGTAATGATGTGGTGCATGACTTTCAGTATTATAAGGTGGAAGATATACATACTTGGGATGATAAAAATTGGACTTTAATTTTAGTTAGGAATCGTGATAATACGATTGTTTTACAGTCAGTGTTAGATTATTACAGTGAGGATGATAATGAGGTCTTAGTGGTAACCCTTGATGGATATTATATTTTTCTAGGTGAGACCTTAGTGTATTCCGAAACATATGATAGGGGTTATTCTGAAAGAATGTGGACAAAGGAGTATTCTGCTGAACGAGGTGAGATGTTACTTTCAAAATATAGGAAACAGAGTTGGGAAAAGTGGATGAAGGAATATTCAGATCAAACAGTAGCTAGTGAAGATATAGCATCAGAGTTAACATATTTACCTTTTAGATATGATGGAGTATTAATGGATATAACGCAACATCATTGGTTAACATATCCGAAATATATAAGGATTCAATCTAAGTATGTGTATGTATATACTGAGGTTGGCATTCTGATTATAGATTTGAAGCAGAAGCAGATATATACTGTTGAAGATAAGGAGTTCCCTTTTTCTAGCAAAGAGAGGATTATGAATTATAATGAATTTGTACATGTGATTAATACTAGTACAGAAGTTAGAAATCATGATTATCAAAGACCCAGTGTTTTTAATAGTATATACGTACATAATATAGATGAGATACCTGTTTCATCTCAAGGGATATATAACTTTTATGTAGAGGCAGTCAAAAAGGTTAATGAAAAACGTGGAGAGGTAGTGCAATAATTAGAATATAAAAGAGATATAAATAGCTCTCTGGAGAATGAATGTAACAAGAGAAAGGGGAATATCAATTGGCACATATAGTTTCTATGGAAGCGATTTCGGAAAAACAGAAGTTAATGTAGTACACATAGAGGTGAAAGCGGTTTGATAGACCAAAAGTATATAGAATGCAGGAAATATCCTAGATTGGTGATGATACAAGTTGAGGGATATATAGATTCCTATTATGAGCGAATCGAGGGGATTAAGCTAATAGGTGAGTCTTCTGTAGTGTTGGATGATTTACTTGTCAGAATTGTAGAAGATAGGCCTAATCAGAAAAAGTATGTGTATAGTTTTTATGCTAATCATATAGATATAGCAAAAGCTGATATGATGATTCTTCATGAAATGTGTTGGGATAAAGCGACTGATATACATACATTGCGGAATGATAGTGCGTTGAGGAATCATGTACGAAAGGTAGGTCATGGAGAAGGCGTACCTACCATTACAGACTCTTTTTACAAAATTGATATGGAGAAAATACAAAAGGTTCATGATCTAGCTACTATGTTGCTTCATCAAATATCAGCAGATGAAGAGGACGAGGAGGCCGAGGCAAAAAGGTTTTATGTAGAAGTATATCAATCTACTAGTGTTGGATATCTATCGGGCGGGGCATGGATTGCACATAGTATTTTGGAGAAGATATATAAGGATACAGGTTGGAATGATATAAAAAACAAGGTGGTATCACTTGATAATCTTATGTGTATTCAATCAATGTAAGCTTTATAATTTGGGGAACTTTTTTATTAAAAAAATACAAAAAAGTTCCCCAATGTTGGGACAGAATGAACGTTAGAATCCGACCTATCTTTTATGTGTGTACTCTTGTACATTTTCTGCGTTGGGTGTATAATAGTTTTTATCTAAAATACAAATCAGTAAATATTCATATGATGTGAAGGGTGGAACGTGCTGAGTGCATAGGCTTTCACAGGTATGGAATTGTAGGAGGACAGTATGGCAAAGATTGATATGAACAATTTAGATTTTAGTTATAAAGAAACGCCATTCCGTTATGTGTCTAATTTCAAAGATGGTCAATGGGATGAAGGCGGTTTAACGGGTGAGGCGAATATTGTCCTCAATGAATGTGCTGGTGTATTTCAATATGCGCAAACGATTTTTGAAGGTTTGAAAGCGTATTACACGAAAGACGGTCACATTGTGTGTTTCCGTCCAGATTTGAATGCTGAGCGTATGTATGATTCTGCAAAATATCTTGTGATGCAACCATTCCCAACGGATCGTTTCATCGAGGCTGTGAAAGAAGTGGTAAAAGCAAATCAAGAGTTTGTGCCTCCATACAGCACTGGTGGTAGTTTGTATCTTCGTCCATTCTTGATGGGTACAAACAGCGTTATCGGTGTTAAACCAGCAGATGAGTTCCAATTCCGTATTTTCGGTACTCCTGTAGGGGATTATTTCAAAGGTGGTGTAAAACCATTGAAAATCCAAATCTCCGATTTTGACCGTGCAGCACCACATGGTACCGGCCATATTAAAGCGGGCTTGAACTATGCGATGAGCTTACATGCTTTAGAAGCAGCGCATGAAGCAGGGTATGCAGAAAATCTATATTTAGATCCACAAACTCGTACAAAAGTAGAAGAAACTGGTGGGGCGAACTTTATTTTTATCACAAAAGATGGAAAATTGGTAACACCGAAATCAAATAGTATCCTTCCATCGATTACACGTCGTTCCTTGATGTATGTGGCAGAACATTATTTAGGCATGACTGTGGAACATCGTGAAGTGTATAAAGAAGAGTTGAAAGACTTTGCTGAATGTGGTCTTTGCGGTACAGCAGCTGTAATTTCTCCTGTTGGTATGGTACATTCCAAAGAAGAAGATATCTTCTTCCCAAGCGGTATGGATGAAATGGGTCCAACATTAACAAAATTACGCGAAACATTACTTGGCATTCAACATGGTGAAATCGAAGCACCAGAAGGCTGGATTGTTCGCATCGTATAATAGAATATTTTTACAATGACGTAAACGCATGGTTACCTTAGGGTGACTGTGCGTTTTCTTGTATAGTAGACATGCTTAGCAGAGTAGATGAAGGTATATGTTTACATCTTTGAAGAGTAGATATATATTGAAGGATGCCCTATGAAGTTTAATTCGTAGGATAAAAAGGGGTGGACTATTTAAGAATACATGTATACATAAGTAAAATGTATTGAAATATATAATAAATTTTGCTAGTATAATAAGAAGTTCTATATTCTATAGAAAATAATTAACGTAGGAAAATTAGAACTTTCAGTATGTGTATACCTAGTGTTAAGTACGCTAGTGTAGTGATAGAGAGCCTACAGGAGGAGAGGGTTATGATGGAAATGAGTACCATTGCAAAACAACATGAGGAGCAGCGCCATTTGGAAGCGAATGGTTTGTATAGCTCCCAATTTGAAAAAGATGCGTGCGGTATGGGATTTGTAGTCAATATTAAAGGTAAGAAATCCCACGATATTATCGATGATGGCTTGCGTATTCTTGAGCGTTTGGAGCACCGTGGTGGTGCTGGCGCCGATAAGGATACAGGCGATGGAGCAGGTATCTTAGTACAAATTCCACATGACTTTTTCCGCCGTGAATGCGAAGTGTTGGGCATCCATTTGCCACCTGCTGGCGACTACGGGGTGGGCATGGTCTTTGCTCATAAATACGAAACATTGCGGAATGAGCAAAAGCGAATCTTAGAAGAAGTAGTTCGCGAGGAAGGTCAAATTGTATTGGGCTGGCGTGAAGTACCGGTAGACTCTACGGCAGTTGGTCATGAAGCAGCATTGATTCGCCCTTGGATGATTCAAATCCTTATCGGTAAAGGACCAGAGGTGACAAACCAAGAAGAGTTTGAACGCAAATTATATATGATTCGTAAAGTTGCAGAAAAGCGCATCGTTCCATTGAGCAAAGAAATGAGTAGCGATTTCTACATTGCTTCCTTGTCCTCTAAAACGATCGTCTACAAAGGCATGTTGACGCCAGTACAATTACGAAACTTTTATTTAGATTTGAATGATTTAGATTTTACTTCTGCGTTGGCAATGGTTCACTCTCGTTTTAGTACGAATACATTCCCAAGCTGGGCACGGGCCCATCCTAACCGTTATTTAGTACATAATGGAGAAATCAATACGATTCGTGGCAATGTGAACTGGATCAATGCTCGTGAAGGAAAAGCAGAGTCTCCATTATTCCCAGATATCAAAAAAGTGTTCCCTGTTGTTGACGATACAGGTTCGGATTCTGCCATGTTTGACAATACACTTGAGTTCTTGCATATGACAGGCCGTAGCTTGCCACATGCCATCATGATGATGATTCCAGAACCGTGGGAACGTAACACCTTGATGAGTCAAGAAAAACATGACTTCTATGAGTTCAATAGTTTCATGATGGAACCATGGGACGGTCCGGCGGCGATGGGCTTTACTGATGGAACTGTTATCGGCGGTGTCCTAGATAGAAATGGCTTGCGCCCTGCACGCTATTATGTGACTGCTGATGATCGTGTAATTATGGCATCTGAAGTAGGCGTAGTGAACGAAGCGGATGATATGATTCGCGCTAAAGGTCGTTTAGAGCCAGGTAAAATGCTCTTAATCGACACAGAAGAAGGTCGTATCATTTCTGATGAAGAAATTAAACAGCGAGTGGCTACAGAATTGCCGTACCATGAATGGGTGAAAGAACATGTCATTCACTTGTCGGAAATTCAACAAGCTACGGAAGATAGCATCCCAGAGGTAGGGGACTTGTTCATGCAACAACAAGTATTCGGCTATACCCAAGAAGATTTGGTGCGCATGATTATCCCTATGGCGAAAGATGGAAAAGATCCTGTAGGTTCCATGGGGGCCGATGCTCCGTTGGCAATTCTTTCAGATAAACCGCAAATGTTGTATTCCTATTTCAAACAACTATTTGCACAAGTAACAAATCCGCCAATCGATGCCATCCGTGAAGAAATGGTTACCTCCACACGAGTGATGCTAGGCAATAGCGGTAACTTAACAGACCCTAATAAAGTGGGCACCTACGCAGTCTCCATGCGGACACCAATTATGACGAACCAAGAGTTGGCAAGCATTAAACAATTGGATTGCCGTCGCATGAAATCTGTGACATTGTCAATCTTATTTGATCCTGCTAAAGGTGCGGAAGGAATGAAAGAAGCCTTAGACCGTCTATGCAAGGATGCAGAGGAAGCAGCTCGTACTGACCAAAACGTATTAATCTTGTCTGACCGTGGCGTGGACGAACACCATGCACCAATCCCAGCCTTATTAGCAGTCGCTGCTGTACATAATCACTTGATTAACACAGTATTGCGCACAGAAATGGGATTAATCTTGGAATCTGGGGAACCTCGTGAAGTGCATCATTTCTGCACACTTCTAGGCTATGGCGTAACAGCCATCAATCCATACGTGGCATTAGCAACGGTGCGCGAATTACAAGCTACAAACCGCTTAGGTGACCTTACACCAGAAGAGGCAGAAGCAAATTACATCAAGGCTTCTGTGTCTGGCATTATGAAAGTCATGTCGAAAATGGGTATCTCCACGGTACGCAGTTACCATGGGGCACAAATCTTTGAGGCCTTGGGATTGAATACAAACTTTATTAGTACCTACTTCCCAAACACACCGACACGCATTGGCGGTATCGGTTTAGGTGGTGTAGCTCATGAAACATTAGAGCGATTCCAACGGGCTTTCAAAGAGGATGTGAAAGTCCTGGAACCAGGTGGTTGGTACGGTCCAATGAAAGACGGAGAAGAGCATTTATTTAATCCAGATACGATTAAGTTATTACAAACATCCTTGATCGAAGGAGATTACAATACATACAAAGAATATTCTAAAATGATTCGCAATGACTATCATGTAACATTGCGGAGCTTGATGGAATTGAACTTCCCTGTGGGTGGCGGTATTCCGGTGGAAGAAGTAGAACCAGTGGAAGATATTGTGAAACGCTTTAAAGCTGGCGCTATGAGCTATGGCGCTATCAGTAAAGAAGCCCATGAAACTATTGCGATTGCGATGAACCGTTTAGGATCCACATCGAACTCTGGGGAAGGTGGCGAAGATACTAGTCGTTTTGTCCTTGATGCGAATGGAGATAATCGCAATAGTGAGGTCAAACAAATTGCATCGGGTCGCTTTGGGGTGACTACGAATTACTTGGTGCATGCAAAAGAATTGCAAATCAAATGCGCCCAAGGTGCGAAACCAGGTGAGGGTGGCCAATTACCAGGTAAAAAGGTATATCCAGAGATTGGTAAAGCCCGTCACTCTACACCGGGGGTAGAACTGGTATCCCCACCACCACATCACGATATTTACTCGATCGAAGATTTGGCAGAATTAATTTACGACTTGAAATGCGTGAATCCAAGTGCAGCGATTTCCGTAAAATTAACCTCAGAAGCAGGGGTAGGTACCATTGCCGCAGGGGTAGCAAAAGCGAAAGCAGATAGTATTTTAATTTCCGGATATGATGGTGGTACTGGTGCAGCAGGTCGTACTTCTGTGAAACATGCCGGTGTGCCATGGGAATTGGGACTTTCAGAGACACATCAAACCTTGATGTTGAACCGTTTGCGTGACCGTGTACAACTGGAAGTAGACAGTAAGCTCATGACTGGTTATGATGTGGCTATCGCAGCCTTGCTAGGGGCAGAATTATTCGGATTTGGTACCTTGCCATTAGTGGCAGTAGGCTGTCGTATGGCACGGGTTTGCCATATGAATACATGTCCGTACGGCGTGGCAACACAGGATGAAAAATTGCGTGCTAAATTCACAGGCAAACCAGAATATGTGGAAAACTTGATGAAATTCATCGCCCAAGAATTGCGTGAAATCATGGCTCGTTTGGGCATTCGTAGCGTGCGTGAGTTAGTAGGTCGTATCGATTTAGTGCGCCAACGCTCCCAAGACGATAATTTCAAATTGTCTCGTGTGGACTTGAAACGAATCTTGTTCAAACCATACACAGATGCTTCTGTGGGACATTTGCATAGCATTGATCAAGACCATGAATTGGAACGCACCTTGGATATGAAAAAATTACTTCGTATGTGCCGTCCTGCCTTGGATGATCAAAAACCTATTCGTGCGAAATTGGCTATTAGCAATGTGAATCGTGTAGTAGGTACTTTAGTCGGCGGTGAAGTGGTTCGTCGTTACGGTGAAGCGGGCTTACCAGATAACACGATTAAATTGAACTTTGTTGGTTCTGCTGGTCAAAGTTTCGGCGCTTTCATTCCAAACGGTATGACCTTAGAGCTGGAAGGGGATGCGAATGATTATCTTGGCAAAGGCTTGTCTGGTGGTACTATCATTGCGTATCCACCAAAGGCGGCGACCTATGAAGCGCATGAAAATATCTTAATTGGTAATGTGGCATTCTATGGTGCTACCTCTGGTGCGGCGTATATCAACGGTGTGGCAGGGGAACGCTTCTGCGTTCGTAACAGTGGTATCACAGCCGTTGTAGAAGGTGTGGGCGACCACGGTTGCGAATATATGACAGGTGGTGAGGTCCTTGTCCTTGGCCGTGTGGGCCGTAACTTCGGGGCGGGCATGTCCGGTGGCTATGCGTATGTGCTCGATTTAGATGGACGCTACTGTAATACAGGACTTGTGGAACTTCGCAAACCTAGTGAAAGTGACCTAGTACGGATTCATGAGTTAGTACAACAACATGTATTACATACGAACTCCAAACAAGGTCGTCATATGTTAGAAAACTGGGTACTGTATAAAGATCGCTTTACGAAAATCGTGCCAACAGCCTACGAAGAAATGCAACAAAGCATTGCTCACTTCCAAGGTGAAGGTATGGAATTAGAAGAAGCGCAGTTAGCGGCATTTAAAGCGAAATATATGAGTGGCAAATAGGGGATAGACCTTACGTAATTGGTATTACTAGGGAAACTCTATTCGTATATTGACTAGTTGTATAAAAAAGGGGAACGTTGATGATATCAACGTTCCTCTATTTATATTTCTTATGACACTTTCTCGAGGAAAACTTAGATGAGTAGCCCTTATTATTTACACTAAAAAAGGTCCCCGAGGGACCCTTTCTATATAGTATGTAAGTTTAGCTAAATTTAGTCTTCATGCCCTTTTAGTTGCATGCCGGCGAGCAATGTTTTTTCCGATTCTTCCATATGGATACGAGCAATGTGGCGAGCTCGTTCTACATCGCGATCGGATATGGCTTCCACCAGTTGACGATGTTCGTCCCAAGTTTTTGCAAGACGACCTGTTTGGCTCATGGATAAGGTACGGAAACGCAATGTTTGTTCCCGTAGGTTGTGAATCATTTCTACGAGGCGATCATTACGAGACGCTTTGTAGAGAATTTCATGGAATAGAATGTCGGCTTGTACGACTTTGTCTAAATTATTTTCGTTCATATAGTTGCCGATTTCTACAAGATGTTGCTCTAAGGCCTCGATTTCTTCATTCGTAATACGCTCTGCGGCAAGTTCTGCGGCCAGCTCTTCTAAGATAGAGCGAAGTTCAAAGACTTCTGTCACATCTTTCAAACTCATATCCGCCACATAGGTACCACGGCGAGGAATCATGACGATAAGCCCTTCTTGCTCTAAAATGCGGATGGCTTCACGAATCGGGGTACGGCTTACGCCGAGTTCTTCCGCAAGAGGAATCTCCATGAGGCGTTCTCCTGGTGGTAAAATACCATCACGAATGGCTTGGCGCAGGGCATCGCTAACAATCTCACGAAGTGGTTTGTACGCGTCTAAACGGATGGGTTGTAAACGTGGTGCAGTCATGGTAATGCCTCCTCATCATGTGTTTTCGTAATTAGTGAAAGCCAGTTGTGACCGGCTGTTTTGATTTCTTCTTGTAAGCGAATGGCTTCCATGGCCTTTTCCAATAGGACTACCATGGTAGGACCGCTACCCGTCATGATTGTAGGGAATCCACGGTCAACGAAAAATTGCTTGCACGCCACAAGTTCAGGGTGCAACGGAAAGATTAGTTCTTCGAAGGTATTGTCGCTGGCTGTGAAAGCTTGGCGAAACTCCTTCGCTTTCATATGTTCTGTGACAGTATCCATCGTGGCTGTGGTGACACGAGAAGATCCCGAGAAACGACCATAGGCCTCTGCCGTGGAGATACTGATTTCAGGCTTCACAATGAGGAGCCACTGCGCTTGTCCTGTAGGCAATGATTCTAAGATTTCACCGCGACCTGTGCCACGGGCAGTGCCGCCTTTCAATAGGAAAGGTACATCAGAGCCAAGTTGGGATGCCATGGTTAGTAATTCTGCTTCTGTTAAGTGAAGATCCCAGAATTTATTGAGGCCTAATAGCATGGCAGCGGCGTCTGCGCTACCACCACCAAGACCGGCTGCAGGAGGCACTCGCTTTAATAGATGGATGGCAGCCCCTTGTTGGCAGCCTGTATAGTCTTGTACCATGCGAAGCGCTTTCATAGCGATGTTGCTTTCAGTATAAGGAATTAAGCGGGTCATATAATAGGGTAAATCGGGTGCATCTCCGGAAAACACAACCGAATGATGACGCGCGAAATAGAGGGAATCCCCCAAGAAAATAGATTGAAAGATGGTGTCTATATTGTGGTACCCATCATCACGTTTGCCCGTGATAGCTAGTCCCACATTGATTTTACTAAACGCTCGTTGTTCCATATAATCGTTCACCTCAGTGGAGTTATTAAAAGAGTATATATACCCTTTATTATATCACAGATTGAAAGAAAAAATCCTTGCACATACTAGAGTGTAATCGAGTGACAGCTAGAAGGGGATGTGAGCAGGTAAAAAACTCTTGATAGATAGGTGAAAGTATGATATAGTGCTAACTAGATAGGCTTAACAGACTGTTTTCCAAAAACATTTATAAAGTGAGATTTTTCCTGAAAAAATTCTAAAGAAAATCAAAAAGATCGTCGGCCTTGTGGTTGTACGGTTTGTAGCACTTTTTGAAATGCGATGTTACGTCGAAGTTCAAGATGGGCGGAGATCGTCGGAAAGTGCATTTTGAGAGGCTTGGTTATGCGGTTTTATTGCTGACACACAGATATCTATGCGTAAACAGTGCACTGCACTATTTACGTCCACCATTGCGGGGACTGAAACGCTTCATATACAGATTTTCCAGTGACAAGACCATTAGCCTTAGAATTACTTCCCAATTACGGGGACTGAAACGCAATTCGGATGTTTTGAAATACATCCTTAGCTTTATTCCTTTAGAATTACTACCCCATTGCGGGGACTGAAACTTAAACTTAAACTTAGAAAATGCCTCTTGATTTTTAGTAAGCCCTTTAGAATTACTTCCCCATGCGGGGACTCATAAATAATATTAGCCTTTTGCGCAAGACCAGATATCTGTGCGTAAATAGTGCACCGCACTATTTACGTTCCCCATTGCGGGGACAGTTAAATGACCTTAGTCTGTTGTGTAAGATCGGATATGAATAAGGAACAAAAAAAGAACCACTATAAGTATGCTGCTTAGTGGTTCTTTTCTATTTCTAATGTTATGTATTTCTCTAGGAGAGTAATTATCTGCAGGCATATAGCCGAAGAAGTGACGATTGGATGAAAGTATGGTATGCTATTGTGTATGAGTGTTCGAAAGGAAGTGAAAGTATGTCAGATGAAGAATATATGCGAGAGGCTCTTGTGGAGGCTCGTAAAGCCTATGAGATGGGCGAAATCCCTATTGGAGCGGTGTTGGTCCACGAAGGCAAGATTATTAGCCGTCACCACAACCGACGTGAGATTGATCATGATGCGACAGCCCATGCGGAGGTACTAGTCATTCGTGAGGCAAATGCACTACTCGAAAGATGGCGGTTGACCGGTTGCACGCTTTATGTTACGATAGAGCCATGCCCTATGTGTGCTGGTGCCATTATCAACAGTCGCATTGATCGCGTTGTCTATGGTAGTAGCGATTATAAGGGCGGTGCGGTAGAATCTTTGTTTAACGTACTTTCACATCCGAATCTAAATCACGAGCCACAGGTGTTGGCTGGTGTATTGCAAGACGAATGCAGTCAGATGATGAAAGATTTTTTCAAAGAACGCCGTCGTATACGGAGAGGTACTCAAGTGGCTGAAGAGTCCGCACTCGAAATGCGGTAGGTCAGGAAACTGGCGCGGGGGTTCAAATCCCCCTCTCTCCGCCAAGGTAAGGGCTGTATCAGTTGATGCAGCCCTTTTTTTACAAAATGACATAGTTGTAGGAGGTATGATATGGAAGTATATTACTCCCCTTTGCAAGAGGTTAATCAAGAATTAATTCATAAACGATTGGAATTTTTATTGCGCAAAATTGGCTTTGAGGAAATTGGTTGCGAGGGCAAACGAGTGGCCTTACTACGCAATGATTTGCACAGTGATTATGAGGCCTATGAAATAGTAGTGGCGTACATGAAAGACCGCATTGAGTCCGAAGGGGGCACGGTGGTCTATGTAGATGAGCCTAGCAACAATTCTCGTGAGGTAATCATTCCTGATGGTGAATCTGTGAAAGTAGCTTACATTGACGAACGCATTGCTACTAGTGATGTGGTTATTTCTGTGAACCATATTAAAGCCAACGAATACAGTGGATTCTCTGGCGCCGTGAACAATACTGGTTGGTATTCTGCCAGCTTAGAAGGCCGTCGAGAGCTAGTATCCTTAACGGGAACAGAACATCATAAAGCGGTGGCGGAATATGCGGCAGCTGCTACTCGAAATCGTCAACGTTTTCACGTAGGTGTAGCGATGGATATCGTAGCTGATTATGTGAACCAAGACAAGCTGAAAGAGGCTGGTGCGACCAATGAAATCGTAGGCAACTTGGGTATTGTTGTATCCTATGATATGGTAGCTATGGATGAGGCCTTGGGCGATATTATCACGCAAGCTGCACCTGTGGAAAACGGCGTGTTGAGCACAGTGGAAAAACGCACATGGGATTATTTCAAAGATATTTCTCCTAACAGCGAATGGCAAGCCATCTTACTTCGTGCAGACCGCATGGGATTGGGAACGCGTTCCTATGCCCTTGTGAAAGACGAAGAATTGATCTTCTATGGTGAAAAAATTTAATACATAATAAAAAAACTCTAGCGTAGCGCTGAAGCTGTGCTAGAGATTTTTGTATTATAAAAGTGAAAAAAGATTGAAAAGAAGTATAAGCTATGATACTATAATAGTAACAGTACCCATCACGCTTCAGAGTTTTATGACAACAGCGCACCAGGATGGGTCTTTTTATATCGATAAGAGGTGTTGCTATATGACTGTTAGTATTAGTATAAAACGTCCTACAACGATTGAAGAGCAGATAAAGCAATTAAAAGAACGGGGAATGTATGTTTCCGATGAACATGATTTAAGATGTTGGTTAAAAACTGTAGGGTATTATAGGTTAAGTGGATATTGGTGGATGTATGAAGAACGATATCCTAATTGTGCACCTAGAACTCATACATTTGTAGAAGGTACTACATGGACCCAGGTAAAGCAGACCTATATATTTGACCAAAAGTTTAGACGCTTAATATCGACTGGAATTGAAAAAATAGAGATAGCGGTAAAAGCATTGTGGGCACAGTATTTAGCTACTCATTATAATACATCACATCCTCATGAAGATGCTAATATATTTAAATCTGAAATATGTAGCCCAAGTCAAAAGCGTTCTACAGAAACAGCTTTTGATAAGTTAGTTCGATCTTATCAAAAAAGTAATGAAATGTTTGCAAAGCATTATAGAGAAAAATATAAAGATTTTTCGACACCGCCAGTATGGGTTTCTGCATTATTTCTTACGTTAGGTGAACTTTTGAATTGGATACATGGTATAAAATCAAAAAGTGATAAGAGAGCAATCTTTTCTATATTTTCTATTGATTATAGACCGATGTTATCTATACTTAATCATTTGAGATGGGTAAGAAATGTATGTGCACATAATGGGCGACTTTGGAATAAAAGGACACCATTGTTATTTATGCCAGTTCGAGGCTTACAAGATAGACTTATTTTTTCTAGTTTAGATATATCAAAATTGGATAGTAAGATTTATAATACTATTATTGTTATGTCTGAAATTTTAAAATCAATAGATCCAGAATATCCATTTGTGTATTTTATAAAAGAATTAATTTTACATAGTAAGCATGTAGATCCTAAAATGATGGGGTTTCCAAATGATTGGCTAGAACGTAAAGAATGGATGGTACCTGTGCCTCTACCAAAGCTAGTTCAAAATAATAAGAGAAAGTTAGAAAAAGTATAAGATAATAATGAATCAAAAAATGTATAATACCAAAAATTTAATACATAATAAAAATCTCTAACGTAGCGTTGAAGCTGTGCTAGAGATTTTTGTATCTAGAGGGATATAAGTCAAAGAATATGGGGCTTACAGAAGCACAAAAACTCCCTAGGTGGAACCCTAGGGAGTTATACTATCGAGGATAATACATAATAATCAGCACCCCAATAATAGATACAATACCACCGATGATGTCATATCGATCGGGTGTAATACCGTCTACATAATAGCCCCATAAAATAGAAAGGGCAATGAAGATACCACCATAGGCAGCGTAGACCTTGCCGAAAGGTGCTTCCTGTAAAGTAGGGATAATACCATAAATGATGAGGGTAATAGCACCAGCGAGCATATACCAGGGGCTTTTATCGTCTTTTAGATAAAGCCATACTAAATAGCCACCACCGATCTCGGCAATACCGGCTAAGATAAAGTAAAAAATTGATAAGAGAATTTGTGACATAGTGGTTACCTTTCGAATAAATCTTCATCAAACAGTTGATTAAAATACATATTGTAGGCCTTGTAGAAAGTGAATGCTGCAGTGTCATAAGAAGCGGAGGTTATATCAGATTTTTGGGGACCATATTTAGGGTTAGATAAGCTATATTTAGTATAAGTGCCTATTTGGCTTCCATCATAATAAAAAGATATATGGCCTTTCATTTGGAATTTTATACCACTATCATTTTTTAAGCTTTTTAAAAGTTCCTCAACTGTATAGACCTTATTTGCTAAGGAAGCAATAGATTGATTATAATCATAAAAATACGTCATATCGATAGAAGTTATTATATTATCTTCATACCTAACTATATGTGTTCTTGAATTAATAACATAATACGGTGGACTGTATCTAACTACGTTAATAGAAGGTATCTCAACATATTGATCAGTTGTTGGATTAGAAAGAACTAACTTATACCTTTCAGGTGAATTTCTCAGCTCGTCTAATGAAACGGCAAATGCTGATATTGTAAAGAGTGAAAAAATCGTTAGTAGAAGAAACAGTTTTTTCATAATCGCACCTCGCTTAACACGTAATAAATGATATACACTTTCATTATATAAACTACTCACAATAATTTCAACCATTAGGGCAGAAAAAAGCAACCAATCCGAAGACTGGTTGCTGTAGTATCCAATTATTTGGAGTACAATTCGACGATTAATGTTTCGTTTACTTCGATAGGAAGTTCTTCACGTTCAGGAAGGCGAGTTAATGTGCCTT